>NZ_DGUZ01000009.1:0-139888 GCF_002394865.1 Fibrobacter sp. UBA4297 | reverse complement strand
CGAAGTCGGAACCGCCCTTGCCACCACCCATGGGGAGCGTGGTCAAGCTGTTCTTGAAGATCTGTTCGAAGCCGAGGAACTTGAGCATGGAAAGCGTCACTTCGTTACGGAGACGGATACCGCCCTTGTACGGGCCAATGGCGGAGTTGAACTGCACGCGGTAGCCACGGTTGACCTGAACGTTACCCTTGTCATCGAGCCAAGGTACGCGGAAAGTGATCACGCGTTCCGGTTCGACGAGGCGGTCGATCACGCCGTTGGTTTCCCAAGACTTGTCCTGTTCGAGGACCGGGTCGAGGGATTCGAGGAATTCGCGGACAGCCTGGTGGAAGAGGGCCTGGTCCGGATCACGGGCGACGACCTTGTCATAGACTTTCTGAAGGTAAGCATTCTTGATTGCCATTTTTTGTATCTCCGTTGAGAGTTTGGATTGTTAATGTTTTAACGTCTGTAAAGATAGTAAAGGGTGCTCCGAAAAAGTGAAAAAGGAGTAAAAATCTTCAATTTCTTACATTTTTGTAAGTTAGTTTTTTATCAGTTTTATTGATTGCTTTTTTTCGCTAAAAATCGAGGGTCTAGAGTGCAAACACTTACATTTTTGTAAGTTTTCAATTTTTGCAAAATTTAGTAAAGAAAGTTTTACATTCAAGGCGATGTTTTTTGTTATACGAGATACTGACCCCGGCACGGTGGCCGGGGTGACATTGCAAAAAAGCCGGGGTGACAATGTAAAACTAGATTTCCATGAACGTTTTGAGGTCGTTCATGCGGCGCTTGGCGTATTCAAGCCCCATGTTGTAGGATTCGTCGAGTTCGTTACGATCCGTCGCAAAGAGGTCGCAGACTTCTTTTTCCGGGCGGAAAATCAAGAGCTTGCCAGATTTTTCGAGCTTTTCCATCTCGGCAAACATCTTCTCGTAACGCTTGTAACGCAACATGAGCGCACGGAAGAAATCCGGATACTTGCGCTTGAACATCGGATTCAAAATCACGCGGTACTTGCGGAAGTCCGTCACGATTTCGCCGGGGTAATGCGTCGAAACCACCACGACCTTGTCACAGCCCTTTTCAAAGGCACGCCGGAACGGTATCGGAGATGTCACGCAGCCATCCGCATAATGCTTGCCGTCAATTTCGGCAATCGGGAAAAGCACCGGAAGGGCACTGCTCGCATTTACGATATCGAGCAAACGCTTTTCGCTCATGTATTCCTGGAAAAATTCGGAACGCCCCGTTTCCAAGCACGTCATGCCAAATTCACATTCAACGCCCGAACCAAAGAACAGGTGGAAATCGAACGGCATGTCGCCATACGCCGCGTTATAATGGAGCGCATAGCATTCCTTCTGGATTCCATCGAAAATGCGATGAGCCTTGTCGCTACCCTTCTGGATTTTGGTCGGCTGGATAATGTAGCGGAAACGGCCGCGCTGGCGCGTGACAAAGTTCATGGCCGCATGGCAACCGGCACTCACACCCGAAATATACGGGAAATAAATACCTTCATCGAGCCAAGCGTCCAAAACGCCTGCCGAGAATATCGTCTGACGCGAACCACCTTCTAGAGCCAAGCCAATCTTCATTACTTGCTCTCCTCAAGAACAACTTCTTCAGGCGTTTCAGCGGCAACAGGGAGAATAGCCCCTTGCTGTCCCAAAGCAATTTGCTTCAAATTCCAGACCTTCTGACGGAAGTATTCGCTACGTTCTGTAAGATGCTTAGAAGAAGGGATACCCTTCACGCGTTCAATCTTTTCGGGTTCGTCCACCACAATCTGCGTGCGGTGACCCATCTTGTAAATGCCGTCAATGCCCACAGAAAGGACCGGAGTGCCCGTACTGCGAGCGAGGAAAGCAAAACCCGTCTTGAACTCGTTCATGAGTCCATCATAACGGCATTTGCCTTCCGGGAAGATTATAACGGAATTGCCCTTTTCAAGTTCCTTCTTCGCAAGGAGCGCCCATTCGGTATCAAGGTTAAAGCGGTCGCATGGGATGACATTTTTGAAACGCGAAAGAGCCCAATGGAAATGCGGGTCTTCGACCTGATCCTTAGCAACAACGATACTGCGCTTGTGGAAGAACAAGGACTGCAACATCAGCGGATCGAGCATGCTCGTGTGATTTGCAATAATAATCATCGGTTGCTTCAAATCCGTCGACTTTACCGAGCCCAAGAACTTCATCTTTGGGCGATAGACAATCAACAAGTAAGTGCGCACCCCGTAAACAACAAGGATGAGCACAAACTTCCAGAACAAATCAGCAATTATATTTTTCGCTTTCTCAATCATCCGCAAACGTATTTTTCTATTTGGAGATTCCGGCTCGTCCCCGTCATCCCCGTCAAGCGAGGACAGGCGCGAGGACAGGTAGGCCGGAATGACAGATCGTCATAGCTCAGCACACTAGGCCGGAATGACACAAAGGACAATTAATTTATTTGCCCAAAGATTCCTTGGGGATGCTCGTAAACGTAAGCGAACCCTTGGCGTGGACATTGCCGTTCACCTTGACAACGCAGTCAAAGCCAACGATGACTCCACCGCCCTTCGTCTTGTTGACGGAGATTTCGAGCTGGTCGCCCGGAATCACAGGCTTCACGAACTTGAAACCGTCAATCTTCAAAAGAACGTACAAGTTCTTTTCGAGGTCTTCTGCCGGCTTCTCGATAACGAGAGAGCAGAGCTGGGCGCAGGCTTCGCAAATGAGGACGCCCGGCATAATCGGGGTGCCCGGGAAGTGGCCCATGAAGTACGGTTCGTTCACGGAGACATTCTTGATGCCCGTTGCAGATTCGTTCGGGACAAGTTCCGTGACCTTTTCGATCATCTGGAACGGCGGACGCTGGGCAATCTTTTCGCTGATCTGGTAAATGTTCATCACAGGGAAAGACCTCCATCCAAAACGATGACCTGACCCGTCACATAAGCGAACTGGTCAGAAGCGAGAGCAGAAACGACGTTTGCGACTTCGTCAGCAGAGGCAAAGCGCTTGAGCGGCACCTTTTCGAGGTAGCCCTTGCGGGTTTCTTCCGGGATGGCTTCGATCATTTCAGTAGCGACAAAGCCCGGAGCGACTGCGTTCACGCGGATGCCGTAACCGCCGAGTTCCTTGGCGAGCGTCTGCGTAAAGGAGTTCACGGCGCCCTTTGTAGCACTGTAAACAGCCTGGCCCGCGAGTGCGAACTTGGAAGAAACAGAAGACATGTTGATGATAACGCCAGACTTCTGCTTGTACATCTTGACAGCGACCTGCTGTGCGCAGTAGAAGTAGCCCTTCACGTTCAAGTCAAAGCACTTGTCAAGCGTGTCCGGATTCATCATAAGGAGGTATTCATCGCGAACAATACCGGCATTGTTCACGAGAACATCAATGCGGCCGTAGGCTTTGAAAACATCGCGCACCATCTGCTTGACTTCGGCAAGCACGGCAACGTTAGCCTTGTAAATCATGCCGTCGCCACCTTCGGACTTGATTTGGTCCAAAGTCTGCTGAGCGGCAGCATCAGAGCTAGAATAGTTTACGACGACCGTGTAGCCGTCACGAGCGAGGCGGAGGGCACAAGCCTTGCCAATCCCCTTAGAAGAACCAGTAACGATTGCAACTTTCATTATAAATTCTCCTTCAAAAAATTATTTACCGAGAACAACGGCGCTGTAAGAACCGCCCGTTGCAAAGGAAGTGACCAAGATTTTCTTGAAGCCCGCTGTTGCGACCTTCTTCTTTGTGACTTCGCCATTTGCAATAAAGTAGGCGTTTTCTTCGGCAAGTTCACCACCGAGCATGAGCGCAGCTTCGGCAGCGGCGAGTGTAGCAGAAGCGGCACGGCCTTCGCCCACACGTTCCTTCACCTGGAAGAGCGGGAGGCTTGCAAGCTTGTCGCCAAACACGCGTGCGTATGCACCCTTTTCGATATCGTCAATCTTCTTGAAGCCGTTTGCAAAACCGCAGACAGCGTCAATTTCGTCAATGCCGATACCAGCATCGTTGAGGGCGTCCTTGATAGCAAGGTCAAGAGCTTCGTCAGAACCGGAGATGTGACCGAACTTCACGTTCTTGCGGCCATTGCCGTAACCGAGGGCATAGCAGTAAACCTTTGCGCCACGGGACTTGGCGTAGTCTTCGGTTTCCATGATGATAGAAACGGAGCCATCGCCCACTACAAAGCCATTGGAGTTGGAATACGGTTCCACCACCTTGTCGGCAGCGACGTTCATCTTCTGGCAAAGTTCAGTGATAATCGGGAGGTTTTCGTCCGTACCCGTAGCCATCATAGCCTCTTCCTGACCGTCGTGGATGACGTTCATGGAGTAGCCGATGCTATCGAGACCGGAGAGCGGACCCGTCGTGATGGTGACGCCGTAGCCCTTAATTCCAGAGAGAATCGAGAGGTAGCCACCGGCGGCATTATAAACTGTGTGAGGGAACTTAAAGGCGCTACCGCCAGCATTACCAGCTTCGGCAATGAGTTCCTCGAAATCGTAAGTGGCACCGAGGCCGCCTTCGCTAGTACCCACGATGATACCGATCTGCTTAGCGTTGTCTTCAGTGACCGTAAAGTTTGCATCCTTGAGGGCGCGCATGCCGGACACGGTCTGGAGCTGGCCCAGATTGTCGAGCTTGCGGTAGAAGGCCATCTTGATGCCGAGTTCCTTGTAATCGTCGTTCGTGACGGTAGAGCAAATGGAAGCGGATTCCGGGAGCTTACCGTTCTTGACGGCGTCAAGGTAAATTTCCTTGCTGTTACCGATCGGGCTTACAATGCCAATACCTGTCACAGCAATCTTCTTATCCTTAGCGACCTGGCTCTGCACATCGCCCGGCTTCTTGCTGAACACAATACTTGCGTTCGTGCCGCCGAAAGCGACGTTGTTGCTCATGACGCATTCGAGTTCCTTGGCACGCGGGGTGTTCTGCACATAGTCCATTGTGCCGACCTTAGCCTTGAGGGCTTCGGAATCTTCGGCGGTGTAATGGAGCGTCGGGAGTACGGTGTTCGTCGTGAGAGCCTTGATGCTGAACACGGCTTCGATTGCACCGGCAGCGCCGAGACAGTGGCCCGTCATTACCTTGGTCGAACTGACACTCAAGGTCGGATTTTCTTCGTCGAAGAACTTGTGGAATGCATTGATTTCTGCATTGTCGTTCTTGCCCGTACCCGTACCGTGAGCGTTCAGGTAACCGATGTCAGACTTCTTGATGCCAGAATTCCTGACAGCGCGGTCCATCGCTTCAAGAAGGCAGACGCCATCTTCGCGAGGAGCCGTAATGTGGTGAGCGTCGCTTGTGACGCCTGCGCCGAGAACTTCGCAATAACGCTTGGCATTACGCTTTTCGGCATGTTCCAGAGATTCGACAATCACGATGCCAGCGCCTTCACCGAGGGTGATGCCGTTGCAGTGGTTGAACGGAGAGCAACCGTTTTCGTCCAAAGCATGGAGAGAAAGGAAGCCGGAATACGGAACAGAAGCAAAGGAGTCGGAGCCACCGGCGATCACGACATCGGCTTTACCTGCGCGGATAAGGTCGCAAGCAAGAGCAATGGAAATCGTACCGGCCGCGCAAGCGTTACCCACGTTTGTGACAATGCCGCCCGCATGGCAAGCTTCGGCCACCTGGGAGGCGATTGCGGCAATGGGCATCTTCGGAATTTCGTTGACGTTTTTACCGTGGCGGTGGTACTGTTCAATGCTGAGGACTCCACCCACGCAGCTACCGATAATGACGCTTACGCGGCTGCTATCGGCAAAGTCACCGAGACCAGCATCGTTCAAGGCTTCTTTCATAGCCTTGATGCAAAGCTTGGAGGCGCGGTCCTTTTCGTCCGGGCATTCGATATCGTCCAGCGTATCACAGTTCACTTCGGCAGCGAGGTCTGCATAGCAGTTCTTGGTATCGAGCGAAGTAGTCTTGTGAATACCGGAGACGGAATTCAGGGCGTTTTTCCAGGTTTCTTCAACATTATTACCTACAGCGCAGATAACGCCAAGGCCAGAAACAATACAACGACGATTATTAGAAGTCATAGAAATTCCAAACAATACTCAAATAAAAAGGCTTGATTAAGCCTTGTTCTTTTCGATGAAAGCGGCGATGGTGTCGATACTCTGGAAGTTTTCCTTAGCAACGCCAGTCATAGAAACGCCGAAGTTGTCATCGACGAAGGAGATGATTTCAAGGGAGTCCACGGAGTCAAGACCGATTTCTTCGCCGAAAAGCGGAGTATCGTAATTCAGGACATCGCCATCTACGCCGAGATCGGACATAAAGAATGCCTTGAGTTTGCTCTTGATTTCTTCGTTTGCCATATTTTTGTATCCTCTTTTGATAAAATTTTAGTGCAAAGATAGAAAAATATTCTTTCGTAAATTGCAGTTTTCACAAAAAACGTACAAAATGCAGTTTTTAGGGATAAAAGGTAAATCGGCATCACACCTATATTAAATAGTGTGTTTTGGGACAAAAGCGTATTGTAAACTTTTTTAAAAAGTATGTTTTCTGTAATATATAAATACCATTTACAGTAATATTATTTACTAAATTTGAGCCATGATTTCATATGTATTTCCCGGTCAGGGTTCTCAGTTCCCAGGAATGGGCAAAGATTTATTCGAATCGAACGCCGACGTAAAGTCGATGTTCTTAAAGGCAAACGAAATTCTCGGCTTCAACATTACGGATGTAATGTTCAACGGCACCGCAGAAGACCTCAAGCAGACGAAAGTCACGCAGCCGGCAGTGTTCCTGCTCTCTGTTGCTATGGCTAAGGTCCAGGGTGGCAAGCCGGATATGGCCGCTGGGCACTCGCTCGGCGAATTCTCCGCACTCACGGCCACGGGCGCCATCACTTTTGAAGCAGGCCTCAAGCTCGTTGCAAAGCGTGCCGAAGCCATGCAGAAGGCTTGCGAACTCCGCCCGGGTACTATGGCCGCTGTTCTCGGCGGTTCTGATGAACTCGTCGAAGAAGCTTGCGCACAGGTCAAGGACGCAGCCGTTGTTCCGGCAAACTTCAACAGCCCGGGACAGGTCGTGATTTCTGGCGAAAAGAAGGGCATCGACGAAGTCGCCGCCTACCTCACCGGTAAAGTGAAGCGCGTCGTTCCGCTGCAGGTCGGTGGTGCATTCCACTCCCCGCTCATGGAAAGCGCCCGTGCAGAACTTGCAAAGGCAATCGAAGAAACTGAATTTTCGACTCCGGTCTGCCCGGTCTACCAGAACGTAGATGCCAAGCCGCACACGGACCCGAACGAAATTAAGGCAAACCTTCTCACTCAGCTCACCTCCCCCGTCCGTTGGACACAGACGGTCAAGAACATGATTGCAGATGGTGCCACAGAATTTAAGGAACTTGGCCCCGGCGAAGTTCTTACCAACCTTATCAAGCGCATTCAGAAGTAAGCGCAAACACACAGGAATACTATGTGGGATAAATCGTATTTAGAAAAGTTGAGCGAACGCAACGCCAAGGCTCAAGCCGGTGGCGGCGCCGCTCGTGTAGAAAAACAGCACTCCCAGGGTAAGCTCACCGCCCGCGAACGCCTTGAAATCCTTTTTGACAAGGGCACGTTCAAGGAAATCGGTGCCATGCGCCTTTCCCAGAGCATCGAGCTCCCGGAATCCAAGCGCATTTACGGCGACGGTGTCGTGACGGGTTACGGCAAGATCAATGGCCGCCCGGTTTACGCTTGCTCCCAGGACTTCACGGTGAGCGGCGGTTCTCTCGGTTCCGCACACGCGAAGAAGATTTGCCACGTGATGGACCTCGCCCTTGATTCCATGGTGCCGTTCATCAGCATCAACGACGGCGGTGGCGCCCGTATCGAAGAAGGCGTTAGCTCCCTCGACGGTTACAGTGGCATTTTTGCCCGTAACACTTGGGCAAGTGGCGTGATTCCGCAAATTTCCGTGATTCTCGGACCATGCGCAGGTGGTGCTTGCTACTCCCCGGCTATTACAGACTTTATCTTCATGACCGAAAAGACGAGCCAGATGTTCATCACGGGCCCGGCTGTCGTGAAGGCTGTGACTGCTGAAGTCGTGACCCCGGACCAGCTCGGTGGCGCAGGCGTTCATTCTTCCAAGTCCGGCGTTGCACACTTCGTGTACAAGGACGACAAGGAATGCCTCGAAGGCGTGCGTAACTTGCTCAAGTACCTCCCGCAGAGCAACACAGACAAGTCTGTCGCTCAGGCCGGTACAATCGTGGACAAGTCCGCCGATATCGAAGAAATCATTCCGGACAACTTTAAGCGCGCTTACGATGTTCGCGACGTGCTCAACTGCTTTGCCGACAAGGATTCCTTCCTCGAAATCCAGCCGGAATTTGCAAAGAACGTTGTCATCGGCTTTATCCGCCTCGACGGTAACGTGATTGGCGTTGTCGCTAACCAGCCGAAGTACCTCGCCGGTTCTTTGGACGTGGACGCTAGCGATAAGGCAGCACGCTTTGTCCGCTTCTGCGATAGCTTCAACATTCCTATCCTTACGCTCGAAGACGTTCCGGGTTACATGCCGGGCACGAAGCAGGAACACAACGGCATTATCCGCCACGGTGCAAAGCTCCTCTTTGCATACGCCGAAGCAACAGTGCCGCGCGTGACGCTCATCCTCCGCAAGGCTTACGGTGGCGCATACATCGCCATGAACAGCAAGAACCTCGGTGCAGACTGCGTGTTCGCCCTCCCGATTGCTCAGATCGCCGTTATGGGTGCTGAAGGCGCTGTCGACATTCTCCGCAGAAAGGAAATTGCCGCATCTGCAGAACCGGCCAAGCTCCGCGAACAGTACATCGCTCAGTACGAAGAAAAGTACTTGAACCCGTACATTGCCGCAGGCAACGGATTCATTGACGAAGTCATTGAACCGAAGAGCGTTCGCGACCGCCTTGTCTCTGCATTCGAAAACTTGAAGAACAAGAAGAAGGCTGTGCTTTGGAAGAAGCACGGAAATATTCCGCTGTAGCCTTCGGCAGTAGACAGTAGGCAGTAGACAGTGGTTAGTTCATAGCTATTGGCTAATGCATAAAGCAATTGAAATGTCCCGGTTCGTAAGAATCGGGATTTTTTTGTTATACGAGAAATAACGGATGGGGCAAGCCCCAACCTCTTAGGCTCGGTTATATCTATGCAAGCATAGCTGCAACGCTCGCCTTTTGAGGTTGTCTTATCGGCACTTCGTGCCTCCAGGATGACTTTTTAAAATCCAGTAAAGGTTCGGCTAGCGCCTATTGCAAAGTTTTCACGAGGGTGTCGTGCAAGAGCCCGTTGCTAAAGATGACCTGTTCGGCGTCGACGAACTGCATGGGAGAGCCATCGATATGCGTGGACTTGCCGCCCGCTTCTTCGACGAGGAGCGCAATCGCCGCGATGTCCCACGGATAGCTCATGGTCATCACAAAGCAGTCAATGCGACCGCAAGCCGTGAAACAGCCTTCAATCACAGCAGAGCCCAAGCACTTCACGCGTTCAAACGTTTCAGCTTCACGGGCAAAATTGTGCGAATTCAGCGCATTGATTTTTGCGGCATCGCCCACGTTGAAATCGCCATTTGAAACAATCGCATGAGTCGGATTCGATTCACGGCTCACGTGAATTTGTTTACCATTCATGAACGCGCCCATGCCTTTTGCTGCAGTGTAGAGTTCACCGAGCTTGGGTAAATTAACAACAGCCACTAGCGGTTTGCCTTCAAAATGGAGCGCAATAGAAATTCCCCACAGCGGAATGCCACGGCTAAAGTTCACCGTGCCGTCGACCGGGTCGATAATCCAGCGATAGCGCGGGTCGGAGCCTTCAATTATGCCCGCTTCTTCAGTGCGAATGGAATGCGTGGGGAAAGCAGCACGTAACCCATCGACAATGAGTTTTTCGCTGGAAACATCGGCGATAGTCACAACGTCTTTGACTGATTTATAGCGCACATCGCCAAGGTTGTTCTGGAGTTCAAGACAAAGGTCGCCCGCCTTACGGGCAAGGTCCGCGACAACTCTCAAAAATTCATCTGTGTTCATTTTATTCAAACCTTTATATAAAAGGGAGATTCCCGCCTACGCGGGAATGACATGAATGTCAAGTATTTCTTTCATCTAATTCACAGGATCCTTCGACTCCGTTGCACTTCGCTCAGGATGACACAAGGTCGGTGATCTAGCCAAACCGCTCTCGCCTACTTCTTGTACGCGCAGCAGCGGAAACCAATGGTCGGCGACTTGTAGAACGAAGACGCCTGACGATAATAACGCATCTCGCCCGTGAGAAACACAGCTTCTTTGTTGGCCGGCTTGTACGTGAGTCCATTTGCAAGAGAATCCAACCAAGCATCCCCGCCCTTCTTGTACTCGGAATAAAGCGAGAAATCCTTGCCAATCACCTTGCCATTCGCATCGACGACATCATAGAACTGGAGCGTATCCTTGAAATCCTTTTGTGTCAAAATTTTGAACAAAGTTCTTGTCGTATCAGCGGCATAAGCGGTATCGACCTTGGTGCCTTCGCGGTATAGATACACGGAATCCTGCGTGTATGCCGGACGCGTATAGAACGGGAAGGCTCGGTTGGTGCAGTATGCAATAGATTCGCGATCGAGACCTTCAAAAATCTTGTAGCTAGAGCCCTTCAAAACGGCAATGGAATCTTCGGAGCGCCCCAACACCCACTCCTGGTACTGGCCAGGCAAGTCCCTCACACCCATCGGATTCATGCACCTTGCATCACGCTTACCAATGTCAGCCGCCATAGCTGCATTTCCAGTGCTCACATTGCAATAGCGGAAGAGGTAATCCGAAGACTTTGAATCATCTTCTTCAATAACGCCATACGGAAGCAAGCCACCCGAAAGACAAGTAAGCTCCCAATCGCGTTCTCGGCAAAGGGATATTTCGAACCCACTTGCAGACATCGCCTCACAGGCCGCGACCGCCTCAGAATGAAGGACATTCGTCATAAACGAACCATCGGTATCGCGATGTTCAAAGCGTTCCATGCAAAGCGAAGTCGAGTCCGACGTAGAAACAGCGACAAAGCCTTCCGGGCATTTCAATTCATCACCGAGCTTACCCAGCGAAACAAAAACTGAGTCCACCAAAGTAACCGACTTGTACCCTGAGCTATCGACCGAAAGAATGCGCAATCGCAACGTGTCTCCCGGCGCTACACGACGGATCGTGTACGAGACAAAGCTCGCCGTATCCAGGGCGTCATACACAAATTCACCATCATCGGTCCTGCGGTAGCGTGCGCTATAGAGACCTTCTTCATCGGCATCAGAGAACTTGTTCCAAGACTTATCTAGCTTATTGTAATACTCAACAACATAGCTCGACACATCCTCGTAGCAATCCCAGAAATCACAGCCGCGCGGAATATTCACCATAGAATCAACCGTAATCCCATGCTTAAACACGAGCGGGTCCACGCTACGATTCCAGAAAATGCGGACTCTATTATTGCTATCCAGCTTTGCCATTTGCGGGAAAAGCGAATCTTTTTCCGTAAAGATTTTTCTACCGATCAAAGGCGCGATAGAATCCGTAGTCATGATCCCTTTCCAGTTTTTGGGATTCGCCTCCCCCCCCTGGGAACCACTTCGATTACCTACGGCATCCCAAGACGAAAAACCTATCTTGTATTCATAGTTATCGGTATTGGACCTAGTACGGAGGCCCTCGATAATCATGCGGAAATGATTTTTTGCCGGATTAGAGGCATCATACCCTTCACCATCAAAAATAACAAGGCGAAGATGGTTCTTGTCCTTATCATTTGATTGAAGTTGCTGAACATAGAACGAATCCATACGGATAAGCTGAGCATTGCGCTTAAACAGTTTATCTCCAGTATAGTCAACACCTGCAGGCGTTTGAACAGTCACCTTGAGATTACGGATATCCTCATCAGGGCGGTCAATAGCATAAAGATCGATATTGTAACCGTAAATTTTCCCGGAACCGGTACCAAGCGTATGGAAACTCGTCTGGTCTGTGGGGCGATCCCATGAAAGAAGCACTCCATTGGACCAAACAGAATCTTCTGGCACAACAATCGACGGGGCAAAATTGTCCTTAAAATGCAAAACCAAATGCTGAACCGCTCCCGGGTCACCTCCATCCGTATATTCGCTGAACAACGCAACCACAAGAGAATCATAGCCGTCTTTGATAAACGGCGCAACCATTTTAGACACATCGATTGTGTCGTAATAACGGCCCGACTTCTTGTACTCGTGGAAATAAGTTTCCTCATTTGAGGTATCGTGAGCAAGTCGAATCTGCTTATCGCTTACCGCCTTAGAAGTGTCGTTAACAATTGTCGTATCAAACCAAAGGCACAACCCCGCATAATCATCAAGACGGTACGGATAGCGGTAACGGATTTTAAAACAGGAATTGCTATCTGAATCACCTGTTTCACAATCGTAAAGAACAGAATATTCCGAAATTTCCCTGTCGAACATGAATTCAGGGCCTTCATCATCATCGGTGCAGGCGAAGAAGAACAGAGCGACAAGAGACAAGAAATAAAGTTTTAAAAAGCGCATAGGATTCACGCTAATAATGTAGAAAAACACAAATGATAAAATTAATATTTCAACTCAAACTTTCCAATTTCATCGCGCAAAATAACGCAATCGTTCTTGATGGCGATAACTGTAACTTCCCAAATCTTCTGACCGACGCTCACGACAGCAGATTCCCCATGGAATTTGAGAATGGCAACAGGATTATTTCCTGGCAAAATGGCGTCAAGAGTAATGGGCGGATGTTCCTTAGGCGGCGGAAGTTCCTTGGGCTTTACGACCTTGATCGGAGCAGGTTTCGGTTTTGGCATAAACTGCTTTGGCAAACTAAACGGATCGCGCAAACTGTCAAGCGAAAATTCTTGCGGTTGGAGCAAAGAAAGCATGTCCTTCAAGCTTAAACTGGAACAAATATCAATTCGAATACAAATTGCCGCTGCCCCCGTTACAATGCAAGGCCATAGACAAAAAACGCTATCTCGTATATTTTCAGGGATACATGGATTCTGGCAAGCGCGCCCTTGTGGGCTTCAGCACAATCATCGGAGAATAAAGTTTGTTTTATAAAAAAAAACCGGGCGCTTTCGCGTCCGGCTTTTAAAAGCTAACCAAAGTTATTAGGCTTCTTCAGGATAGACAGAGACCTTCTGGCGCTTTGCATCGAGGCGTTCGAACTTCACAGTGCCATCAACGAGGGAGAACAAGGTAAAGTCCTTGCCCATACCGACATTGTTGCCCTTGTGGAAGTGAGAACCGCGCTGACGAACGATAATGTTGCCAGCCTTGACGGATTCGCCCGCATACTTCTTAACACCAAGATACTTGGCGTTACTGTCGCGGCCGTTACGTACTGAACCTTGACCTTTCTTATGTGCCATGGATTAAGCCTCCTTAGCCTTACGCAGAGAGTTCTTCTTGACCTTAGCCGGCTTCGGAAGTCCCTGAGCGATCTTTTCCTTGCGAGTGAGCGGCTTGTTCTGAGCCTTCTGCTTAGCAAGGGCAGCCACGCGAGCGCGGTTGCGGGTAATAACTTGAGGGTCTACGACTGCAGATTCAGCGCCAGAGCGGAGTTCCGTGACGAGCACCTCGGTATAGCCCTGACGATGACCGTTACGACGTTCGTAACGAGTACGACGCTTCTTCTTGAACACGATAATCGTGTCTTCCTTGCCATGGGCGAGAATTTCGACCTTGACAGAAGCATCATTCAGGACAGGGGTGCCGACTTGCACTTCTTTTCCGGAGAAAAGAAGGACGGACTTGAGCTCCAGTTCAGAACCAACAGCGGCGTCGATCAACGGGAGCTTGTAGGCCTTGCCGAGCTCGACTTTATACTGGAAACCACCTGCTTCAACAATAGAATACATTTTGTAATCCTTTTTAGGTTGCTATTGGGACCACAAATTTAGTAATAGTGCACAGAAAATCAAAGGGGCACAGGAGTGAAAAATGATAAAAAAATGCATTTTCGAGAAATAACTGGACACATCGACTTCATCTCAGGATGACGAGAAGGCTTGCCAGGATGACGATAGTGCGGGAAAAAGAAAGAAAAGCAGCTCGTTTAAGCCTATTCTCTCGTCTCTCGTCACTCGTCTCACATCTCTTTTTGCTAAATTGTCTTCGGAATTTTATAAAGGATCCCCTAATGAGCAAAATTATCAGCCTTGATGGCGATTGGCAGATGATCTGGGACACGGAAGACACCGGCATCTCCAATCGTTGGTATGCAACGTATCCTGAAAAAACACAGACTGTTAGCGTTCCCCACATCTGGGAAAGAGCTTTTGACAAGCTTTTGATGGCCCAGGACTGCGCATTCTATTTCAAGAGATTCACGATTGACGACGAAAAGCAGGTCACAAAGCGCATTTTCCTCCGCTTTGAAAAGATTGCAACGCACGCCACCATCTGGCTTAACGGTAAACTTTTGGGCGACCACTTTGGCGCCTACACGTCCTTTGTCATTGAAACGCAGAAGGCAATCAAGCTCGGCGAAGAAAACATCCTCTGCATCCGCGTTGCAAACATGGGTGCAACGAATAGCCGCATTGACTTCGGTCGCGAAAGCAAGGAAGGCGCAAATGATCGCTATGCCCACCCGGGAGAAATGCCGGTTGGCCTCCCCTGGTCGCAGTATCCATATGGCGGTATCTGCGGTCACGTAGACTTGATTCTCGGCAACGCCGCATTCATTTCTGACATTCACGTCGAACCGGACATGGACCAGGAACGCGTTTCTGTTGAAGCTTTCTTCAACAACCCGCGCGGTTACCAGTCCCGCCTCCGCATCCTCATGAAGAACCCGAATGGCGACGTTTACGAATTCTTCAAGGATATCAAGCTCGAAAAGGAAAACGCCACGCAGAAGTTCTTGCTTGGCATCAAGGACTGGAAGAAGGACAAGTGCGTCTGGAGTCCGGAACGTCCGAACCTGTTTGCGATTGAAATGCAGCTCGAAATCAAGGGCGCCAAGGGCAAGGCTCCGGAATACACCTTCCCTGTCGTGAAGACGTTCGGCTTCCGCAAGTTCGACTGCCTCAAGGGTGACTACTACATCAACGACTCCATCGTGAAGCTCATGGGCGTGAGCTACAACCAGCAGTGGAGCGAAGGCGGCCTCTGGACAGACCAGAACCCGGCTCTCGAAAAGGACTTAAACGCCGTGAAGGCGGCAGGTTTCAACGTCATCCGTTCTTGTGGCGCTCCGCTCAGCAGCACGGCTCTCGACATCTGCGACAAGATTGGTTTGTTCGTGTTCCAGGAATTCCCGATCCACACGATGCGTTCTACCGCACAGGGTCTCGAAATCACGAAGAAGCTCATCAACGACATGGTCAAGGACCAGCACAACCATCCGTGTATCGCCGCCTGGATTCTCGGTTCCGAAAACGGAACGTTCATGCTCCAGAACGGTAACAAGCTTTTGAACGCTATTAGCCCGATCGACACCTGCCGCCCGGCTATCAGCAACTTCAACAGTATTTACCTCGACAACGAAGCAAACTTCCACAAAGATACGGGTAAGATTATCCCGGTTTCCATCGACCGTATTTCGCAGTACGCCACGATGCGCGTGAACCCGCGTTTAAACCCGAGTGCCGCTTACACGCACTACCTCGCCCACATGTTCGACAAGGAAGATCCGGAACTCGCTGTTCCTGACACGGGTCTTGGTGACAGCCACTTCCAGGATGAAGAAGAACCGATTTTGAACGATATCGAAAACAAGGTTTTGGTGACGCTCAAGAACAATACGCTCTTCCCGAAGCGCGCAACCACCATCGCCGGTCCTCGCAGCGTCAAGAGCCAGAAGGCCATCAAAAACGAATTCAAGTCTGTGGAAACGTTCGTCGACGATAGCAAGCTCTCCATTTGGCCGAACTTCGAATCATTCAACGCCGATGTTTACCGCATTGCCCTCAAGAGCAAGTACGACCAGATTACGGCATTCCAGAGCAACCCGCAGATTTCCGGATTTTTCCTCGACCAGTGGGCCGACAACGGCACCGACTTCAGCGGCCTTAACGACGAAAACAGAAAGTCCAAGGGCATCCAGAATTTCGCTCGCGAAATCACGACTCCTAGCCGCGTGCTCATCAGCGAACTGGAACACGTCGTCACTCCGCAGAGCGAAGTCAGTTTCCAGCTCACGCTTTTGAACAACAGCCGTTTAGAAGACGTGGAAATCGAAGTTTCGCTCCTTGACGCTAAGGACAAAGTACTCAACACGCAGAAGGTCATGCCCGAAGAACCTGCCGAAAAGAAGACTCTTACGCAGCTTGGCATTTGCACATTGATGGCTCCGCGCGCAACCGGCATGTACAAGATAAAGCTCACGCTCAAGGATTGCGGCAAGGAAATCCATTCTAGCTACGAAGACTTGATCGTGATTGAACAGGCCGACGTGAAGGAAGCGATGAGCAAGGTTTGCTTCTTGGATAACTATGACGAATCGAGCGATGTGCTCGCCGCTCTCGACGGTTCCGAACAAATTATCTTCACTGCAAACTTGAGTTCTTGGCCAGATGAAATCTTGGAAAAGATTATCGAAGTCACGAAGAACGGCGGCAAGACGCTGTTGCTCTCCGATATGACGACTGAAGATATCGACCTTTTGAACCAGAGCCACAACTTTGAAAGCAAGATCGAAGCCCACTGGACCACAGGCGCAAACGAATTCAGCTTGCACTACTTGCCGAAGGATTCTCCGCTCCTCGCTGTGTTCGGCGGCAACGGCGTTCTCGACCACAACTCTGCATCGGCTATGCCGGGCATTTCGTTGAACGAGCTCGCTGGCGCTAAGGTTTATGCACGTTCAGTGACACTCAAGGATGGCGAAATCAAGACGGGTGTGGACCTGCAGCTCGTGCCGTTTGGCAAGGGACAGATCATGTTCAACCAGTTCAGCGTGATTGAAGGTTTGGAAACAAACGCCCTTTCGGATGCGCTGTTCACGGCAATCGTGAACTTGCTGTAGTTGGTTCGGCAGGCTCACCAGCCTTATTAAGGTCCAGGTCCCTGAGCTCAGCCGAAGGGCCGAAGCGTATAATTAGTAATTACAAGAGTCCCGCCCTGGTGCGGGACTTTTTCGTTGCAATCCGTCATCCTGAGGGCGACAGCCCGAAGGATCCAGTGCAGAACTTATTAAATTTCTATATTACTCAATATGACACAGAATAACATTAATTTGGAAAAATACTCTGACGAGCTCGCCAACAATGCAAAGAACGCGAGCAAGAAAATTCGTACATTGAGCGCTGAAAAGCGCGCAGCCGTGCTCGCACGTGTTGCTGAAATCCTCCGTGCAAAGAAGCCGGAAATTCTCGCCGCCAACAAGCTCGACCTCGAAGCTGCCGCCGGTAAGCTCGACGATTCCAAGATGGACCGCCTGACTTTGAACGATGCCCGCATTGAATCGATGGCCAAGGGCGCCGAAGAAATCGCTGCATTTACCGACCCGCTTGGTCGCATTCTTGAATCTCGTGAACTCAAGAACGGCATCAAGATTAGCCGTGTCGCTGTGCCGATAGGTTCTGTGTTCTTTATTTTTGAAAGTCGCCCGAACGTCACGATTGACGGTGCATGCCTTTGCTTTAAGGCGGGCAATGCCGTAATTCTCCGCGGCGGCAAGGAATCGCTAAACTCCGCAAAGTGCCTCGCCGGGATTTTCCACCAGGCGCTTGAAGAAAACGGCGTCGACAAGGACGCCGTGCAGCTCGTGACCGAAACGAGCCATGACCTCGTGGGCATGCTCTTGCAGCGCAACGATTGCCTTGACCTCGTGATTCCTCGCGGTGGCGAACGTTTGATCCGCGCAGTCGTCGAACAGAGCAAGATTCCTGTCATCAAACACTTCAACGGCATCTGCCATGTGTACGTGGACAAGTCCGCCGACATGGAAAAGGCTGTAAACATTCTCATCAACGCCAAGACGCAGCGCACGGGCGTGTGCAACGCCATGGAATGCGTGATTATCGACCGCCACATCGATGATGCAAACGTCAAGAAGCTCATTGATTGCCTCGCTGACCGCGGTGTGGAACTCTTTGGCAACAAGGATGCCCAATCGCACGACAGCCGCATCAAGGACATTGGCGACGATAGCAACTACCATCACGAATACCTTGCCCTCAAGGCTAGCGTCAAGTTCGTCGATAACGTCGAAGAAGCCTGCGACCACATCGAAAAGAACAGCAGCCGCCACACGGAAGCTGTCGTTGCGGAAGACGCAAGCGTTCAGGACTACTTTGTCGCAAACGTCGACAGCAGCAGCGTCATGGTGAACGCCAGCACGCGCTTTGCAGACGGTGGCGAATACGGTCTCGGCGCCGAAGTGGGCATTTCTACGGACAAGCTCCATGCTCGCGGCCCGATGGGCGTCGAAAGCCTCTGCAGCTACAAGTGGATTCTCCGCGGCAATGGCCAGGTGCGTGGATAATTAGACGAAAGAACGGCGCATTGCGCCTACAGACGAGAGACGAAAGATGAAGTTTGAAGACTTGATTAAAGAAGTTAAATTCGAAGTGGAATTCGGTGGCGTAAAGCTCGCACCGGCAATCGTCCAGGATGCCGACAAAGGCGACGTGCTGATGATGGCATGGATGAACGAAGAAGCCCTCCGCCGCACGCACGAATGTGGCGAGATGGTGTTCTGGAGCCGTAGCCGCAAGGAATATTGGCACAAGGGCGACACCAGCGGAAACGTGATGACGGTCGTCGAATGGGCTGCCGACTGCGATTCCGACGCGCTCCTTTTCAAGGTACGCATGCAGGGGCCGCAAGTCGCTTGCCACACGGGCGCTCGCAGCTGCTTCTTCAAAACATGCGATAAGTAAAGAGTTCGCGTAATCGACGTGAAATTCCAAAAATTATATCATTAAAATAGCCCGGCATTCGCCGGGCTAAAATTTTTCTCTTGCGTTTACCACAAATTAAAGCCTAAAGAGAGGCCAAATTCATGATGAATCGTCCCGTATGATGGCGGTTTGTAGCCACCATTACTTCCTGTACTGCTTTCTGCAGTACCAAACATAACTTTGTACTTAAAGCGCAAAATGCCGGCAAAAGACATGGCTCCAATGCGTTGAGGATTCCCTGCCGCAAAACGGAAGTCCACATTAGCCCCCATAATCCACTGTGCACCTGTAGAGAATTCGTCAAACAACGGTGTCGATAAGCCGGGCATATAAGTAACACCCAAGCCAACAAACGGTTCAACGCGTAAATAGTGAGAATCATAAGCAGTAAAGCCAAGTGTGACACCGAACGATTCATCTACAGATTCATCTATGGCATCACTACCGTAAAAACCATCAAATGAAGAATCTTCAGTATAAAATTCGCGAATCATCTTTGGCTTTACAATCATCCCAAATTGCATAAAAGCGGCAAGAGAAAAACGCTTGACACGAAATTCTACTTCAAACTGTAACGGCGTGCCCATCTCAGTTTCCGCAATATCAGAGATTTCACCGCATAAAAATCCAAGCCACGTGCCAGCATAGATTCCAAAGCCGCCAGTATAAAACTTATGTGCAATCGGATCTCTACGGAATTCGCGTTGCTTATCCATGTAGCCTTGCACAAAAGGCACAACCTGTTCTTTCAAATACTGGGCGTGAACGGTATAGGAAAAATCATCAATATACTTTTTAGCACTTTGCAAGAAACTTTCTGCGGCAGTAGTATCAGCAATTACTCTGTACATAAAGCTAACGCCATCACCATAGCTAAAAGTCCGCATGCCAATGACAAGTTCTGCATAAAGGAGTGTCGTAAACAGTTCCTTATTTTCTTGCTTAGCGTTCGAATTTTCAATAAGATTCGAAAGCGAGTCCGCAGTTGACTTTGTAAATGGGACTACATTACGGTACAAATAAAGATGCAACGGGTCCGCTTCTGGGTTAACGCGTTTTTTTACTTCCGGATGGTAAGAGGAATCCAGCACAATGCGGCGAGCATTTGCATATATTTCGATGCCCGCATCATACTCGCCCATTTCCATAAGCGACAGATATTCTTCAAAGTCCCAGAAGGGAGCACCTTCATCCAAATTCGACTTCAAATACTCAATAGCCTCTTTTGCTCGCTCATAATCCCTATCAATTAGCGATGTCTTAAGAGCATCTCGCGCACGAGAGAAAAGCTCCTTTTTGGAAGGTGTCGCAAAAGCATTTCCCAAAACAAGCAACAGAGAAATTACAAATAAAATCTTTTTCATTATAAACTACCAAAAATAAACACCCAATCCAACGGCAATAAATGCATCCAAGCCAGAACCACGAACAAGAGGTTCCCCATCACTCAAGTCCATATAGGACAATCCAACATTGCCAACAAGCGAGAACGAAACAAGCTTGGAATCCGAGAAGAACAAATATGCGGTTCCAAATTTAAAGTCAAAATTCGCACCAACCTTAATCGTAGTTCCCATTTCCTGGAACTCGTAAGATTCATCTGCCAACATTCCATAATCATCCTCTTTCGGGTAATAGAAAGCATGCTTAACATCGCCATTGAAAATATTTCCAAAGAGGCCCAAATACGGACGAATCTTGAAATAACGGCTATCATAGGCAACAAAGCCAATGGCAAAACCTAAATTCATAAGACCTTCGTGTCCCGTATTGATCATTTCAAACGAAACAGACACTCGCTTAATCTGTAGATAAAGTTCAAAATTCAACGGATAGCTTTCTGGATTTACCAGGTCTTCGCGATAATAGTCACCAAAGCCAAAACCCACGCCGGGAGTAACATAGAGATTTAAGCCAAAGCCTCCAGTATATAGTTTATTTTGAATCACAGATTCTTTATTTTCTGTGAGGGCCGAAAAATACAAGTCACTGACATCCATACGATTTAATGGAGCAAGGATACTATTTTCAACCCACTGCTTATCCGGATGATTTGGGAATTTTTCAATAAATTCTCTTGCATAATTTCTTGTGACACCTTCTTCACGCTCGTCTTTATAAGCAAACTGAAGATGCATCAAGAGCTTCAGTTCAGTTTTTTCAGCAGTAATCAAGTAAGAACGGTCAATGACTGATTCATATTCATCAACTTCGCTGGGAGTCATCTTGTGCTTATCAAGATATTCCTTTATATAAATCATAAGCCCGTCATTTTCAGCATACCTTGCATTTTCGAATCTGTTGAAATCATAAGAGGACTTATAATGTTGCACGAGCATTTTTAGCAAAGCACGGAGCATTTTCAAGTCTTTATAAATGCAAAACTTTTCAGTATCGTGAAGTGGGATTATCGAATAAGATTGCATGCCATCGAGTTGCGCGATTTTAAGCGAGACCGCAGCCGTATCCTTGACTCGGACAGCCTCAAGCAAGTCTTCGCGCGCTCTATAGATGGGCTCCATTTCAGAGCCGCTCTCATTCATCAGCGACTGTTCAAAACTACCTGACGAATCGCTAACAGCAGAAGATTCATTCTTTGCAGCGCTGTTATCATTCAGCAAAGAGCGTTCAAAATCACTCAATGCAGAATTTGCAGCAAACGCAGAAGCCGAGAGCACAAAAGAAATCGCAGTAATCAAACTTTTCATTTTGCACCCCATTCTTCAACGTTCAAATAATCCACCAATGCGACATTGCACTGTCTAGACGAAGTAAACATACCGGTCGAATAAACAAAGTTAATCGTCTGCACCTTCTTGATATAAACCATATTAGCCCCCAGAGAGCGAGCTTTTTCAATCATCAACTGAGCCGTTTTTTCTACAGAACAATCAGCAGAACCTTCCGTCTGCATCGTTCCCAAATACTTGCTGTTTTCGGGAATCACGGGAATTTCAGTGGCATCGACAATGCGCACCAAGTCATCTTGCGAAAGCGGTTGGAACTTCACAGAAGATTCGACCAAAGTATGCGGTGTGGAACCGCACGCCACCAGAATAAAAGCACTTGAAAGCAAAAGAAATAATTTCATTTTCATAATCAATCCTTCAGGCAACGAACGGCATAACCATCAGAAACAACGGCCTTACGGATACTGACGTCTGATGAACCTTTATTGAACAATACTGAGAACGCGTTGCTATTGCTATATTCCACCCTGGTCGACGTCCAGAACGGTGCAATTTCATTCGATAATGAATATCGATCCCTAATATAAGAAGCATCGGAATCGTAGTAACCCGACGGATAGACAGAAAAACTATAAGAGTCTTTTGAAAAACCATCATCCGCCTGGAGCGCAATGCCTGCGTATTGATAGCCACCAGCAGTTTCTATCAGCAAATTCCAGTCTTCCTTAGAGGGCACGTGGTATCCGCTTGGACAAACTCCATTTCGGGAAAAACCGATATCGTTCAAGTCTTCCCAAGTATAAAGGCAGCCCCTGGACCCAGACGTGATAAAGCATAAGCTATAGTAATCCTCATAACCTTCATAACCGTACTCCAGGTTTTCGGCAAACCAAGTTTGCGACCCTATTTTTACGGTCTTATAGGTTCGTCCATCTCGTGAATCAGTAACAGAGCCCCGTTCCACGAGAATTTTGGAAGCGTCCTCCGCTTTACGATCGTACTTAGGAAGTTTTCTTGCATCATCGTAAGATATATCTTTAAGATATGTCCACATTCCATCGGAGCAGACCATAACTTTTCCTGGTGAATACGAAATAAAAGCAACGGCCATGCCTTCCCTCTCTTTGGTGCAATCAGGCATATCGCCTCTACTGCATTGATAAGAAGGCGATATATTCGAAAGATAAGGCGCGGGACTGACGCCGCTATCAGTATGACAACCGATCACCAGCGAACAGATTAAGGGAATAAAATGTTGTACTTTCATAGAGTTATCTTGTACCAATTTTAGAAAAATTTAGAAAATTTCAACAAAGTCCTCAAAAGGATCGTCAATGCACATCCATTTTCGAGAACAAGTTTAACACAACAACACCTGAAACAATCAAAAGTAGCCCAATGCAAGCCCCAATATCAGGAACCTGCTTAAAAGCCACAATTCCGATTATCGTAATAAAAGCAACCCCTAGAGCGGACCAAATTGCATAAGCAACCGCAATCGGAATAGTTTTTAGGCATACGCTCAAGAAATAGAGGGCCGCCACATAGCAAAGCAGTGATGCAACCGTTGGCACAACACGCGTAAACTGTTCCGACATTTTAAGCAAAGTCGTTCCAGCTGTTTCACAGACAATTGCAAGCAAAAGTACCAAATAATACAATTTTACATCTCCTTCTACTACAAAATAATAAATTTTATACAAAAAAAGAACCCGCAATGAACGGATTCTTTTCAGACGAGAGACGAGAGAAGAAAACTATAAGAGAACGCGCGAAGCGCCGCTATAAATCATTCGTCTCTCGCCTGTAGGCCCAAAGGGCCGTTCTATCGTCTAACCTTAGCAGCCGAGCTTATTTCTAGGAAAGATTCCAAAGGGAACCATGAGGTTCCCTTTGCGTTGCCTTAGCAGCCGAGCTTTTCGAAGAGGTAAGCTTCGAGTTTGTCGATAGCGACGAGTTCTTGCTTCATGGAGTCGCGTTCGCGAACAGTCACGTAGCCAAGCTTTGCCGGATCGGATTCACCTTCGCCAACAGTATCGAAGTCGACGGTCACGCAGAACGGCGTGCCGAGTTCGTCCTGACGGCGGTAGCGCTTACCGATGGACTGCGTTTCGTCGTACTCGACGTTCCAGCGGTTGAGGAGCTTCTGATAAAGTTCTTCGGCCTTTTCCTTGACCTTGCCCTTCTTCACGAGCGGAAGCACGGCAACCTTGACCGGAGCGACCTTCGGATCGAAGTGGAGAACGGTACGTTCGTCATTTTCGAGCTTTTCCACTTCATAAGCGTTGCAGAGAAGCACGAGGAGCAAACGTTCCACACCGAGAGACGGTTCGACAACGTACGGGATGTAGCGCTTGTTCTGGACCGGGTCGATGTATTCCTGCTTGACCTTGGATTCATTCTGGTGCTGCGTGAGGTCGTAGTTCGTGCGGCTTGCGATACCCCAGAGTTCGCCCCAACCGAACGGGAATTCGTATTCGATGTCGGTGGTACCGTTGGAGTAGTGAGAAAGTTCTTCCTTGGCATGTTCGCGGAGGCGGAGCTTTTCACGTTTCACGCCGAGATCGTTCACGAGCCATTCGAAGCAGTACTTGCGCCAGAAGTTGTACCAATCGAGTTCAGTACCCGGTTCGCAGAAGTATTCGAGTTCCATCTGTTCGAATTCGCGAGTACGGAAGATGAAGTTACCCGGAGTAATTTCGTTACGGAAAGACTTACCGATCTGACCGACACCGAACGGAATGCGCGGGCGGACGTTGTCAACGATGTTGCGGAAGTCCACGAAGATACCCTGAGCGGTTTCCGGACGGAGATAGACCTTGTTGCCTTCGCCTTCAATCACGCCGATTTCAGTCTGGAACATGAGGTTGAAAGCACGCGGCTTTGTCCAATCGGTCTTGCCGCAAGTCGGGCATTCGATCTTGTTGTCCACCATCATCTGGTGAACTTCGTCAAAATTCTTGCCAGCGCAGCAACCTTCACCGAGCTTTTCTTCGAGGAGCTGGTCAGCGCGGAAACGTTCGTGGCAAGCGAGGCAGTCCACGAGCGGGTCAGAGAAGTTACCCACGTGGCCAGAAGCCTTCCAAACGCGGGGATTCAAAAGAATAGAGCTATCGAGACCAAGCACATCGTGGCGGGAAGTCACGAACTTCTTCCACCAGAGATTCTTGATGTTGCGCTTGAGTTCCACGCCATACGGACCGTAGTCCCAAGTATTGGCGAGGCCATCGTAAATTTCGGAGCCGGGGAAAATGAAGCCGCGGCGTTTGCAGAGGGAGATGATGTCCTTGAGGGCATCCTGAACTTTCTTTGCCATTATATATCCTTTATCGGCCGTGCCCATGAGGCATGTTTTGGCCGGACTAGGAACCTACCTGGATGATAGGCCCTGACGGGTGCAAAGATAGAAAAAAAGGATACAGCAGGAAAGATTCAGTTGGAAGTAGGAAGTGGTTAGTGGTTAGAAAATATGCAAAAAGACCCTACTTGCGCAGGGTCCTGTTTACTCAGGGAGTCTTATATCTATTTTCTTATCGAGCGTTTATGATTCTCTGCTGCGTACCGATGCGGAGCACATAGAACCCGCTACGAGGAACACACATCGAGAAGTTCGCCGTATTCACACGACTATTGTACATCACACGACCTTGCATATCGAGTAAATTAACTTCAGCACCGATTTTAGCACCCGCAATTTGGAGTTGGCGCCCGTTCACCAGTGCAGAGAATTTTGCAACAGGCGCATTTTTTTCTAAGCCCATGCCGGGATTAAACTTTGTCCAAATTCTAGATTTACATACAAATACAGTTTTCAATTCAGTAATATAATAAGTCATGTTTTCACGTTTTACCGTACAGCTCGGCATATCTTCTTCTGTACCCACAGCTTCGACAACAATATCCGGAATCACACTAGAGCTCGATTCAACCTTCTTCGAACTAGAAGAGGCCGCTTTTTTGCTGCTCGATGATGCGGGTTTAGCGCTGCTTGAAGAAGCCTTAACGCTGCTAGACGAAGCAGCCTTTGCGCTTGAGCTAGAAGATGCCGGTTTTGCAGAAGAACTCGATGCAGCCTTCGCACTACTTGAAGACGCAGGCTTGGCACTGCTCGAAGAAGCCTTAACGCTGCTAGACGATACAGCCTTTGCGCTAGAGCTAGAAGCCGGCTTGACAGAAGAACTAGAAGCTGGTTTCGAGCTGCTCGAAGGTTCAGACTTGACACTGCTAGAAGATACAGGAGCCACACTAGAGCTAGAGCGAGTTGCGCTAGATGACGATGGCGTCACAGATGAGCTGGAAGGAGCAACGCTTGAGCTCGATGCAACTACAGAACTGCTAGAGGACTGAACTTCGCTAGAACTTGAAAGAATTTCGCTAGAGCTAGACAGCGCAACGCTAGACGAAGAAGGCGTTTCAGAAGAACTAGAAAGCTCAACGCTAGAACTCGAGGCAAGCGTTTCACTGCTTGACGAAACTACTTCCACACTTGAGGAGGACAGATCGGCGGACTCTGCAACAAAAGTAGCGCTTATTTCGACATCAAAATTAGGCATATCAAAAGAGCAACTTCCCTCAACAGCAGTGCTACCCATACCCCACATTCCAGGATTTATAGCGGAACCAGGTTCAACAGCAACGCAAGGCACAACAGCATTGGAGTCTAGAGAACGACTCACGCTAACCGATGCCACTTTATAGCCATTAGCCGGATTCGGATTCACCGTCACCTTCACGCCGGGCTTAGTACGATCGCGATAACGGTCATTAAATGAAAGCGTTATATTTCCGTTATCCGTATTCTTTACAGTAAGATAATAACGTAAAGATTCAAACGAAGCCGAAACAAAGACATCATGTGCCGGCATTAAAAACTTTGAATCCGTTTTTTCTGCTGTAGAAACTTTTCGCTGATTGTAAGCATCACCGTATTCATCGTAAACAGTAAAGCCTACAAAGACTTTTCCTTCGGGAATGATTGGAGCTATATCAAGCCAAGATCCCATAGGCGCTTCGCTAACAACAGCTTGGTTTAGCATGACGTTAAACGATTTTTCTTCATCGTTTCCGACTTTGTTGATTTTATAATTTTGAGCATAAACGCTCATGGCGAACGCAAGCGTCGCCCCCATTCCAAGGCAGATTTTCTTCCTCATACAAATCCCTAACTTTTGTATTCTCAAATTTAGTATATGTTTTTTGATGTGCAATATATCACAATTAACGAAATATTACAAATAAGGAATTTATATGCAAAATAAACTTTGAAAAAAACTAAAAAAATGACATTTTTTATTCCTTGAAGCTTCAAGATTCCACAGATTAAGTAAACAAACCATTACAGTCTTTTACAATAGATTCATCAAAATTCCATTTTTGCAGACAAAAAATACTTTTATATTTTGATATATTTCTAGTCAGTTTCAGCAATCAGAAAATATGGAAGAACCTAAGAAAAAAGGCTCGAAGCCGGTCGAAAACAAGAAAGAACAGGAACGATGCATTCTAGTGGGCATCGCCACACCCAAAATTCGTCCGTGGCTTGCTGGCGAACAGCTTGCAGAACTTGGCCGCCTCGCCGAAACAGCGGGTGCATACGTTACACGTAGTTTTTTGCAACGCGTTCAGAATTTTAGCCCGGCAACGCTCATTGGCGAAGGCAAGGTGGGCGAAGTCAAGCGCGCTCTCGAAGAAGACAACGCCAAGATGGTCGTTTTTGACGACGACCTCTCAGGTTCTCAAGTCCGCAATCTTGAAGAACGCATGCCCGGTATCAAGGTTCTCGACCGCACAGGACTTATTCTCGATATTTTCGCAAAGCACGCCGTCACGGCAGAAAGCCGCCTGATGGTCGAAGTAGCGCAATTGCAATACATGATGCCGCGACTCACCGGTGCGTGGACGCACCTTTGCCGCCAGCACAATGGCGGCATCGGCACCAAGGGGCCGGGCGAGACGCAGCTCGAAACGGACCGCCGCATGATCCGCAAGCGCATCCAGGAACTCAAGAAAAAGCTGGAGAAAATCGAAGACGCCCGCGAGCAGCAAGCAGATAAACGAAATGATATTTTCCAAGTTGGCATTGTCGGTTACACGAACGCAGGCAAGTCTACGCTTACGAACCGCTTGACAGGTGCTGATGTGTATGTTGAAGACAAACTCTTTGCCACGCTCGACAGCACCACGCGAAAGCTATTCCTCGATGGCGAAAACATCATCCTTTCCGATACGGTCGGATTCATCCGCAAGCTCCCCCACAACTTGATTGAAACGTTCAAGAGCACGCTCGGCGTGGCCGCCCATGCGGACTGCATCTTGGAAGTCGTTGACGGAAGCGCCCCGGACTACCGCGATCATTTGGAAGTCACGCACAAGACGCTCGAAAGCATTATCGACAAGGATACGCCGCGCCTCCGCGTTTTCAACAAGGTCGAAGTCGCAAGCGAAGCGCGCCGCACAGAGCTCTTGCAGAACTATCCTGACGCCATCCAAATCAGCGCAAAAGAGAACATCGGCATGGAGCGCTTACGCGCCGCCTTCAAGGAACAGCTCGAACGCTGGCACGAAAAACGCGCCGCCGCCGAAGCAAAAGAAAAGGAAATTGCAGAAATGCCGTGGCCGGAGGTAGGGGGATGAGGTATGAGCACGGAGCTGAAGCTCCTTTGACGCTTCCAGCGTCCGCGGCTGCACTCGGTCATAGAATATGCAAGCATTTTCTGCGACACTCGTTTTGCACGCTATTGAGCACGCTTCGCTTTGAGCAAACGACCACCCCCCAAAGGGAGACGAAGTCGACCGAGCCCATACCCCATAGCCCAAAACCTAAAAACCAACGACTAATGACCATTGACTAATAACTATCAACCATGAATCGAGAAGAACTTAAAGAAAAGTATGGCAAGAAGCGCATTCCGCACGAATGGCGCAAAACGGACTGGTTCACCACCCTCGTCGTGACGTTTTTCGGCTCGGGAATGAGCCCGAAGGCCCCCGGTACCATGGGAAGCCTCACCGCAGCGATTGTCGCCTACCCCATGGCGGTCCTAGCCAGCCATCTTTTTAACGGGAAAGAAAGCCTGTCTTTACCTCTGCATATAAGCAAAACGCAAAGCGAATTTCCAATCAATTTATTTTTTCTTATCGCCGCCCTATTCGTATTCTTTGCCGCCATTCCCTTCGTGAAAAAAGCGATGAAGGATACCGGCACTGAAGACCCCGGCTGGATTGTGATTGACGAAGTCTGCGGGATTTTCATGGCACTCGCCTTCTTCCCTACCGATATAATCGTTGCCCACCCTTGGTTTTTAGCGATTGCGTTCGGACTTTTCCGATTCTTCGACATTTTAAAACCCCTCGGCATCCATAAAATGGAAAAACTCCCCGGTGCTTGGGGAGTCATGGCCGATGACTTGCTCGGCGGTGTTTATTCTGGAATCCTACTCTGGCTCAGTGCCGTCGGCATCTACGCTTTATCATTTTCCTGATATATAACTAAAACGGATTAAACGTCACACCAGCCTTGATAGCGACCGAAGACCAATCGGCCAAACCATCAGCAAAGCGTTCGTTATACTTGTGATAGAACTTGGCATCCAAAAGCAAGTCTAAATAGATTCGTCCATTGACGCGGAAACCCACGCCCAAAAGCATGCTAAATTCCATGGACGAGTCCAGTTCCCTATCACGAGCACCATCTAACTCCAAATTATCGAAAAGCGGTATGGAAATCTGAGGACCAAACTCGAACGACACAAAGCTAGACCGCGGCTTGACAGCAAAAAGAATCGGGAATGCAATCCGCCCCTGCGACAAGCCGCCATCGGTAACACGCTTGTCTTCCCCATTACCGTCTTCAATGTATAGAGGTTCTGACAAAAACAACGGAGCATATTCAAACAGCACGCCAAGCCTTACCGCCAAATTGTATTGTAGCAAAGGCCATTGAACAGACGCTCCCACCTGAAAAAAAGCACCCTCAAAAAAGACAACCCGTTCAACCTTTTCGTAACGGCTCAACTGCTTTTCGTTATTGATAACTTTAAAACCCACATTCAGTGTCATTCCGACTAAGAAATCGAACGGGACCGATTTTTTCTGAATCCGTTCCGCATTCCTGACGCTATCGCGGTGCGTCTTCGCTTGCATCCAACGTTCATAATCACTAACGCTTTCGTCTTGAGCGAAAACAAAAGCGGCAAACAACAGAACGAATCCAAAAACGCGAAACATATCACAGCCCTCGATAAACGCAATTCAACAACGAACCGTCTTTAATCTATACAAAACTTTGTACAAAAAGTGATGTTCTTATAAACATCCCGACCAAAAGCAATAAGGCCGTACAGGCGGTAAAAAGGCGATGCCGGCACCGTGGCCGGCATGACAATGGACACGAGAATAGCTTTTTTCCTAACCACCACAACTCGCTAAGGCGAACGAAACGGGAATGCTTGCAGGCCCACTTCTAAGCCACAAGAGTTGGCAGCGTAGCTGCAACCACTAATTACTCAAAAATCTTGTTGTACAAGCTCGGAGCGAACTTTTGCATGTACCCGAGCACAAAAATCACGGAAATGATAATCGGCAAGCCCCACTTGAAGTAAAGGTGCAAGATCTTTAACTTCGGAAACTTCATGCCCACACCCAAATTCGCTTCAGAAATAAACTTGAACTGCCCCCAGCCATAGCGGGAATTACAGAACAACACGAACACAAGCGAACCCAACGGCAACAACGTATTCGAAACGAGGAAGTCCTCCAAATCCAGAACGCAACTTCCCGGACCAAACGGTTCAAAGCCCGAAAGCACGTTAAAGCCGAGCGCACACGGGAGCGACAAAATCGTAATTGCGACAAAGTTCCACTTCACCGCCTTCTTGCGTTCCACATTGCGCACATCCATCCAGTAAGCGATAATGTTTTCGAACACAGCCACAAGCGTCGAAAGAGCCGCAAAAGACATGAAGAGAAAGAACGCCGCACCGCAAATACGACCCGCAGGCATCTGCGCAAACACGTTCGGGAGCGTTGCAAAAATAAGCCCCGGACCTGCATCCGGCTTGAGTCCAAACGCAAAGCACGCCGGAATAATGATAAGCCCAGCAATCAAAGCTACACCTGTATCAAGCACGCATATATGAGCCGCTTCGGTCAAAAGCGAATGTTTCTTCTTGATGTAGCTACCGAAAATGCTCATGGAGCCAATGCCAATGCTAAGCGTAAAGAACGACTGGCCAAGAGCCGCAAACACGACCTCGCCAATCCCTGCTTCCTTGAGCTTTGCAAAGTCCGGCAACAAGTAGAACTTGAGGCCTTCGCCTGCCCCCGGGAGCGTGAGCGCGCGGACCATCAAGATGAGCATAATGACAAGGAGCGCAGACATCATCGTCTTCGTGATGCGTTCCACACCGCGCTGGAGTCCAAGCGCCACAATCGAAAGCCCAGCAAAAGTCGCCACAACCATCCAGAACGAGAGCAAAGGACCATTCCCGAGCATTTTGCCAAACTCAGCACCGACTTCTGCAGGCGTCATCTTCATGAGGTCGCCCATCGTCACCATACGGTAGAAGTAATAGAGCATCCACCCTGTCACCGTCGTGTAAAACATCATCAGGAGGTAGTTACCGGCAATCATCGGGATACCCGCATAATGCCACTTTTGCCCAGGCTTTTCAAGAATGGCAAACGAACGGCCCACGCCACGCTTAGCAGAACGGCCAACAGCAAATTCCATCACGAGAATTGGGAAACCAAAAATCAAGAGGAAAAAGAGGTAAATCAGCACAAAGGCGGCACCGCCATACTGTCCCGTGATAAACGGGAAACGCCAAACGTTGCCAAGCCCGATAGCGCAACCGGCTGCAATCAAAATGAAACCTAAGCGGGATTTAAAATTCTCTCTTTCGTTCATAAATTACCTCTTACGCCAATTCTAGAATTTTATCGGATAGAGCAAATACCAATGGAATTCCGGATACACCTGAATCGTCGGCGCCGGCAACTTGAAATAGTTCAGCGCCTTAATGATTGTACGGGCCAGGCGACTCTGCGGACGGAAAGCCTCCAAATCATAATCGAGAGCGATATAGACCTCACGACGAGGATGCGGTTCATCGGTAAACACTTTTTCATCTATACTCAAACCAATTGCAATGGCGAGCCAACTCGGATAATACTTGCGAGCCGATTCCGGCAAAAGCCTGTAGGGCTTTATCGAAAGCCAGAACGTCTGATTCACGTAGTCATCCGTAAATACACCACCCGAAGCCGCATGTTCCATGTCATAATAGGCATTGGAATTAATCCAATAACTCCATTTGAGGTCCACATACTTGAAAATGGGCACATAACGTTCTGCCATCGGCAAGAATCCGCCAAGGCCGCCCGAAAGCACGTCAAAAACGCTAAAGCCCCACGACGGAGCAAAGCCATCCTTGATATCGATCGCGATATGGGTCGCCAAGGCAGAAAGCCCAGCAAACAAATAAGACTGGAACTCACTCGCACCTGCCCAATGATAACCTTCGTAAAAGCCTTCCGCCAGCACTACACCCGCCGCAAAATGGCCAAACTTGTCCAAATTCAGCGCATAATCAAAGTCATTTTCAAAATGGAAATGGGTGCGTTCATCATCCCACCAGCCTTTTTCAAAGACAAACCCATAAGCCGCCCCATAGGCAATCAAAGTGAGTGACGCCACGCCAAAAAGCTTAGCGGGTTCAATTTCGGGTTTTACATCCGTAGGATCTTCACTTCGGTAATCCCAAGTGGAATCGCGCCACGTGAGCGGATCCCCTGGAGACGACAAAGCTGCCGCCGGGAACACCAGCGACAGCATAAGCACAAACGCGAGTAAGCCAATAGCAGAACTGTTGGCCTTACGCATTAATTCCTCGCGAAAATGATAACTCCATTTTGGCCTCCGAAGCCAAAGCCGTTGCTCATAGCGTAGTCAATCTTCTGGTTGACGGCGCCATTTGCGCAGACATCAAGGTGAATTGCCGGATCCTGTTCGAACACGTTGAGTGTACCATGGATCTTCTGATTCATAACAGACATGATGGTCACGACGGATTCGAGAGCACCTGCAGCACCCAGGCAGTGGCCGATCATGGACTTGGACGAATTAACCTTGAGGTTTTCGAGAGCCGATGCAGAGGACTGCTTGAAGAGCGTTTCGATGGCAGAGCATTCTGCAATGTCACCGAGCGGTGTGGATGTACCGTGAGTATTAATATAGCTAATATCCTTAGCTTCGATGCCAGCTTCCTTCATGGCGTTGGCCATTGCGAGCATCACACCCTTGCCATCCGGACGCGGAGCGGAGATGTGGTGAGCGTCAGAGCTTGCACCGACACCAGCGATACGGGCGAGAATATTTGCACCACGAGCCTTAGCGTGAGATTCGCTTTCGAGCACGAGGACTGCAGCGCCTTCACCGATTACGAAGCCATCGCGATCCTTATCGAACGGGCGGGAAGCCTGTTCCGGAGCGTCATTGCGCTTGCTGACGGCCTTCATGCTGGTAAAGCCAGCGAGGCTGAGCGGGTTCACCGTTTCGTCGGCACCACCAGCGAGCATCACATCGCAGCGGCCGAGACGAATCATGTCATAGGCATTGGCGATGGAGTGGTTGGAAGTTGCGCAAGCGGAAGTGACCGTGTAGGACGGACCCATCCAGCCAGTCTTGTTGCAAACTTCACCAGCCGGCATATTCACGATAGCCATCGGAATATAGAACGGAGAAACGCGGGACGGACCACGATTGCTGAGAGCCACAGCGGCATCATAGCAATACTGCAAACCACCGATACTGCTACCAATGATAGCACCGCAACGTTCCGGATTTTCGTTTTCCGGAGCGATGCCGGCCATCTTCAAGGCCTGGAATGCCGAGTAAACGGCATACTGGATGCAGCGGGAGAACCTGGACTGGTCTCTGGTGCTGTAGATTTCTGAAGCGTCGAACTCACGAATTTCGCTAGCCATGCGAGAAGTGTAAGCGGAAGCGTCGAAACGCTGAATGGGAGCAATGCCAGACTTACCCTGGAGCAAGTTCTGCCACAATAATTCGGGGGAGTTTCCGAGAGAGGAAACGCAGCCCATACCTGTAATAACAACATTTTCCATAATGCGCCAAATATAATAAAAAAAACGGTAACATTTTCGTAAGTGTTGAAAGAAAAAGACTATTTGTAGCAAAAAATTATAATTCTTATGCGTTTTTCTTAACTTTCTGAGAATTAATCCATATATATGGAATTTTCTTTTATTTTCATTACACAAGACTTACAGCCGGTTATTAGTCGTTGGTCAATAGCCATAGGTCGGGACAGGTTCCGGCGGGAACGTCGGATCAAAAAAATGCTATTATTCGCGCGTATGCCAAAAAGCTCCCGAAATTTAGTCTGGATGGACCTGGAAATGTCAGGCCTCTTTCCCGAAAAAGATGTCATTCTCGAAATTGCAACCATTGTTACCGACGCCAACTTGAACATTCTCGCCGAAGGCCCCGTCATTGCCATCCACCAGCCCGAAAACGTTTTCGAAAGCATGGACGAATGGAACACGCGGCACCACAACCAGAGCGGACTTGTGGACCGCTGTCGCCGTTCGCAGTATTCCCTCAAGGACGCCGAACTCGAGACGCTCCGATTCATCAAGCCGTTTACCGAAAAAGGAAAGAACATCCTCTGCGGAAATTCCATCACGCAGGACAGGCGTTTTTTGTACAAGTACATGCCCGAAATTTCGGAATGGCTCTGCTACAGGAATATCGACGTGAGTTCCATCAAGGAACTCTCTTACCGCTGGTACCCGAACCTCGAAGATTTTCAGAAAGAAAAACGCCACGAAGCCTTAAACGATATCCGCGAAAGCATCGCCGAACTCGCCTACTACCGAAAGACCATCTTCAAGTAATTTTATGGAAAGACTCCCCTACGCCCAGAGAATGCGCAACCGCTGCATTGCGATTACCGTCCTCATTACGATTATTGTTGCCATTGTTCACTGTTCCTCCAAAGACGATCCAGAAGAATCCGCCAAAGCAGCAGCCAAGCAACAAGCATTAGCGGCAGACACACTCGCCCAGGCGGTAGCCCCAAGCGATACAAATCCTTTCGACGAATCGTACAACGCCGAAGTTCCAGCAAACGAAAACCCGAACGGTCTTGCCGCCCTGAAAGGCATCGAAGATGAAGACTTCGAAAGCGCAGGCAACACCGCCGTCGGAAATGATGCAAGCGCAATAAGCACAACATCCGAAAGCACAGACAACGTCCGCGATACAGTCCATATCAAGTCGCAAAAGGATCCGTCCCTCGCCGACAAAATCGACATTCTTTTACGCCGTTACCACCCGGATTTGGGCGTCATCCTCGTCGTAAACACCAAGACAAACGAAATCATCGCCTGGGGCGAACGCCGCGATGGCAAAGTGCAGAACAGGCCGGACTGGATTGGGCGCGCCACCTTCCCCGCCGCATCGCTTGCAAAACTCGTGACGATTGCCGCCGCCATGGAAAGCAACCGTTACTCGCTCAACACACCCATTCCGATGATTGGACGCCACCACACGCTTTACCTGAACCAGCTCCGCGTCCCCGAAAAATACAACGGCCCCACGATGGAACTCTCCGAAGCGTTCGCCCGTTCCGCAAACCCGCCCATGGCAATCGTCGGAAAAACTATCGGTGCAAAGCGCCTAACCGCAGCCGCGGCAAAGCTTGGCTACAACAGGCGCTTCCCAGGGAACGTTCCGAACGCATCAAGCTATACCGCCCCGGACACAGGTTACGGTCTTGCCGAAGTCGCCTGCGGATTCACCACATCGACAACGCTTACACCGCTTCTTGCAGCAGCGCAAGTCCGGGCAGTCCTCACCAAGAAGCCTCTTGAAATTCCATGGGCTCGCGACATGGCACCATTCGCCCCGCAAAAGCCGATTGCCCTCGACATCGGAAAGTTCAGCGAAAACACGTACTACGGCCTCCGTGAATCCATGCTCCGCTCAGTAACGCAGGGCACCGCCCGCAAGCACATGTCCACAAAGAACATGGCTCGCAAGAACTTCGAGGCCCTCCGCCTCGGCGGAAAGACAGGTTCCCTCGATGGGACAGATCCCGCCGGCCGTTACGACTGGTTTATGGGTTTTGCAGAATCCAAGGCAGACCCGAGCAAATCCATTGTCGTTATCGTGATGCAGATGCACAAGGAAATTCGTTCGCAACCGGCTACGCAAGTGGCCGCAACCGTTATCAATTACTGGGCGCACCAAAACCTTAGTCTAAAAAAATAATTTAGATTTAAGCACAAAAGAAAAAGGTTTATTATGGAATTATCTTGGTGGAACTTAATACCGACTTATTTTGACGGCACCGCATTTCAGCTAGGGAGCTTCCCTGTGCGCTGGTACGGCATCATGTACATTTTTGCGTTCGTGACCGCCTACATCACCATGTGGAAAATCAGCGAAAAAGAAAAGCTCGGCTACACCAAGGAACAACTCGATAACATTTTCACGTGGATTATCGCGGGCATTTTACTTGGCGCGCGCCTCGGTTACGTGTTTTTCTACAAGGCTAGCTACTACCTTGCAAACCCAACCGAAATTTTATTTCCCATGGTTCACGACGACCTCGGCTACCACTTTGTCGGGATTTCGGGAATGTCGTACCACGGCGGTCTCATCCTTGGCATTATCTTCTTCTGCATCGGCGCAAAGAGAAACAAGCTCGACGTTTGGAAGACTTTGAACCTCGCCATGCTTGCAGCACCGCTTGCCTACACCTGGGGACGCTGGGGCAACTTCATCAACGGAGAGCTCTTTGGCGAAGCAACGACCAGCGCTATTGGCATGTGGTTTCCGCTCGCCCACGACAGCACACTTGCAAACCCGATTCTCCACCACCCGAGCCAGCTTTACGAGATGTTCTTTGAAGGCATTGTGCTCTTTATCGTTTTGTACAACCTGCGCAAGATTCCAAAGCTCCACGACAAGATTCCATGCCTTTACCTGATGGGTTACGGGCTGTTCCGTTTCTTCATTGAATTTTTCCGAAAGCCAGACGCTCACCTTGGACGCGTAGACCTTTTTGGAATGAGCCGCGGTCAGACACTCTGCTCCGTGATGATTCTCGCCGGCCTTGCGTGGATGGTGTATCTGTTTTATAAAGAGAAGAAAGCAACTGAAAAAGTTTAGTTGGCAGAACTTAGTTGTCAGAACTTAGTTGGCAGAACTTAGTTGGCAGATCTTAGAAAGAAGAGCAATGTTCTAACATCTAAGATCTAAGTTCTAAGAGCGAAGCGAGCTAAGCTCTAATAACCTTTAAACAGATTCTCCCAGAGGTTTCGTTCTTCTTCGAACTTCTGAGCGAAAAGCTTGCTCACCTTCTTGTAGACGGCCTTGACATGCTCGGCCAGTTCATCGGTCACGTATTTTTCTGTTTTACCGTCATCTGAAGCAACCTCGTTCATGAGCTTGCTCCACTGGTTTTCCTGATTCTTGCTACCAAGCGTTGACGAAAGCGATGTATCCTCGTAGCACTTGTTTTTCATGTACGCTTTCCAGACGGACTGCGGAATCTTTTCCAAGAAATTCTTGAGGAACGGTTCGGCATTCGTCGAGTATCCGTAAGAGTTTCCGATCAAGCAAATTAGCGGTACGTTAATAACACGGCCAACATTTACCTGGCTCCAGTTCTCGTCCGTCATGACGAGGGCCGCATTAAACAAATCTTCGGCGGGCTTCGGTTCGTTGTAGAAGTTGTCGATTCCCAAATGGGCGTCGCGCAAGCGATTGAGAGAATCCGATAGAACCGCATTGTCATTAACAACATTGTCCGAAACAGCCGCATTGATAGCGGAAGCTAGAGCCGCAGTCTTGCCGTCTACACATTCGGAAACTTTGAGCGAGGCATTTACGCAGGCATCCAACGCCTCCTCCGGCTCCATCACAGTTGAATCAAACGAAGAAGAGACGCGGAACTTGTGATAGAATCGGATGTTTCCTTCTTGCGACTGGAAGTAAAGAGCCTTGTACAGCTCGTTATCTTTGAACAAATTAGCAAGAGCCCTATAAGCGCGGTGCCTTGCGCCACCCGATGTAAACTTACCTCGGTGGATGGAGACAAAGCAGTGGAATGCACGCACACAGCCATTCGTATCAATCACCGTAATGCCATCGTAATTAAGCATCGAGATGAACATCTTGCGGATAAAATTTTGCTCGTACAAGTCGCGATACGACTGCGAATCTAGCATGGAATCCGGCTTGATCTGCATTTCCTTGTAATCGTCAAAGACAATCTTTCCGCTATCGAAATTTTCGTCTTCATTGCCATCCCAGGACGGATCTACAAACAGGCAGATTGTGCCGTGGACTTCCCTCTTGATTTGCGAGAACAGACCCGCCCAGAACCCCTTCGGGTATGACTCCAGATTGTTGTCTTCCAAATTGTCCGAAAACTCGTTTTCGTCAAGGTCAAAACGGATAAGCAGATGGTCGCTTACACCCGCAGGAGTATGAGAGTTTATACAAATCTTGGAGCGGTTCACGCATTCAATCAGCAAGAACCCCTTTTCGAGAAGCGACCGTTCCGTCTCGCCCGCATTGCCAAGGTCAGACTGGAACACCCCGACCTGAATGGACATCTCCGACTTTTCACGCGCAGGCATCTGCTGGATAATCAAGTCGCAGCCGCTCTTGCAAAAATGAATGACATCCTTCAGGCAAGCCTTGACACGCTCCTTGAACAAATTCTCAAGCGCATCCCCGGAAAATTCATAAATCCGGCGATTCCAGCCCATCGGCGGGTTGCCGTTGCCCATGATGATTCTGAAGGTGAAATGGTCGTTTTCTTCTTGATAATGTGGAACGCTCGGTAGAATTTCGATAATAGCGTCAATAACCGCTTCCTTCATATCAGGAAGTTTGCGCAAAAAGAATTCCTTGATTTTCTTTCTGTCGAGCCCAACAACGCTCGAAGGATTGTCCATTTCTCCACTCATAAAAAACCAATAAGTTTCTTATTATTAATATACATTGATGTAAGAACTTTTGTGCGGCAAGGCTTCAGTTTTATGCTCCAAATTGCCCTATTTTTGCCCAAATACGCAAAAAAGACTATCTTTAGAACCGATTTAACAGGAGCTTTAAAAATGGCAGGTATTACTTACGAAATTGACGACAAGAACATTGTTGAACAAATCAAGTCTGATGCCATGAATGTCGCAGCAGAACTCACAGAAGTCGCCCACCTCAAAAAAGGCGATATCGTCGTTGTCGGCTGCAGCACCAGCGAAACACTCGGAAACCAGGTCGGGAGCCATTCCGTCCCGGAAGTCGGCAAAGCGATTTATGACGGGCTTCAAAGCGTCTTTGGCACAAAAGGCATCTATATTGCCGCCCAATGCTGTGAACACCTGAACCGCGCCATCATCATCGAACACGAAGCCGTCCCGAATGCTGAAATCGTAAACGTCGTTCCACAGCCAAAAGCCGGTGGCTCCTTTGCTACCGCTTGCTACGCAAGCTTCAAGGCTCCCGTTGCGCTCGAGCATATCAAGGCAAACGCTGGTATCGACATCGGCGGGACCCTTATCGGCATGCACCTCCGCGAAGTCGCCGTCCCCGTGCGCCTAAAGCAGAACCACATCGGCAAGGCGATTATCATTGCCGCACGCACCCGCCCCAAGTTCATCGGCGGTGAACGCGCTCACTACAACGATGCGCTCAAGGACGGGTATCCCGAGTTCTAGAAAACGCCCCCAAAGCGTGTTCCATACAGCCTTGCGCCATGCAAGGCTTTTTTTGCAAATAAAATGTTTCAAATTACTCCTTTTTCATTTTATTTTCTTACATTTTAAATATATGTCAAGGTTACCCGCAACACTATTTATTTTATTCGGCGCATTTTTTGCCATTTGCACTGGTTGTAAAGGTTTTACCAAGGAACCCCTAGCTTCGATTTCCCAAGCCAATACATCTAACTACACCATCGGGGTCGAAGAAATCTCCGACTTGCAAAACATCATCAGCACGAAGGTTCCCAAAGCAAGAATCAAGACCTACCCGGACCTGATAACCGCCTACTTTGCCCTCCAGGTGGGCGACATCGACGTTCTCGCTTACAACGAGACAGTCCTCCACCACACCTTCAACGACAGCATGAGCGGTCTTACCGTTATCGAAAATGATATCGCCGCCACCGAAGAGTTCGTCATCGGCATGAACAAGCATAGCGCCATCCCGGACTTGAAAGGCATCATCAACAGGCTTATCGACAGCCTGAACGCCGCCGGCTCGCTCAACGAACTCAACGAGCACTGGAACAACAACGTAAACAAGATTTCGCTCATTCCCGCAAAGGAATTCGAGTCCGAACAAGTTTTAAGGATTGCAACATCCGCCGATGTTCCGCCATTCTCCTTCACAAGCGACAATCAAATCGTCGGCATCGACATGGACATTGCTAAACTGCTCGGAGAGAAACTGAACATCAAGACATCAATCATCAAAAAGGACCGGAACAAGCTAATCACCGCCCTCAAGAAGAACGAAGCAGACCTTATCATCTCGGCATTCAACAAAAACGAACGGTTCCAGGACGACATAGATTTTTCAAAACCATACTACATTGCTAAGTCGACCTTTGTCGTTCGCAACGATTTCAATAAGGAACCGACTTTGAGCAAGGTTCCAAAAATGACTTACCTTGAACCCAAGAAGCCTGACGAAATTTACAAGTTGTCCGATTTGTCCGGTAAATTTGTCGGGGTTCAAACAGGCACAACCCTCGACGAGCAGGTCCAGCAGTTCATCAAGCTCCCGCGCATCCAGTACTTCACAAACATTCCCGAAATGACAAAAGCATTGGACAATCGCGATATCGACGGAATCGCTGTAGACTATTCCGTTGCCGAATCAATTCTCAGACACCATTCAGATTTCTCGATTCTCAAAGACCGCTTGAACAAGGACGAATTCGGCATCGCCATGGGCAAGAACAGCCCGCTCAAAGCAAGCATCGACTCCTGTATTAGCATTCTGCAAAAGAAAGGCGAAATCCAGAAGATTAAGGACAAGTGGTCCAAGAACAAGGCCGCCGTCAGGGTGATGAAGCAGGACTGGGTCGGCAGCGACACGCTTATCGTCGGAACAGAAGCGCTCTACGCCCCTTACGAATTTTACCAGTGGGGCGAACTTTCGGGCATCGATATCGACATCATGTACACAATCGGCAAGATGCTGAACAAGAACATCAAGTTTGCGGACATGAACTTTGACGTGCTTATCCCGTCTCTCGTGAACGAAAAGACCGACCTCTGCATCGCAGCCATCAGCATTACCGAAGAACGCAGCAATTCTATAGATTTCTCGATTCCATACGACAAGAACGAATCCGTGATTGTCGTGCACACGCCAAAGCATTCCATCGAAAAAATCGGCGACTCTACCGGTGTCTTAAGCCATATATTCCAGAAAATTCAAGAATTATTTGATTAAGTCGGCAGAACTTAGTCGGCAGAACTTAGTTGGCAGAACTTAATTGGCAGAGCTTAGTTGGCAGAGCTTAGAGAGAAGAGCAATGTTCTAAGTTCTAAGTTCTAAGTTCTAAGTTCTAAGTTCTAAGTTCTAAGTTCTAAGTTCTAAGTTCTAAGTTCTAAGTTCTAAGTTCTAAGCTCTAAGTTCTAAGCTCTAAGTTCTAAGAGCGAAGCGAGCTAAGTTCTAAATAGCCTTGTGATGCCGCATGGCGCGGATGTTGCGCGGCAGCACCTCCTTGTGCCACTTGATCCATTCGTCATAGTAGATATAGCGTTTTTCGCGTTGACGAAATTCTCGCCCATGCACAATGCGGCGTCCCTCACGTTCTTCGACAGGGATCACGATATGCAAGCACTCGTGATAGACGACACCTGCGATTGCGTACAAAGGACAATTTGCAGCATCGTACCCGCGACTAATGCTTATCAGGTGGAAATCTTCACCGGTCACCGGGTCCTTGCGCACGGAATGGAAACTGAGTCCGCCTACGCGATTGCTCCAGGTGATTCGACAAGTGAGTTCCCCGTTAAAATAAGTGTTGTTGATGGCGGCAAGCACATCGGTCAAATTGTGGTGCGCCCCTTGCGGACGAATCGGCGGAAGCCTTCCCTTGCTTGCCAGCGGTTTTTCACCTTTGTCTGTAAACACCTGATCTACAGTCTGCCAAAAGCGATTGACCAAGTCCTTAATAATAGCCTTGTTCTTCTGCGTTTTACGGCGTATGGCATGTTCAGCCCACTCCGCTGCCAGCTCTCGCGCAGCCGCAAATTCAGGGGCTTTCATGTATGCAGGGAGCAATACTTCCGGGTGCCCAAACAGAAAACCGCCCTTGCAACGGATGCTCTTTTTCATTAAGGGACTGTACTTAAAATGAACAAGCCCGTTGACGGAGCAGTCCGGAGAAGGGCCCCTGGTTTCGTTTTTTTCCGGTTCAGCGACAAAGCCGAACAAGTCCAACTGCCCGTCGTTCACGCGCCCAACACTCCTTCATAGCCATTCAGCGCCAAAAGCCCCCCAAAGAAGCTTTCCGGCAAGTCAAGCGCCGCATAATGCTCCGAGATTCCGTACACGGCATCTTCGACAACATCTGGCATATAAACTATATAGCTATCGTTCTTTTCGGTCTGGAGCATATCGGGCGTGCAGTACTGTGGATCGGTTTCGCTAAAGTACATGCGGCATGAGACCGTCCTTAGCGGATAAACAGTGCAATCCCCCACCGCATTCGAGAACGGGCAGGACCGCCACCAGGAGAAGTAGTCGTGCAGAGCCTTGTCTTCGGCATCATCTTCAGAAAGTCCTTCACCCTTGCGCGCCTCGAACAGAGCCTCAAACTTGTCCGAACGCATCTGGCAAGCTTCCATCAGCGTAAGGAGGTCTTCCCGCTTGCGCAGTTCGCTGTACATGAAAATAAGTTCAAATGGCTCGACCGACATCGGGTAATGATGGCAGCAATTTCCACAGGCTGGCCGACACTGGATTGGGCGCGGCTGTTGCACAAGCACGGCCTTCAGGTATTGGTCGTACGCATAGTGGTACGCTTCGGTAAACTTGAGTATTTCCGGCAACTGTTCTTTCAAGTTGTCGGGACCAATGGCGGACTCACGCCCCAAGGCGGCCGCAATTCCGTCTAGGCGGTCCCGTTCCACTCGTAGCAGGGTCGACAGTCGCATTTCGGCAATTCGGTAAGCCTTCGTCGGAAAATACTCTTTATAAGCATTCATTGTGCGCAAATATATTTTTTTACGAGAATACCGTAAAAACAAGCTATAAAAAAAAGCAAATTATTCATTTTTGCAAGAATGAAGTTATTTTATTACATGGAGTAAAGAAAAATTTTTCAGGACTGGCACTATGAAAAAAGTTTCGCAAGGCAAATGGATGTGGCCTTTAGCAATCGCCCTGTCTATAGGGACCGTCGGTTGCAACTTGTTTCACCCAACAGGCAGTCGAGATGCCGACAGTGACGACGCGGCGGCACTAACTCACGACGGATACCTGGAATTCCAGAAATCCAATTTTGACTCGGCGCGCAAGTTTTTCGGCAAGGCTATCCGCGCAGACTCCAGCTATTCCGAAGCTTGGATCGGACTCTGCAAGACGGTTCTGAAAATGCAGGACGGGATTAACGTATTCGAACTTGCTTCATACGCTCAGCAACACGAAGACTCCAATGGGAAGTCCACCAACGGGTTCCTTACCATGAGTGACGAAAAGGCCGATTCCATTGCCAGGGGCATCGATTCCGTTATGTTCTACCTGAACCAGTTTGTAGCCCGCGACACAACTGACCGGACAGACAAGAAAGTCCGCTTCAGCACAATAGCCGACAGCTATACCATTCTCCAGCTATCCAAGGCAGCCCTCCGCATCAGGAACGTGAACACGCAGCTTTCGACCGTAGTCTCGGCTGACAATTCCGGCATGATGATCAACCTCAATACGCTGAACGACCTCGGCGATAGCCTCAAGCCGTTCTTGAACGACATGGCAGCCGCAGCCGAAGCCATCAAGGCCTCCCCAGAAAGTGCCGCCGAAATCATCAAGGCTTATTTGCCGGACTCCACACGTCAGGACTTTAATGACGAAGACTATGCCGACATTTCCGTCGGTCTTGCAAACACAGTCATCCAGTTAAACGACAGAGCTCAAAGCATCGAAAAAGACCGCAATGACGTATTCTTCAAATTCGGTAACCACATCGATGATGACGGCGATGGTTGCGTAGACGAAGAAATTGTAGACAACTTCGATAACGATGGCGATGGAGAAATTGACGAAGACGCCCGCGATTACCGCACCGTTGTTCTCGTAAAAAGACCGCAAAACTACAACGACCTAGTTGAAGCAAGCAAGAATTCCAAAACATACGACTTGACCAAGGCCCAGGTCGATTCCACAAAGTTTATCGGAAGCTACCAAGCGGTCGATATCGACATGGACGGAAAATTCGGACCGGAAGACCCGACGCGTCTTGAGATATACTGGCAACCGCAAGATTCGGATGAATGGAAATTTATTTACGACGACCCGGACGAACGCGACGAAAATAAAAACCACAGGTTCAAGTTTACAACGACGATTAACTTCACGTTCGCCGATGACGGCAAGTTCTCCGAAGACAAGAACGAGACTAATTCTGACAAAATAAATTCCCTTATTACAAATAAAGAACTTATCCGTATGGATACGGATATCAACAACATAAAGTTCGACTGGAGAAAGCGCGCCGAAATGGTTGGCGGGTGCTGGACGAACTATGACGATGAAAGGTTCCTCAAGTGGTTCGAAGGGAGAAATGCAAAATGAATAAATTAACAATACTTGCAGTTTTCGCACTTGCTTTCGGAATCGCTTCGGCAAAGTCTCCAAGACATTTTTCGCTTCGTGCAGAATCTATGGGTGGCGCCCACGTCGCAGTCGTTGATGACAAGGAAGCCATCCATTACAACTACGCTGGTTTAACGCAAATCAACAGGCTTGGCAACTACGATATACGGCCAGAACAAGGCTACTATCCACGCAACTGGATTGGCGACATGCGACTCACCTTTGGCGGTGCAGGCGACATTTTCAAGTTTCTTTCAACATATAGTGATGTGAAAGACGTTCAAGATTTGTTCCGAGCCGCACAGAACGATGCAAACAGGATAACCAAGGACCATCCTCAGGTATCTAGCCAAACAGGAGCCATCCTCGATTCGCTCCAAAAGAATCCAAAGTACGTCAAGACCCTCAACTCTTACGACCACAAGGCGATGGAAGCGAGAGTCAAGTTCGATGCGGAACTCGCCTTCCACAACTTTGGAGCCGCTTTTTGGATGAACGGAAGTGTGGCGCCATACGTTGATGCAGGTCTTATCCTCCCCTATGTAGTCGTTGACACATTTGTGATTGATGCCGTTGCCCAAATGGGTGGCGCCTACGAAATCATTCCGAATCAACTATCTGTCGGTTTAGGCGGTAAAATCGTCAAGCGCCACAAGACAAACATGGTGACTGTCGGCCTTGCAAACTATAGTACCATTGTAGATACGCTCAAAGAACAGGCTAGCGACGCCACGGACAACTTCTTCGATTCCAAGACATTCTCCTTCGGAATTGATCTCGGTGTACTCTACCAATTCAACCGCGAAGTGCGATTTGGTGCATCACTGCGCGACATCTACTTCAAATCGCTTGCCGGCGAGACTCTGATTCCGAATTTTACCATCGGTGCAAACTACAGCCCGAAATTCATGAACAGCAATACGGGCTTTGGCCGTAAATTTAACGTGGCCGTAGATTTTGCCGATATGTTCAATGCCGACAGAAACTACAAGTTCTTTACGCACTTGAACTTCGGTTTTGAACTGGAACAGACGCTCGCCGCAATTCCGGGACTCAACAATGAAATTCGCTTTATTACACTCAGACTTGCAGGCGGTTTCAGAGGCGGTTACCCGTCAGCGGGAGTCGGGCTCGAGGTACTCCGCTTCTTTACGATCGAAGCAGCCACCTGGGGCGAAGAACGCGGTTACTACACAGGCCAGGACGAAAACCGTATCTACATGGTGCAAGGCAGCATAGGATTTTAGTGGTTGCGGCAAAGCCGCGGTAGGAAGTAGGAAGTAGAAAGTAGGAAGGATGTGTCGTCCTGGAGCCGTCATCCTCGAACGAAGTGAGGGGAACCATAATTTCTTGTTTTACAATTGCGACGGGATCCAGTAAATTTTAAAGAGTCCCGACACACTATCGGGACTCTTCTCTTTTTTCTTTAACCTAAGACCTACAACCTAAAACCTATTTCTTGACTTTCACGACTCTTGCTTGCGGGTTCTGCTTGCCAAGCAAATCGTAAGTGCGGGAGGTACGCAAGCTGCGGAACTGCGCCGGTTGATTGCGCTTGAAAATGGAAATCGTTCCTTCATCGGTCTTGAAGTTTTCTATGTGCGTAATGCCGTTATTCACGTAATCGTCAAGGCCGTACGCATGACGCATGATGTTCAGAACGTCCTTGTCAAACACGGAACCGTCCGGGTCTGTCTGGCGGCGGATAATCGTCATGTTATTTTCGCCTTCGTGGCCCGTATCCCAGGCGATAGGCACGACCTTATTTTGTTTTGCAAGCTTCATCACAGCATCGTAATAAGCAAGGCGGCCTTTGCGATGTTTCGCATAATTGTCACCCGTCAACACGCCCACGCGGTCATTAGCGCCGAACTCACCGATAATCACAGGCACGCCCTTATCGACAAAATTTGTCTTCATTTTGCCGAACTGGTCCTGAATCTGAGCGCTCGTACACTTGTCGCCCATGGCTCCCGCCCAGGCGTTGTAGCCACAATTATGCACGATATCTGCACCTGTCGCAAGGTCATCACCCCAATAGTACTGCGGATAGACCTGAGCGCCCCAATCGACAACATCATTCAATAGCGTGTACGTATAGGGGTCGTAGAAATGCACTTCGACCATCAAGCGGTTCGCAATTACATCTTTCGGGAGCTTGCTTACCGGCATCACTTCACTCGTGCGGTCGATACTTGTCGATGGCCCTTGAATCACGAGCGTACGGCTGGCGTTATTACCCCCCGTTGCACGCACGGCGTCCACAAACGACTGGTGGTACGTCATCAGGATTTCGGTTTCGTGCTTGTAATTTGCGTCAGTTGTGGCAGGCTCGTTAGCGCTTGCGAATAGCAAGTTTTCGTTGTAGTTTTTGAAGTGCGTTGCGATTTGCGTCCAATAAGCCTTCTGCTTAGCGTTCACCTCATCCTTCTTGGCATCTTTCAAGTTTTCTTCGAGCCAGCCGCCATCCCAATGGATATTGAGAACCGTCACGAGCCCCGCGCGCATGCACATATCCACCACCGTCTGCACCGAATCCATCCAACTTTTGTTGATGACGCCGTTACTCGCGTGGCTATCCCAAGCGCAAGGAATGCGGATCGTGCTGAAGCCCGCCGCCTTGACCGAATCAATATACGCCTCGGTCGGGAACTTGTTGCCCCACCCCGTCGGATTCCCTGGAACTTCCATCGTGTTCCCGATGTTTATGCCAAAGCCCATCTTGGCAAACATTTCGTTTGCCGTCGGCAAATCTGCCGCGAAGGAATTTGACGCCAATGCAAAAGAGAACGCGCTGCAAAGAGCAGCAACGCGAATGTGCTGTTTCAACATAGTCAATCCTTTGGTTCTATGCCATTCGCGTTTTATCCCCAAACAACGAAAGATCATACACCAAAGTTAAATATACATCAATACACGGCGAAAGCCTAAATTCCGCCGTTAAAAGTATTGACGATTTGTCAAACAGGTTTGGGCTATGGGGTCGCAACCTTCGGCAGCTTTGGGGCTTGAGCTATGGGGCGAAGCAAGCCGGAATTTTAAGAGTCACAACTTGATTTAAAGAAAGGTCTTCTTTGGCGTACATCGCATGATACCTGTCAAAAAGGGTCGAAGCTTTCGCAGGTTTAACCGGCTTTTGGGGGAACAGCGGATCTCTTTTAGCCTTCCCTTGTATGCATTTTAAATAATTTATTCCGCCCGTAGCAAAGTCCTTCGTAAATCGGATTTCATCACAATATTCTTTGATAATGCCAGAATAACCGGCAATCTCAATGGAATCTTTTTCACTTTCCTCGCCATTACATTCTTGGAAATATTCTCTAGAAAACGAAAGATGGACCTTTTCTGACTTGACAATTTCTTGTGCAGCGACATAGCTCCAAATTTTCCGCGATTGTAATTCCGGTGGCAAATTATCGGAGATATACATACACGGAAGGGGATCCATAAGACGAGTTTGCACTTTTGGCGGCATCCAGGCATAATATAAAATGGACTTAACTTCTTCCAAAAAATCCTTATACTCGGGATGTTCCGTGTTCATCGAGACATTCGTAACGCGGCCACTATCCCCAAACGTAATCGTAGCATCAACAGAAAGATTAAAGCCCTCTTTATAATATCTTTTGAGCGCTCGTTCAAGCCGCCAGCCACAAGGTCTCTTTACACTTTGAATAAGACCCGTTTCAAATTCACGCGGTCGCAAAGTGTCGCTAAGGCTTTTCCCTTCTTTAAGTTCAAAAGTATCGACATAGACATCCACTTTCAACGCTGGTTGACCTGGTAGGGTTTTAAATTCCGCAGTTTTACCCTCTGTAGAAAATTTTCGATCTTTGAAAAAAGTATAAATAGGGGCCAGTTTTTTCATTCTGCCGTAGCCTTGCAACGAATATACAATTCCTTCAAATAAAGTATCCCCAGAATAAGGATTTTCATAGTAGAACAAATAATCAATCAGTTTCCCTTTTTGAAATAAGCTAACAGATAAATTCGCTTCATCCAGATAAACTTCTTTAAGATTTCTTTCAAATTCAACATATTCTTCATCAAGCACAGTTGCCTTCGCAAATTTCTCGATTTCCTTCAAGCTATTCGTTGTGTAGACCAAGCCCTGCGCATTGAAAATGACCATGGAATCTGCTAACGCCAAAGATTCTTGCATAGGTCGCGGTTTTCCAGGAATAAAATCTACAGAAACATCATCACGTTTCTGTTCGCAAGAGAGCAGAAGGAATGCGGCAAGGATGAGTAGAAGGAATTTAGAAACGCCAATCTTCATTATACATCCCTTTTTCGGCAATTTTTTCTTCCACAAAACAAGGCGGAATTTTGAGGGAAGCGCGTCGCAATATCGGCATGTACATGCGATCCCATTCTTCATAAATTGCTTTATTTTTATCAAAGTAATGATTCATATAGTTCTTTTGAAAACTGCCACTAGGCAATTTCTTTTCGTATTCCAAGCATTCATAGCGGATTACCTCACCCGTCGCGATGTCTTTCGAGAATGTAATCTCGTTGCAAACATCTTTCCTTGCATCTGGAGCATTTACAATTTCGACAGAGTCTTTCGCGGTGCGACCATTTTGTTTACAAACCATCCGGTAATCCCTTGAAAATGAGATCAAAAACTTTTCGAAAGAAACTATTTCTTGGGCAGTCACGTCATTACCGATATTCGAGTGAACTTTTGGAGGCATCCATCCATACTTCAAAATAGATTCTATTTCCTTTCTGAATTCTTTATTTTCATGGGGTTTTGTTCGAGCAGAAGGAGAAAATACACTACCATCATCCCCATAGCAAAGGCCCGCAACAATAGATAAACTATCAACATCCTTATAATATCGATAGAACAATCTCTTAAGACGCCAACCCAACGAATTTTTCAAAGTTCGCGCAACCCCTGATTTAAGTTCACTCATGTTTATTTTTTCATCAACCTTCACCCCTTTTTTCAAAAAAATTGTATCGACAAATATTTCGACATTTATTTTCGGGAGTGAGGCCTCATGCGGAAACTCATTGACAATTCCACTTATAGGAATATTCCGTTGCTTGAAAAATTCTTTGATTTTAGCGTTCTTTTTCCATCGCCCAACGCCTTGCAGCGAAAGTAAGGCCCCATCATAATCAGATTGAAAATAATCGTACAAGCGCATCCAAAAATTTTCATTTTTCGGGCGAGCGTAATAAAGCAAATGGTCAATCAATTTGCCATCTGCATATAAATTAATTGACAAATTCGGTTCACCAATTCCAACCATTTCTCTTTGCCACGGTTCCGCCTCAGGATATTCCTCATCAAGATAAGACATCTTTGCAAATTCTTCGATTTCATTAAAGTCATGCGTTGCATAGAGCAAACCCTTTTCGCCATAAATATTCATAGAATCTGCAATAGAAAGCGCTTCGTGCAATCGCAATGGTTTACCAGGAATAAATTTGACATTTTGGGCGACATCCTTCAAGTTTTGCAAACCAAAAGACAACAACGCATACCCTCTAGAAGCCTTCAATCGATTTGCCGTAGTATCCACTTGAATACCGATAAATCCCGTATAAAGTTTCAAAGGAATTTTTTCACCCAAATAATTCCATTGAACATCAACAAAAGTTATTCCCTTAGGAATATTATAAAAGTCCAGTTGTTCGTTCCAATTCGTGTGCTTTACATATTTTTCTTCATTCGAGCGATCATCCTTTGTATAAGGCAAGAACCTTGAAATCCAACCGTTAAAAAGAGGATTGCCGCATCCTTCCGGTTTAAAACTCTTATATATGTTCTTCCAATGTTTTAAATTGATTTTTCCGTCAAAAGTATTGACAAACTCATCCAGTATAGGATTCAGCCCTTTCGACCACCATTTCATATCCAGTTGTTCGGCAAGCCTGTTAAAGGAATCCTTAAGCAACATCCAATCATCCTTGGTACCGTTTATCCTGATTTTGGGGATTCCGCAAAGCGTGTACACATTATACGAATAGTATTGCGACGCAACCGCCATCGTCATAGTGCGAGAAATGTTATAGTCCACCGGACTTGTCGTCGAGAACTTGATTTTCAAGGGTTCGCCCGTTTCTGGAGGTAGCTTCGCCTGCAAAGAATCAAATAAGTTCGCAATCGTCCAAAACCATTCCTTGTGCGTTGATTCAAGAGTCAGCGAATTATCCATAACTGCAATAGAAGTATCCGTTCCCGGAGCAACAAAACGGTCTTTTAATTTTTCGCGATTGTTCTTGACATGGAGGCGAAAGCCATCCAAAATCATAAGCCAAATATCATCTGGATTTATTTCCAAGGAATAATGCTTGGCATAAGCAAGCGCAACGACATTAAAAAAAGACGGACTTTCAGAAGAACCTTTAACAAAGGGGCTTATAGAATCGGAATATGCATAAAAAGCCTTTGAACCGTTCGAGCCCTCATATTTGGCTTTTCTAGAAAAATATTCTGCAAAGCCACCCCTTTTAACAGGCGTTATTTTTTCATTAAACGTGCTATCGTGAACGCTAGTATCCACAACCATGACATACGCGCTCGTATCACGAACAAAGCCTTCAAAATTCTCGGTCGGTTTCGAGGAAATTTCAATCACTTGCTCATCACGTTTCTGTTCGCAAGAAAAGAAAAAGAATGCAACAAGGAGAAAGAAAATAAACTTGTACAAACACGCCATAAGAACAACTTCTTTTTATTGAAATTTATTCTAAAAAAAACGCATTTGCATTTTAAGATTTAGCAAGTCGTGCAGCACATTTGCGGGCATCACGGAGGATTTCATCTTCTCCATCGACATGTCGGCCTCGCATCACGAACTTGCCATTGCACATCACAGAATCGATTGCACTAGAATTTGCTGAATAGACCCAATTGCTATAGATATTGTAGCACGGCACCATACGTTCGTTGTTCAAGTCAATCAGCAAGCAATCTGCGAGATTGCCTTCCGCAATGCGGCCAGCATTGATTCCATAGAACTGCGCAACATTGCACGTAGCCATCTTGAGAGCTTCTTCTGCCGGGAGCGTTTCTGCAGTTCCAAGATACTTCGCGAGGAGTGCAATCGTCTTCATTTCTTCTTGCATGTCGAGATTGTTGTTCGACGAATCGCCATCCGTACCAAGACCAAGCTTCATGCCGTCTTTGATCATTTCGGCAACCTGCGGAATGCCGCTATTCAACTTCATGTTGGAACACGGATTCAGAATTGCCGTTGCACCTGATTCTGCAAAAATCTTGCGGTCAGAAGCCGTGAAATGCGTGCAGTGCGCCGCCGAGAAATTCGAATTCAAACCGCCCAGACGCTTCCAGAATTCCACAGGCGTACAGCCGAACTGTTCCATGCAATTCTTAATTTCAGTCATCGTTTCGGACAAATGCGTGTGAATCTTGTAATTCTCAGCATGAGCAAGATCAATCAGTTCAGCCGTTTTTTTCTCGCCCACCGTGTAAATTGCATGCGGCATTACCACGAGCTGCACGCGTTCCGATTCGCCCGTATGATTCTTCAAAAAATCGATATTCGCCGCCCAAGCATCCTTAGACATCAACGGTTCTGCAAACGTAACGCCAATCGCCGCACGGATTCCCATTTCTTCAACAACGCGCATCGTCTCTTCGCGATGCCAATACATGTCCGTAAAAAACACCGTTCCCGACTTGATCATTTCGAGAACTGCAAGGCGGCTACCAACAGCGATGTCGTCAGGCGTGAGTTTCGCTTCTGTCGGCCAAATGTTTTCGTTGAGCCATTTGCCAAGTTCCATGTCGTCAGCAAAACCACGCAACAAGCTCATCGCTGCATGCGTGTGGCCGTTATAGAATGCGGGCATAATTGCAAAATGCGAACAATCAACTATTTCAGCGCCTTCGTAATCAGCAGGTTCCAGCGGACGCGTCACCTTTTCAAAGAGATTACCGACAACCAAGATGTCGCGCTTTGCGCCATCAAAGAAAACGTTTTTTAAAACAGTCTTTTTGTCCATTGCAATTTTCCCCTATTTTTGACAGGACCACACGAGTCTAATACAACCGCACGAGCCAAATGCGCGCTTAACGATTTTCCAAAAGTTGCTTTACCGAGCGAGCGAACTCTTGCAAGCTCGGGTCACGTGCTCCCATCAACAAAATCGTGTCGCCTGGTTCTGCATATTCTAGCATTTTCTTGGCGCACTCGTTGCGGTCAGCAATGTAAATAGCCTCACAACCCTTGAGAATCAAGTCATCAGCAAGGTCACCCGCGCTAATGTCACGCGTGACCGTTCCGCCAGCGTAATAGATTTCACTGAAGAACATCACATCGTTCTTGCGGTCAAAATCCATATCCATCGGGCGGAGCGTCTTGGCGATAAAGTCCACCAAATCCTTGCGCAAGAATCGCGTCGGACCAAAGCCATGTGGCTGGAACCAGGCAATCACGCGGCCTTCGGTAAAGTCTTGGACGCTCTTGATGCTTGCGGCAATTTTTGCCGGATTGTGAGCAAAGTCATCGACAAGAGTGACTCCGTTGAACGTTCCGAGAATCTGGTGACGGCGGAACACGCCCGGGAAAGACGAAAGCGCATCGGCACACGTATGGAGTGAAACACCTGCACGGAGCGCAGCGGCAGTAGCCGCCAAAGCATTTTCCATATTGTGCTTGCCCGGCAGCGGAATTTCGAACTTCACAAGTTCATTGCCATGACGCACGCGGAACTGAATATGCGTTCCGACAGACTTAAAGTCAATTCCCTGGACGCTCACATAGCTTTCATAGCCAAAGTCAAATTCACGACCGGCGCTAAACTTCTTTGCGAGCGGGTGCGCATCGTTCACAATCAAAATGTGACCTGCGCTCAAGACGTTCTGGCTGAACTTCAAGAAAATTTGTTCAAGCTCGGAGATTTCCTTGTGGTCTTTGTCGATGTTCAAAATGACGCCGATTTCCGGTTCATAGCGAACTAGCGTTCCATCGCTTTCGTCGACTTCGGCAACGAGCCATTCTCCCTTGCCACTCACGGCGTTACCAATCTTGCCTTGTGCTTGCAAATTCACGAGACCAGCACCCGTCATCACAGACGGCTGGAGACCTGCGTATTCCAAAATGTGGTAAACCATCGCGGTCACAGTAGACTTCCCGCTCGTACCGCTAATCGCAATCGTGCGCGCTTCCTTCGAAATTTTCGCGAGCATTTCGCTGCGGTGCATCACCGGAATCCCTAGTTCCTTGGCGCGCTTCAAATCAGGATTCGAATCTTCGATAGCGGTGCTCACCACGACTGCGGTAAGCCCTTCGACAACGCCGGAACCGTCCTGCGCAAAGCACTTGATTCCGCAATCTTCGAGTTGGCTCATGACAAGCGGCTTTTCGGCATTTCCATTCAGGAACTCGCCGAACTGACGGTCGCTACCGCTCACAGCAACGCCCTTGCCCACCAAATACTGCGCGATGGCACTCATGCCCACGCCAGCAACACCGATAAAGAAGTAAGAATTAGTCATTGTTAGGTTATAGGTTTTAGGGATTAGGTTTTAGGTTAAAGTCACACGCACAAGTGCATCGATAACAGGCGGCGAAGCCGCGATTTTTACTCCTACCACCTGTTACCTATGACCTATTACCTACTCAAGCAGCTCCGGGTCTATTGTGGGTTCGTAACCTGGTTCCACGAAATCTTCCGGGGCAATTCCCTTGCGGCGAGCAGCCTTCATCTGCTTGATGAGCTTGCGTTCGGCTGCAACGGCACGGCGCTTGGCGGCAGTAGCCTTCTTCTCAGCGAGGCGCTGTGCACGCGTCTTGCGTTCCTTCACAGGAGCGGCTTCGTCTGGCGAGATTTCCAGCGGTTCTGCGTATTCGTCAAATTCATCATCTTCGTCAAAGCGAATCTGCGCATCGAAATCGCGGAAGCCTTCTTCTTCGTCATACACAGGCGCCGATGCCGGACATTCCTTTTTCAAGAGCTTGAGCACATTTGCAAACGGCTCTTCCATCGGAACCTTGAACGTAAGCTTCTTGTTCGTACGCGGATGAATGAGTTCAATCTTTACAGCCTGCAAAAGCTGCGCCGGAGCAATTTCAAGAACCTTCTCAGCCACCGGCTTCATCAAAGGCGGCACACGGTTCAAACTTTCATCGCGACCGTCATAAAGCGGATCGCCTACAACCGGATGGCCCGTGTAACGGCTATGCACGCGAATCTGGTGCGTACGGCCAGATTCCAGTTGCAATTCCAAGAGTGTTGCAATTGCAAAGAACTGCTTCGCTACGTAATGCGTACGGCTTTCCTTACCGCCCTTTACCACCGCCATCTTGAGACGGTTCTTCGGGTTGCGGCCAATCGGAGCGTCAATCGTTCCTTCAAGGTCACGCGGGCAGCCCCACACAAGCGCATTATACGTGCGGTGGAGCGTACGCGTTTCGAGTTGATGCGCCAAATGCCTGTGAGCAGCATCGTTTTTCGCAACCACCATAAGCCCCGGCGTATCCTTGTCCAGACGGTGGACAATACCCGGACGGAGCGGACCGTTCACGGTCGAAAGATTTTCCTTGAAATGGTACAAAAGTGCTGCGGCAAGCGTTCCCTTACTCACGCCATTGCCCGGGTGCACCACCAAATTGCGTGGCTTGTTGATGACCACGATATCATCATCTTCGTAAACGATGTTCAGCGGAATATCTTCGGGTTCAAGCGTCGATGATTCCTTCTCGATCATCTTTTCAACGACAACCGCCATCCCCGTTTCTACGCGGAAGTTCTTCGCGACTTTGCCACCGCCGACCTTGACTTCGCCCGCTTCAATCAGCTTCTGCACGTCTGTGCGGGAGACATTTTCCATAACGCCGACAAGGAACTTGTCGATACGTTCACCATTATGCTTTTCTTCTACGATGTAATTCATGAATCAGTGGTTAGTGGTTGGTGGTTAGTGGTTAGGACGGCTTCGCCGCAGTTGGTAGAACTTAGACCGCTACGCTCTTAGACCTTAGAGAAAAGAGCAATGTTCTAAGTTCTAAGTTCTAAGTTCTAAGTTCTAAGTTCTAAGTTCTAATTCTTTTTCTTCTTTAATTTGCTTGTGCAACTTACGTAAAATCACGGGAGATAAAATCACGAGGGCAACGCCGACAGTCACAAACGAGTCCGCCACGTTAAACGTCGGGAAACGGGTCATGATAAAATCTGGGAAATCGCAGTCGATAAAGTCCACAACCATCTGCATGCGCATACGGTCAATGAAGTTTCCGACAGCACCGCCGAAAATCATCACGACGCCCAAGCGGCTCAAGTAATCACGCTTGTCGATGGACTTATAGAACCAAACAAGAGCAATCGCCGCCACAATCGAAATCAACAGAAAGAACAGCCAAGGAGGCAAGAACGGCATCAAGTCTTGCGGACGGCTGCTGAACGCAGCACCCTTGTTGTACACAAGTTGGAAACGCACAAGTTCACCAATCACAGGAATTTTCTCGTACGTAAAATTCCCTGCTTCGTCCGTAAAACGCGACACCGCCCACAGTTTAGTCAACTGGTCAGAAATAATGCTAAAAACAATCACCGCCACATGGAACGGCCTCTTATTATAAAACTTCATATTACCTTGCATAAAATTCCTTTTTATAGATTGCTTCGCCCCTGCGGGAATCGCAATGACGATGCCGATGCTTTAGACCCTAGTAAATAGAAACTTATCTAAGCTCTAAGCTCTAAGTTCTAAATTCTAAATTCTTAATCCTCGCGTAGGCTTCATCAATCCACTTGTCCGAATAGAAGTGCATCGATGTTTCCTTCACTATCCGCTTAACGGTATCGCGCGTTATCTTTACTTTCTTGTCCGAAGTGAACACCGACACGCCATCCCCTATCAAGCTCAAGTTCTCTGCCGCCATAAAGAGTGGCCATAGGCAAAAGAGCCTCGTGCGCATCTTGATGTTCGGGATAAGCTTCGTGTAGGCAATAGCATCATCCAAATGACGCCAAGCCTTTTGGACAAGTTCCGAAAGCACGGCACCACACTTCTCGACATCGGCGCCATTCTTGAAGAGTTCACTCGGATGCGCAAAGCCATGACGCTTGCAAATTTCTTCGGGGATAAAGCACACGCGGCGTCCAGAATCTTCGACACAGTCCTTCACAATGTTCACGACCTGCAAGGCAAGCCCAAAGCTAACGTCCAGTTTCGAAAGTTCAGCCTCACGTTTTGCGCCAATCAGGCACGTATCCGCCGAAAAAAGCTTCGTCAAGAGTTTGCCAACAATGCCAGCCACATAGTAGCAGTATTCATCAAGCTCGCCTACATTTTCAAGCGTGAACCAGCCCGACGAAAGCGCCGCCTCCTGGCGGAGCGCAAACTTAGCCATGCCACCGCACATTTCAACAACCACACCGCAAACAGGTTTTCTATAAACCTCGGGGAGCGACTTCAAGAGCGGCACCACGACTTCGGCCTTGGTGCAAAGATCCTTGTTCGGGTCCTCGGAGCCATGCCACGATTCCGGGAGTGCATCCACAAACGCACGGATTTTTTCGGTTTCGAGCGCACCCGTCTTGAACACGTCAGCAAACAGTGCAAGCACGTAATCCTTTTCGCCCGCCTTCATGTCCGGGTCATCTTCGACCGTATCGGCAATGCGCAAATAAAGGTACGCAAGCAAAATACTGCGGTGCAGCTTGCCACGCAAAACCTGGATGTTCAGTGCAAACGTACGCGACACCAGCTGCAAGACATCCTCGGCGTACTTCCACGCCGCCTTGCCTTCGAGCACCTTCTCGCCCACATCTAAAGAATCCAATTTATCAATCATACTTGCTCTACTTGGTCAATGGTCATTAGTCAATAGCCGTCAGACAAGAGGTGAAGGCGATGCCCGATCGGTATCGGGCATGACAAACAAAAACAAACTCATAACATTCCTGTTTACAATCCACTTCCTACTGCCTACTAAGTTCTAAGCTCTAAGTTCTGCCAACTAATACACCTCGAACATTTCCGGCGGCACCTTTTTAGACGCAGCCATCGACTTTACGTACTTCCAGAAACGGCCATGGTCTTCGGCATTGCGGAGCTTATGCGCATAGCTGAGTCCCGCGCGATCCCGAATATTTTCATCCGACATCGTAATACCCTTGCGCTGAATTCCGTAATTCACCCAGCGATATTCCAGATAAAAAGCCGATTGGAACAAGTCCGTGAGCTTGAGTTCCGTCCTGCGCTTCATAAAATTCGCAAGCACCAAGAAAAGGATTACTGTCACAAAGCCGAAGTTCGCCATTTCCGCAAACCCAAATTTTCTCAAAGTCCACACGACAACAGTCGCCGTCGATATGGAAGCCACGGCAGTAAATAGATAATCGCAAAAGCGCAAAAACTTCACACGCCCTGGATTTTTCACGTATTCTTCCAGAACATACGCCCACTTTTCGCCTCGGTCCAATTGCTTTTTCAAAAAAACGACGTACGAAACGTTCCTAAACCAAAAATGGAGCCCCACCCAGAAAAGAACGGGAATCCAAAAAAGATAATCCACAAGAGTATATAATTCCATCATAAAAAAAATTAGAAAATTTGCGAAAAATGAACACTTTGCAGGCGCACGCTAAAGCCCAAATACGAATGTTAATTTTCTTTTACATTTAAGTAAGAATTTTTTTAGGTTTATTTCCCCGTTAAGTCTATCAACATTCCGAAGAATTAGCTAAATTATAACGCCTAAGTTGTTGATAGATTATTAATCGGATGAGGATTGAAGATGCAGGTTGAATGGGAAAGATGCTTGAACTACCTCCACGGAATGCTGTCGGACACGGTATTCAAGACATATTTTGCACAGACCAAACTTGTAAGCCAAACCCCAGGACACGCCGTTATCGCGGTGCCCCCCGGACTTGATGTTAAAGTCTACGCCGCTTACAAAGATCTTATCCGCCTCGCCTGGAAAGACGTTTCCCACGACGAAGCTCCGGTGGAATTTGAATTCCAGCCGCAAGACGTTTACCAGCCGCAAACAAGCTCCTCCGACAACTCTTTCCGCGAATTTATCAAGCCGAGCGTTCCGCTTTCTGGCAGTTTTCGCTTCGAAAACTTCGTCCCGGGCGACAAGGCTCAGCTCGCCTTCAACGCCGCTCTCGCCGTAGCAAGGAATCCTGATGGAACGCAGTACAACCCGCTATTTATTTATGGTTCTTCAGGTCTTGGCAAGACGCACTTGCTCCAATCCATCGGTAACTACATTCTCGAAGAAGACCCGACCAAGCGTGTGATTTACCTCACATCCGAAGACTTCTCGCAGCAATACATGAAGTGCCTGCAAGAAAAACGCATCACTGAAATGTCCGATTTCTACCGCAACGAAGTGGACATTCTCCTGATTGACGACATCCAGAACTGGACGGGCAAGTACGAAACGCAAAACGAATTTTTCTTGATTTTCAACGCACTGCACCAGGCTGGCAAGCAGATTGTGCTTACCTCCGATGCTCCCGCCGCCGAAGTGAAAAACCTCTCCGACCGCCTCGTGAGCCGCTTTTCCTGGGGCTTAACCGTTGACATCCAGCCGCCTGACGTCGAAACGCGCGAAGCCATCCTCCACAAGAAGGCCGAAGAACGCCACCTCGAAATCAGCGACGAAGTCATCCGTTACCTTGCTGAAAATATTGCAAGCAACGTGCGTTGCCTCGAGAGCGCCATCATCAAGCTCACGCTCCAGTCGAGCCTCATGAGCCACGACATCGACATGAATATCGCACAGAAGGTCGTCACCGAAATCGCCCCGACACTCCGTCGCCGCGTAAGCCTAGACTCCGTGCTCCATGCCGTATCGCAGCACTACGAAGTTCCCGAGACTAAGCTCATCGAACCGGGCCGCGGCACCAAGGAAATCTCGAAGGCTCGCCAGGTCGCCATGTTCCTCATGCGCGAACTCTCCCCCATCAGCTTGCAGAGCATCGGTTCCCGTTTTGGCGGCAAGGACCACTCCACCGTTGTGCACGCCATCAAGAGCGTCAAGAAAGAGATGGAAACCGATCCGAGCTTTGCCCGCTTAATTGAAAGCCTCAAGAATACCATACACGACTAGTTTTAAGCAACATAAGCTCTTATGTATCTCCTGTCTTTACAGGAGCTTTTTATTTTATATACAACATTCAATTCTGCAATGCAACGGCCAAGAACAACAGATAAAATAATTCATTTACTTTTAGGGTTACAACATTATTCGTTATTATTAACAAGTATATCCCATTACATAAAAAAAACTATACCCTTGCATTTTATAGCACACCCCCTCTTTACTCATACATATTTTTCATTTTCAAGCGCGGCATCAAGTGAACAGCAACTAAATCTTTTACTATATTTATGCATATGAGTGAATATTTGCATAAATCGTTTGGTCCCGTAATCCCCAAGGATTTCAACAAGGATTATGGTGAACAGGGCTTTTTACTGGAAAACGGCAAGACGCTCCCGGCCCTGACCATCCGTTACGAAACGTACGGCACATTGAACGCCGCCGGCGATAACGCCGTGTGGGTTTGTTCGCCGTTGACCGCCGATGCGCACGCCGCCGGCTGGTACACAGAAAATGACAAGAAGCCCGGCTGGTGGGACGAACTCATCGGACCAGGCAAGGCTATCGATACAGACCGATTCTTTGTAGTTTGCAGCAACATCCTTGGAGGATGCAAGGGCTCTACTGGCCCGGCAACAATCAACCCGCGCACGGGCAAGCCCTACGGCAGTACCTTCCCTACCATTACGATAGGCGACATGGTTCACGCCCAAAAGGAACTCGCAGACGCTCTTGGCATCAAGGAATTCTACAGCGTCATCGGTGGATCCATGGGTGGATTCCAGGCGATGAAATGGGCGATTTACTACCCAGAACAGGTGAAGCGCATCATCGTGATTGCAAGCTCTCCGCGCTTTTCTAGCCAGGCACTCGGCTTTGAAGTCGTGGCCCGCGATGTCATTACGCAGGACCCGAACTTCCACGGCGGTGACTATTACGAAGAAGGTAAGACAAGACCGGACATTGGCCTTGCGAACGCCCGCAAACTCGCGCACATCACGTACCTCTCTGCCGTTGGCATGGAGAAGAAGTTCAAGCGCGCCCAGGACCAGGAAAACAGAAGCCACGCCGTCACTTACTCGACGCCGTACGACTTGAACTTGCCCATCGAAAGCTACTTACGTTATCAGGGAACGAAATTCGTCGACCGCTTTGATGCAAACAGCTACTTGCACATCGCACATGCGACCGACGCGTTCGACCTCGAAACGGAATACGGCAGCATCGAAAACGCATTCAAGGGCATCAAGGCTGAAGTCCTGAACGTGAACCTTTCGACCGACTGGCTTTTCCCGCCGCACGAGAGCCGCCGCATTACAAGCGCGCTCATCAACACCGGCAAGACTGTGACAAGCCTCGAACTCGACACGCAATTTGGCCATGACGGATTCTTGATTGAAGTGGGCGAGCTCGGTAAAGCTGTAGGCCGATTCCTCGATTCTAAGATTATCCCGCAAAACGGAACGCAGGCAGTGCCTGTATTCCACGACCAGAACGACTTTAACCTCCTCGGCAAACTCGTAAAGGAAGGAAGCCATGTACTCGACCTCGGTTGCGGCAGCGGCGACCTGTTGGATTACCTTATCCACAAGAAGAAAGTCTCGGGCTTTGGCATCGAAAAAAACATCAAAGGAATTCTCGACTGCCTCGAAAAAGATGTGCCGGTCATCCAACGCGACTTGGACGAAAGTGGCATTGCCGACCTCAAGGACGGCAGTTTCGACTACGCCATTATCAATCGCACGATTCAGGAAATTCGCGACCCGGTGGCGCTTTTGAACGAGCTTTTGCGTGTTGCAAAGCAAGTCATCGTGACGTTCCCGAATTTTGGGCACTGGTCTGCCCGCGGAAGCCTGATGCTCCACGGACGCATGCCAATTTCCAAAGAACTCCCCTACGAATGGTACGATACGCCGAACATCCGCCTTTTGACGGTGAAGGACTTCTATACGCTGTGCAACAAGGAAGGGTTCAAGATTGAAAACTTGCACTTCCAGAATGAACACAAGATAAGCAAGTTCCTGACCGCCATTGGGCTCCCGAACTTCGGCGCCGAACACGTCATCGCTACGATATCCAAGATTTAATTAATTAAAATCAGGAACTTAGAACTTAGTCAATAGTCATTGGTCTTTAGAGCTTTATAATCAAAAAAAAACACCTAATATAGACTGCGGACAATGACTAACAACTAATAACTTACTAAGTTCTAAGAGCGTAGCGGTCTAAGTTCTACCAACTAATTTTAACTAGTAACTAGGATGCGGCAAAGCCGCAAGAATCAAAATGTCCATAATTTCCATGACCGGGTTCGGCAAAAGCGAATCCACACTGCAAGGAATCACGTGCGTTATCGAAGTGCGCAGCGTGAACAGCCGTTTCCTCGAGATCTCGAGCAAGATTCCAAAGAACTTCGCCTACCTCGAAAACGATTTCAAGGCACAAATCAAGGACAAGCTCGTTCGCGGTTCCGTGAACTTTTCGATTACGCTTGGCGCAGGCAACGCCGGGAACATTCCCGTTTGCTACAACGAAGCCGCTGTGGCAAAGTTCGTGGAAATCACGAAAGCGATGCAGAAGAAATACGGCATTGCAGGCGACATCAAGCTCGAACATGTGCTTGCCATCCCTGAGGTTTTGCAGTTCACGGACGGCAACGGCGACAACGAAGTCTGGGAAAAGCACTTGAAGGCAGAACTCGACAAGGCATTGGATGGCGTCATCGCCATGCGCGAAAAGGAAGGAGCAAACCTCGCCGTAGACCTCACCCGCCGCGTAATCCACCTGAACGAAGTCATCGACAAGATCGAAGTACTCGACCCGCAACGCATTGAAACATGGAAGGTCAAGTTCCGCGAACGCATCAACACGCTCATGAAGGATTCCGAAATCGACGACGTTCGCCTTTTACAAGAAGCCTGCATCATGGCAGACAAGCTCGACATCCACGAAGAAATCACGAGATTCAGGAGCCACAACAAGCTGTTCCTCGACGCGCTCGCCAAGGGCGGCGCCCAGGGCAAGAACCTCGGGTTTATCCTCCAGGAAATGGGCCGTGAAGCAAATACGCTTGGCACCAAGTGCCAAAATGCCGAAATCGCAGCACTTGCCATCGAGCTCAAGAACGAGATCGAGTGCATTAGGGAACAATCAATGAACGTGGCATAAGGCGAAAGCCGAGCGCGCCAAAAATTCTCAACACCATTTCTCAACATGGATTTTTTATCCATAAAAAGCCCTACGAAAGTAGGGCTTTTTGCTTCAAAACAATCTACCTTATAATCAGAAAGAATAAAACATCCACACTCCAACAACAAGCGTCTCGTGCAAATCGCACGGGACGCTTTTTGATTACGACATCAATAAAAAAGGCGATCCCGGCATGCTTCGACTTTGCTCAGCACAGGCTCCGGCCGGGATGACAATATGGAGATGCCCGCGCAATGGCGGGCATGACACTTCCTACCGCCGACTTCCTACTGTCTACTTCTTCTTTGAAGATTTCTTTTTCTTGTCGCTCATCTTGACGCGGCGAGAGCCGGAGCGGATGCGTTCCCACGGGGCAAAGGACATCGTCCCGAACGTGAAACCGAAGAACCAAACGTTAAAAGCCACCCAGAGAATGGCGGCAATGCCTATTCTTCTCCAATCCACAACGACGCTCATATCGACGACAAGTGCCGAGAGTGCCAAGAGCGATGCTATCATGACCGGAGCAAGCATCCTCTTGCCCGCTTTCACGAGAGCGCCGGCCGACGGAGAACCTTCACCGAGTTCCTTGCCCGCCACCAAAGCACAGGCGACAATGCCCGAAAATGCGATAGCGCTAAGCACCGCCCACATGAGCCAAGCCTTGCCTATCATCAGCGGGAACCAGCTTACAAATCCCGTAAGAAGTAGCCACGAAAGCGCAAACGGGAACAAAGCACAGGCGACACTCCACTTGGCAAAGAGCACAAGCAAAAGGGCAAAGCCTGCAAACACGCCAAAGAATATGAGAAGCATGTCCTCGTCACCCCCCAGGGCAAATAGCGCGCCCACAAACGCAGCAAGCGCAAGCAAGCCGCCAAAGCCGCCACGCACACCGCCAAATACAAAGTAGAGCACAAGCATAGAAAGCGCAGCTACAAAAATGTACTGTGCAGAATTCCATGCCGACATAACATTTGTGAACTTCACAATCCACATGCCAAGCGCTTCAGAAGCCCCCAGCGGCAGCGACGCCATCTGTTGCCAGCCAGTCGCAAGGAACGCCACCGCAAAGCCGACCATCAACAGCACAAAAATCAGGCGAAAGCGGAGGGAAAGTTCCAAAAGCTTTTGCACTTTGCCCGGTTTTTCACGTAATTCCATTATTTACCTCGAAATCAACAGTTTTTGTTTTTTAGTCCAAGTTTGAGTTTTGGTCTTCGTCCTAGTTTCCGAAGAAGTTTCATCATTCGAAATCTTCGTCTTGCTACGAACAACGTAGTGATAAAGTCCATTAGCAAGCAGACGACCGAAATTATCACGACCATCCCAGTGCGTTACGCCAGACACCGCATTCTTGATGACCTTGACGAGTCTACCGTGCTGGTTGTAAATAAAGATGTTCACGTCGGGGTCCAAATCAGACGAGAGATTCTTAAAGTAGAACGTCGTTCCCTTCTTACCCATCGGATTTGGCACGTTGAACACGTCCGCAAGCCCAGTCTCGAGCTTTTCCGTAATATCAAGATAGACGCTCTTTGTAGAAAGGTTTCCGAGAACATCCATCGCACGAACTTTAAACAAATATATTCCCGGCGGATAAAGTTCCGTCGTCAAGGACTTGCGGGCTACAGCGCGCTTGGAAGACTGTTCCAAGAAAGGAAACGGGTGGTACGGGTCTTCAAGACCAATCATTTCGAAAGAAATGCCTTCATCGGCCTGTTCGCGATAATCCAAGGCTGTTTCATCTTCGACAACCACCTGCAAACACGCCGGAGTCTGGAGCTTTACATGCTGATGGTCCGAAAAAGAAACTTTTTCACCGGCATTGCACAACTGGATTTTGATTGTCGGCGGCGTCTTGTCGTTCAAGGAATCTGCGAAATTTGACACCCCCGTAATCTTGATGTTCTTCTCAAAATATCGTCCGACAGCGACATCATTTGAAGAATAGGCCCAGGCGCGCAATTCAGCGAGCGAATCGCCGATATTCAATTTTTTCGGAGTCACAAATTCCGTTTCGAATCGCCCTCCGACCACAGGAACAACTTCTGAATAAATTAGCGAGCCATCGTACTTGACATCGGCATAATGCGATGTCGAAATCATGTCAAGGCGCTTAGTATAGCGCCCTTCCCTAAGCGTCAAGGCGATATTTCCGGAAGACATTCCCGAAACCTTTCCAGAAAGTTTTACCTTATCCAAAGCCTTGATGGAGTCCACAGGTGCGTCAAGGGTGATTTTCATATCGGCAATCGGCATACGGATTACGGGCTCGCCCATGAACACGTAATGTTCAGAGTTGAATACGTTGGTCGAGTAAGTCGGGTTACTGGTACGGTGAGTGAATACGTTGTCCTTAGCCTGCATATAGGCAATCCCCAGATAATTGCCATTCTTGAGCAAAGCGCGGCTCACAAAATTCTTGGCAAAGATTTCGTTAGGGTTAGCGTAAGTTTCACGTGCAGCGCCAACGGCCGCAATAGCACCAGCCTGAGGCAAAAGTACAATCGCCTCGGTCATGGATCTTTGACCGCCCTCATCAAAACGCCCGACAGTGCAGGAATACGAATTCAGCACGGTGTAGCGTTTTTTATTCGTAAAGCGAGAGAAGTAAGATAGCTTGAGCAAGCCTTCAGACGCCCAAGCCACCTTAGAGCCGTGCCCATAGTATATGGTCATCAAGGCGCCCTGGTTCAAAATATTCAGAAAGTCATTTGCGGCTTCCTGCTTTTGACCTGCTGCATCGGCTTCGTAATCCAGGAGGTAAACCTTCTTCATGTTCATCCTGTAGCCAAGAGATTCGGCGGTTGTGTCAATCATGTTCGCCAAATTTTCCTGGTAAATAGTATGGTCCATCGGATCGTCAGAAGTGCCATTTTTGTGGTCATCGGCAGTAAGTAACAGCGTTGAACGCCATTCACTATGATCAAACCTCTGGATTTCATCGTAATCACGAGCTTTTTCGTTGTAGTTGTTGAACTCCTGGACAGAAGCAACCGGCAAGCGACCAACAGCAACATCGGTATCATACGGCTTACCGCTACGGACAACTTCACCAGAGTCGAGAACGCTAAAGAAGTCTTCGGTCACCGAAGATTCCTTTTCGAATGGAGGCATGTAGTTTGGTCCAAGCTTGGTTCCACGGTAGTCATAATGGCCGGCCCCCGCAAGCAAGACAAAACGCAAGTCCGGGCAAACACTGCGTGCATAAGCGATATAGTTTCGAATCGCCACCGGAGACAGAGCGCCACCCGTATAGTGTCTGTAAATATTTTCAACCGGGACTACAGCCGTGACAAAGGGAGTCGATGCCTTGTCGCTAGAGCGGAACATTGCCAAAGCTTCTGCTGGTTCAAGGAATTCCTCGGGAGCGATGATGAGGTATTCCGTCTTCGAAGAAATCTGAGCCAGTTTCTGCACCGAGTTATTTGACGGGGCACGGATGCCCTTTAGGGTCAACGTCTTGCGGCGGTCAGAATCGCGATAAATCAAATAACGGACATCTTCATCCTTACCAATGCTATCGACAGCAAAGCCATCAACAACCTTCAAGAGCCCAACAGGCGCCAAATCCTTGAACTTCATCAATCGAAGTCCGGAATCCTTTCCTACCGGAATGCGAATCACGCCAGTCGCAAAACCAGGCAGCATCCACTCGGCAGAGTCAATTTGGACCTTGGCCGGATCCCACTGGTAAGCTACCGTGTAACCATCAAACCGGTCGTTCTGGTAAGTGTTGTCGTAAATGGTCAGCTCATATTCATTGTCGGAATCTTTCAAAGCGTCCGTCGCCATGCTAAAGTTTCCACCGGGCAGCAAGTCCCCACTTTTCCAATAGAGTTCTTCGCCACTCACCTTTGAATAAGATTTTCCATTGACAGTCAACTTAAAGCAGATGTAGCTATAGCGCTTTAAATAGGAACTATCCGAAAACATCGTGCTTGAACTCTGCGAACGGAATGGGAAGAACGAAAGCGAAACAAAGCCCTTACCATCGGAAATGCGTCCAGGCAGATTACTCGTTGACGCCTTGAACTCCAGGTCCTTTGCCGACAGTTCAGCAACTTCTCCCTGCTCACGCCATTTCCAGAAATACTCCTTACCGGTCGTCTTTTCCCAATCCTGACCGCGACCGTAGTAGGCATCGCGTAACAGTTCGTCTCTTTCGGCACGCACATAGCGCAGCCATTCAACGCTCTTTGCAGTAGACTTCGGCGACTCAAGCGTTTCTAGACGCTTGCCCTTCCCCGTCTGCTTATATCCGAAGACAAAATGCTGGTAATAGGAAAACGGCGAATAAGAATGGAAATAACCAACATTCGACGTAGGCACATCAGCAATTTCAGTCGGTTCAGAATCGATGCGCTTCCAGAACGCGTTGCCGTACCCGACAAAAAGGACGGAGTCGCCTTCATCAAAGATTCCATTGGAATTGCGGTCATCGACTTTGATTGGCAGTTCAAAGAGCTGGTTCGGATTGCGCAGCTTTGTGCCAGGTCCCATATCTGGGAGCGTATCCGGCGAAGCTCCGTAAACGCAAAGTCTTTCAACAGGAATTCCTTTCACATCGCTTTCGCTACGACCAATCCTCGCTACTGCCGCACGGACGGCGTTAAAACTGACCCCATACAAGCCATCTTCGCTAAAAGTGGCCATATTCTCATCACCAACAACTAGTTCGGCCAACTGTACGATACCATCAATTTCAGAGTTCGCTTCACGACGCAAACCGGAACGTGCAGCAAGTCCAAACTGAGCAGCCGCTTTTTCGTTCACGACCTGCATAAGCGCACGGGCTCCAGGATTTCGGCCACTAGCCGAAGCAGAGGCGAACTCGACATTCAGGCGGAAATTCTTGCGAAGCGCAATGGAGGAACCTTCCCTGACATAAAGCGGAACAAACACATCGACCATCCACAAGTTATCCTTGAGGAACGGGCTCGATACATCGATAGACTGAATTTTTACCGGAGTCGACTTGCAGGGGGCACCGCCAAGAGAAACGAGACGGTTGTTCGTCACAGAAACAGAAGGCATCGCCTGAGACGGGAGTGCCACACGGTAATGGCGAACCGGAACATCACCGGAACTCACATAGAATGCATTTTCGGGATCGAAACGCAGTCCCGAGCCATCCTCGCAAGATTTCGTTGACGAGTCCAAGACTTCATCGTCAAAGACAAAACGATTCTTGGAATCCTCCACAACAGAAGAGGCCAAGCTAGAAACTGTTGCACAGGCAACAAATAGAATCTGAAATTTTTTGATGATAGACTTCACAAATTCTAAAATAGTAAAAAACAGAAATGGAGATGCCCTCCCGGAACGGGGTCCGGGATGACAAGCGGCGGGCATGACAAATGGTAACATCTTTTTGGGTGTTAAAATCAGGGTCTCGTAATGACCATTTCAAGGAATCCGTTGCCGGTTGTACGCATTTCTACGATTTCCCCACTCGAAGCCTTCGCCTTAAAGACGGTAATATATTCGGGACGCACGCCCTTGGAAAGAATCATTTCGATTTCCTTCGACGAAATCATATATTTCGAATTCCAGTTATCCATGTACCAGTGCCATGGCTGCCAGTTGAAAATACCACGGGTGGACTGCACAAAAGCGCGGAGCATCATGGAATATTCATATTTTAGAAAACCGCGGTAATCGTTGACCTCATTACGCTTCTCGATGAGCGTTTTCTTGGAGAAGTCCGGATCGTAACGGAGAGGAGTATCATCGGGATTGTCATAGGTAAAGCGAATCAACTTGTTCAACACGGAAATTTTCAGATTCGGGCGGTCCAAGTGAACAAAAGCCTTGTCAGAAATTTGTCTGTAATCACGAAAGACGACATCGGGAGTGAGGACCTTGTTGAGCTTGAGCGGGACCGGCTTTGCATCGAGCGTACCCAGTTCGTAAAAAACGACAACCTCCCCTGCCCCCTTTGGCAAGAGTACCGCAAGCAGAGGCATTTCGCGCTCTGTAATCACCCAAATCATCTTCGGCTTGTTCGTCGAATTCAAAAGCGGATCCAGAACTTTTGACACCGACGGATCGCGGACGCCGTTGACATCCCATTCCATCCACGTTCCTGTGCCACCGACAGAATCAAGCACGTCAAAGAGGCGACTGCCTAAAAAGCCGTCCTTTGCTTCGACAGCGCCATAAATTTTAGCGGAACCAGCCGATTTCGCTTTCGATGAAGATGCGGGAGCCGCGAACGCCGACGTTACAAGAACAGACAAAAGTGCGCATACAGCAAAAACATTACGCATAAACTCTAAGTCCTATATTCAAAATTACGGTAACCTGTAAACTTAAAAGCCAATCGGCTCAAACAGCGATTCGTCCAGACGTGAATACTGCAAGTGGTACTTTTTGTCGAGCCAGTAGAGAGCAAGTTTGGCTCCGCTCCAGTTCTTCTTCGCGGCAGTCGCTTCGACACCCTTCGTAATAAGCGGGAGCGTTTCAATCAAGTCAAGTTTCCACTTGGTATCGTCCCAATTAAAGAGCATTATCGGGACCTTCGGGCTAGACACAAGGCCTACACTTCCACGATCGTTCTTGACTTCGAACGGTCCCATTTTTACGCGATCGACCACATCCAAAAATCCGCTATCGTAGAGGAGCAGATAAAGCATACGGTAATCCGGTACGGTCCAGAGATGTTCGCGCTCATAGAGCCTGTAAAGCACAATGGCGTAGGCCTCGTAGAACTGGCACGTATCCATCGCGGCGGCATCGTAAGTCTTGGCATGGCGTTCAAGCTCATCAAGCCAGGGTTCAGACGGGTCTGTCAAGAAATCAAGCAACACATCATGCGGAGCGTGATTTTTGACCGATTCCTTGAAGAGCGCATACATGCCCTCAAGCATCGCAAGCTTATCCGCTTCCTGGGCTTGCACCTTTGCATCACGGACAGCAGCGGTCTCGGTGGGTTCGCCTGCGGAACCTTGTGAAGACCCGGCGCAACCCGACATAATTGCAAATACGCTCACCAAAAGCGCAAGAACTATTTTATTTTTCAGAACATGCATCGCGATACCTACCTGAAAATGAATCTGGATGAACTTTTACGAGCCTGTTCCCTGAAAGGTTACCAAGGCAGTGGCCCGGGTGGCCAACACAGGAACAAGACCAATACCGGCGTTCATCTTACGTTACAACAATATAATTTAGAAATTAAGTCTTCCGAAAGCAGGAGCGCAAAAGAGAACAAAATTCACGCGCTCCACCGCATGCAAATGGCGCTTGCACTGAACGTGCGCGAAGAACCTCCCGAAGTCGAAATGAAGTTTCCGGGGAGCAACGGGCATATCCAGCCGAGCAACCCGCAGTTTCCGCTGTTTGTCGCCCACGTCTTTGACATCATGGCGACAAAGAATGGCGATACAAAAGCCGCCGCAGCGGCTTTCGGGCTTAGCCCGAGTGCGCTCGTGAAAATTCTAAGGCAAGACAAGGCATGCGCCGCGAAGTTGCAAGGGAACCGCGTCGAAAACGGAAAAGCCAAGTTGCATCTATAAGATTTGCACGCCCGTCATTGTGGACTACAAAATGCATGTAAACAAAAAATTTACAACATTTTTTTAGGACAGGCCGTTAAAAAACACGTGTTAAATAAGTAGGACCCACCCAAATATCAGGAGGTTATATGAGTCCTACATTCAATAAAAACGTCTGCCGTTATACGGCTACAGCCCTCACTGCGCTTGCTTTCTGGAACTGTTCCGGTGATTCCCGCGCAGAATCCCCGCTTGACACCATCGAGATCGGCGCCACGGCAAACGTGGCACTGAACTTGGATTATCCCGACACGCCGTTGCTCGACAGCCTTGTGCTCGACTGTTTTGGGCCTGACACGCTCCACCTCGTGCATTCCATCGAAAAGAAGTCGTTCAACCTCGATCTTTTCCCGGGCGAAGAATGGATTTTCAATGCAAAGCTCTACGCAAACGGAGCCTTGATGCAAGAGGGCGAAGTTACAACCGCCCTCGAAGCTGGTTCCGCCGTAAACTTGAAAATTCCGATGCATGCGCTTGTCGGCTTTGTCTACGTGAAGATTCCGATTGGCTTTGGAAACCCCGCGGGTATCAGGAAAGGCGAAATGAAGCTCACAAGCAAAGACGAAACGTACACCTACCCCATGGTGTTCGATTCGGACAACGTCACATTCACCAGTGACGATCTCAAGCTTGATAGAGATTACCACATTTCGCTTTCCATGCAAGACGAAAGTGGCAAAAACATCTTCAGCCTGGAAGATGACTTTACACTCGACGAAAACACGCCAATTCCAAACTTTCAGATTGAATCGCTCCGCAGCAAGATTGCTCTCGCCATTGATATTGCGAAAGACGTAAACCTGCAGGTATCGCTCAAGCTCCCCGCCATGAAGCGCATGCCCACGGTAAATGACCTCGTCGTAAGCGAATTCTTTGTACAGCCCAAGGATTCCACTCAGCTCACCTTCGTAGAATTCTACAACGGCAGCACGGACACCCTGATTTTGGACAAGTGCACGCTCGGCAAGACATCGAACGTGAGCGGGGCCGCAGAAATCGCAACCGTAGAACTTCCGCCGAACAACGTTCTCGTTATAGGCGACCAGAAGACAGTGGAAAATGCAGGGACCTATAGATTTGCCGAGAACATGCCGGCATTCGGCAAAACAAGCGGTTCGCTTGTGCTGCAGTGCAACGGGAATGTTCTTGACTCGATCTATTACGGCAAGGCGGATTCACTCCATGTAACGCCGCTCCCCATCGGTTCAAGTTCCGCGGCAGTCCGCAAGAGCACGCAGCTGAACATCGGGCTTTGGAACAAGCGCAACGAACCCGATTCCTGGTGCACAGCAACGCCTACGCCGGGCGTGATTTCAGCCTGCGGAAATTAGCGATCAAGACAACAAAACTGGCCGTCCCGTTGGGGCGGCCTTTTACAAGATGGCGATGCCGGAATGGTTCGGCAGGCTCACCAACCTTAGTGCGGCATGACAATGTTTAAGCGTGGATCTGGGAGCTGGCGCGTTCGATATCGAACAGGCGGCGCAAGTTTTCGGCCTTGGCCGGTTCGCGTTCTTCCGGGAGCGTGAGCGGACCCATGTTAATGGCGACCAAGATTGAACCCGGATAGTTGTTCACGCGCTTGATGAAATCGCTCACAGAAACGCCTTCTGTGTAGAAGTCCACGACAAACGTGTCCCAGTCGTCTTCTTCAAGCTGCTGTAAAGCTTCAGCTTCAGTCTTGACGGTCTTGAAATAAGCACCCACGAGCAAGTCCGAAAGGACTTCGAGGCAGGCTTCACGGCGTGCATCGTCTTCTTCCCAAATCAGGATGCGGCGGTCGCTGTAGTCACGGACTTGCGGGACAAAGTTTTCCTCGGCGTTCAATGCATCGAGCATCGCACCGTTGGCTTCGTCCATTTCTTCATCATCAAAATTATCGATTTCTTTAGCCATGCTGTAAATATAGTAATTAGACGAAAGACGAGAGACGAGAGACGAAAGATTTTTCGCAGAATCCGTGCGAAGCACCATTATTCCACTCTCGTCTCTAGCCTGTAGGCTCGTAGAGCCGTTCTTTCGTCTATTCAGGGCTTCGCCGCCCTATATTCTATGCACGTAGTGCATGATTCTTATTCTAACACCTATAACCTGTAACCTACAACCTTTAAAAATTCTCATCGAACCAGCGCTGGAGTATGATGGCGGCGGCAGTGCGGTCGATAATGGCCTTGTTTTTCTGCTTTTTCTTTTTGCTCATGTACGAGGTGAACTCCTGCGCCTGCACGCTGGAGTACGATTCATCCTGCGTATGGATTTTCATCCCCGGGAAGCGGAGCGAGAGGTCCTTGATAAAAGCCTCCACCACCACGTTTTTACCGTCCTTGCGGCCATCCGGGTGGTAAGGCATACCGACCACGAATTCGTCAATCTTGTTGAGGCGCACGAGCTGATCCAGGCGCTCGAACAGGTTCGTCGTCTTCTGGTCAATCGTCTCGCGCGAAAACGCCATTTTGAGCTCGGAATCGCCAAAAGCGACCCCGACACGATGCTCTCCGTAATCCAAAGCCAAGTAATTCACGCCCCTAAATATAGAATACGAACTGGAAATATTGCATTTTTCCGCTCATTTTTCTATCTTTGCGCCGAAAATTAAAGCCAAACGGTAAAATATGGATCAATCAAAAATCAGAAACGTTGCCATCATCGCCCACGTTGACCACGGTAAAACAACCCTGGTGAACCAGCTCCTCAAACAGTGCGGAACCTTCCATGAAGGTGAAGAAATCGTGGACCGAGTGATGGACTCCGACAACCTCGAACGCGAACGCGGCATTACCATACTCTCCAAGAACACGAGCGTGATGTACAAGGGATACCGCGTGAACATCGTCGATACCCCGGGGCATGCTGACTTCGGTGGCCAGGTGGAACGCGTTTTGGGTACAGTCGATGGCGTTATCCTGGTGGTTGACGCATTCGAAGGCCCGATGGCCCAGACCCGCTTTGTGACTCAGAAGGCATTGCAGCTCGGTCTTACCCCGATCATCGTCGTGAACAAAATCGACCGCGATGGTTGCAACCCGCTCCTCGCTTTGGACAAGGTCTTTGACCTGTTCTGCGAACTCGATGCATCTGAAGAACAGCTCGACTTCGACAAGGTGTTTGGTAGTGGCCGTAAGGGCATTTGCCGCGCCGAACTTGAAGACCCGGATGGCGACTTCAGCATCTTGATGGACAAGATCATTGAACGCATCCCGGCTCCGAAGGGCGATCCGAACGCAGAACCGCTCCTCCAGATTGCATCCCTCGAATACTCGAGCTTCCTCGGCCGTTTGGCTGTGGGCCGCGTGCAGCAGGGCGTGTTCAAGCCGAACCAGACCTACGCTCAGGCATTCCCAGATGGAACAGTCAAGACCATCCGCCCGCAGAAGATCCTCCGCTACGAAGGCCTCACCCCGAAGCCGATTGAAGAAGCCGGTCCGGGCGAAATCATCCTCATCGCAGGCCTTGATTACTTTGACATTGGCGATACGATCAGCGCAACAAGCAATCCGAAGCACTTGCCGCGTATCCACATCGACCCGCCGACAATCTCCATGCTCTTCACGGTGAACACCTCCCCGCTCGCCGGCAAGTACGGTGGAAAGTTCATGACGGGTAACCAGCTCCAGGAACGTTTGGAACGCGCCCACATGGCAGACCCCGCCCTCCTCGTCGAAAAGGCCGAAGGCGCCTCGACGTTCAAGGTCTCTGGCCGTGGTATTTTGCACCTCACGATTCTCGTCGAAAACATGCGCCGTGAACTTTACGAATTCACCATCGGAAGCCCGCAGGTGATTTTCCAGAACGACGAAAACGGCAAACTCCTTGAACCGGTGGAAGACTTCAAGGTTGAAGTCCCGAGCGAATTCAGCGGCGCCTGCATCCAGGAAATCCAGCAGCGCAAGGGCGAAATGGTCAACATGACCACCGACGACAACGACCGTGTACAGCTCGAATTCATCGTCCCGTCCCGTGGCCTCATCGGTATCCGTCCGAAGCTCCTCTCTCTCTCGAAGGGTTACGCCGTGACGCAGTCCTTCTTCAAGGAATACCAGCCGTACAAGGGCGAAATCCCGGCACGTATCAACGGAGTGCTCATCGCTAAGGAACCGGGCGAAGCCGCAAGCTACGCTCTCTCCAAGCTCGAAGACCGTGGCTACCTCATCATCGGACCGGGTGCAGAAGTTTATCCGGGCATGATTGTGGGCGAACACAACCGCGACGTCGATATCACCGTGAACGTCACGAAGGGCAAGCACCTCACCAACATGCGTGCCGCAGGTTCTGACGACATGATTCAGCTCACGCCGTACCGCCGTATGACTTTGGAAGAATGCGTCACCTTCATCAACGAAGACGAATGCATCGAAGTCACTCCGGAAGTGCTCCGCATCCGCAAGACCGAGCTCGACCCGATCAAGCGTAAGCAGATGTCCAAGAAGCCGGCTGAAGACGACGATTAATTCGCGTTTCGCGCAAAACTTAAAGAAGCACCCTGCGGGGTGCTTTTTTGCATTCGCCTCGGCGCAGTTACTAAAAAATCCCGACCTTAAGGTCAGGATTTTTAATTCATTTGAAGCAACGATTCATCGCTAAATTCGTCTTATTCGTTGTCTTTGACGCAACGAAGGCTGGAACCCTCAGATTTACTACTCATACCAGAATCTAAAGATTCTCCACCAGAAAAAAGCTGGATTATAGCGGCATTAGCTCCATATTCAGAAGCCGACCATAAACTACCATTTTCTCCTAGTCCCATATATTGTCCACCATCATAACGGAACCCCGCTGGCAAAAGGCCAAAGCCAAACGCATCTATTCCATTTTTTTCATCATCCCATCCACTAAGTGACTTAAGCTTTGTACCAGCAGTACTTTTACCACCAATCATTTTATACAAAATATCAAATTCGGACTGCGTTGGAACATGCCACCCTTCGGGGCAAATACCTCGATGAGGACTGTTTGGCTTACACATTGATCCAACTCCACAAGCTACAGCGCCATTTTTCTGAGAAACAATCCCGGCACTATCCATTGCTGCAGACCACGTGTATAAGCGGCCATAAATATCGCAATTGCTTTTTGCGTTATAATAGCACCAACTTGTGGAATCAGATGCATACGCACCATTATAAAAAGCGACTCCTGTATAGGCAAAATTTAAATTTTCGGCCATCCATGTCTGGGAACCAATAGTCACAGTCTTATAAGTTTGACCATCACGACTATCCGTCATAGAGCCCAAAGTAAAATCAACAATGGTATTTGAAACTTCTGTAGGAGAATCTTCGGAACAAGCCGAGAAAAACACACATGAAGCAGCCATTACAAAAAAAACAAACTTCATAATAATTATGATGGACGATTATCAACGCCCATTTTTTTAGTTTAAATATCTTTCGCGAGGCGCCCTTCCCCACTTTGCAATAGCTCCGTGAGGTAGCCCTTTGCAATTTGGCAAGATTCCGGGAGCGTATGCCCAAGCGCCAAGTTTGCCAAAACAGCAGATGACAAGTGGCAGCCAGTACCATGTTTGCCGTTACCCGGGATTCGCTGACTTGTAAACTTGTACTGTTTACCGTCCCTATCCCACAATGTATCAACGGCTTCGTCATCCGTTGAATGGCCGCCCTTCAAAAGCAGGGCGAAATCCTTCCCGAATTCAAACTTTCCGCGAGAAGCGGCCTGTTCAAATCCCAGGAATCCGAACTCGTCCAGATTTGGAGTGACCAAATCAATCTGCTTCATCACCGGCATAAATTCATCGCGTTCTGCCGAGCGCATAAAGTGGAACCCAGCCGAAGCGCTAGCAATCGGATCCCAAATAATGTAGGCATCCGGAGACTTTTCACGGACAAATTCTACAATTCGCTGCAGGACTTTAGCCTTTTCGACAAGTCCGATTTTCACGAACTTGAACTGTCGCTTAGCAAACAACGTTTCAAGTTGCGCTTCGATGCGTTCCCAGATTACCCAGCCAGGCGCCACAAATTCATCTTCGTTCTGTTGCGTGAGTGCGGTACATACAGATTCACAGAACACGCCAAAGTGCGCCATCGTCTTGACATCCGCTAAAATACCAGCGCCCGCAGAGCCATCGAAGCCTGCGATAGTCAATGCAAATTTCATTTTTTCAGACATTTTATACCACCGAATAAATTCCAATCATCACTACGGACACGCCGCAGATAAGTCCCACCGCCGGGAGAATCGGGCGGCGCATGGACTTTGCCCCAAGGAAATACACCATGCAGCCCTTGGTAAGCGTATTGGCGAGGCTCGCAAAAAGGAGCGCCAAAATCAGGTTGTGGTGTTCAAGAGTCGCCTTCCGGCACATGTCGATGAGCGAGAATGCCACCGCATCCATTTCGGCTGCACCGCCCAAGAAGCTACAAATCATCAACGCGCCCGAGCCCAAATAAGCGTGAGCCGCATTCGCAATGAACATGACCACCGTAAAGACCAAGCCAAACTTAATCGCCGGCAACAGCTTGAACGGGTTGTTAAAATCAGTCGTCTTCTGGCGATGATCCTTAGACTCACGAAGCTTCAAGTACGCCGCATAGCCAAGCCCCGGCACCACAGGCACAAGGAGAGGAGCCAAAAGCGGAAGCGCAAGTGACGGCATCAGGAATATGCAAATGAGGTAGAGTCGCGCATACATCACCGACCAGCTGAGCACAATACCAAGCGTGAAGTCCGCCGCATACTGTTCGTTATCGACGCTACGGCCCGCCAAATTCAGCGTGAGTGCGGTACTGCTCGCAAGCCCGCCCAAAAGTCCCGTGAGCCAAATGCCCTTGCCCGGCCCAACAAGTTTGATGAGCACATAGCCCACAAAGCCAATGCCGCAAATGAACACCACAAAAAGCCAAATCGTATGCGGATTCAAGACCTCGAGCCCCGGCGGACCAAATGAGCGGTTCGGCAGGAACGGCAAAATCATGAGAGAAATCACAGCAAACTTGACAGTCGCCATAATGTCTTCTGTCGAAAGTTTCTTTGCAAAATCGTGGAGCTGCCGCTTGACCGCCAACAGCCACAAGAGCACAATCATGAGGATGCACGCTTCCAAAAGCCGGTTGAACCAGCAAAGCGCCCCCAAGAAATAAATCATGATAAGCGCCGCACTCGTCGTGACACCCGCAGGCCCGCCATTATTCTGGTTCGAGAGTCCGTACGCAATATGGCTTGCCACAAGCAAAAGCCCGACAATCACAAGCCCGACGACAAAGGGAACGATCGATTCCATCAAGTCGCCCAGGTAGCAGGACAATGCGCCACAAAGGCTCACAATCGAAAACGAGCACAGCCCGGCAGGGTGCCTAGAATTATTGCGGGAATACGAGTTTTCACGCTGCATCCCGATAATGAAACCGATTCCCAGCGCTGCCGCAAGTTTATAAAAGATATTGAACTCAATCATCATTCAAAATCTAATCAAAAAAATGTGCGAAAGAAAAGTTTTATAGAACTTAGTTGGCAGAACTTAGTTGGCAGATTTTCAAAGATCTAAGTTCTAATTACGCCATTCGCTGTTGCTTAGAGGCGAGCTTCATGGCGTACATATTAGCATCCGCCATGCGGTAAACGTCCATTGCAGTCACGGCATCACCGCGACGGCGCACAGAATAGCCATAAGCGACATTCAATTCAATCGGCAACTTGGCTTCTTTTTCCAAAAGCACCATCGTCTTTAGCGCGGTATTCAAATCAGAAAGGTGTTCTGCACGAACAATCGCCACAAACTCGTCACCACCCATGCGAATAGTCGTCCCAATGCCATTAAACGCATTCTTGAACACATCGGCAAAAGCACACAGGAGCTTATCACCCGTCGAATGTCCAAAGTGGTCGTTCACGTACTTGAGGCCATTCACGTCGATACTCACGATAGCATAGTCGCTATCATCGCGGTTGAGCACTTCAAAAATGTGTTCGCACTTTGCGCGGTTATAAATGCCAGTCAAGGCATCGCGATAAGCAATCTGGCGGAGCACTTCCTTTTCGGTCTTGTCCATGAGCTCCTCGTACATATAGACGAGATAGCCCACCATCAAGAGCAAAATGAACAGGAGCGTACCGACCGGGAGGCAAGTCGCATCCAAGAAGGATTTTTCCAAGCCGAACAAGTTCTGCACATTATAGCGGAACAAATCGGCAATGCCAAACAGCACAAACACCACCGTTCCCGACGCAAGAATTTTCTCTTGCATTCCGGCACCGCGGTCATAAAGGACCTTGAAGAACACCATGAACAGGAACGAAATAAAGATATAGCTATGGTAAATGAGCAAGAACGTCGGGTAATGCGCAATATCGGTCACATGCAAAATCGTCGTCACCACAAAGAACAGCACACCAAAGCCGACAATGACTTTCAGCACGTTCAACTTCCAGGTCGGAATCTTGCCCGCACGCATATTGATAATCAAAAGGCCAAACGGGATTGCAGCAAGGTAAAGCGAAACGTATTCCAACGTCGTATCCAGCGCATAGTTCGTGGAAACAATCTGGATACCCTTCGCGTAATTCAGCGTCCAAAGTCCCATCAAACCAGCAAACAAGCCAATCAGAACAAGGCGGTAATAAGCCCTGTCAAAGCCGACGGCACAGCAGCCTGTAATAAAGGCAATCATCCCGAAAAACATTAGGAATATGCCAATGGTAATGGAATCAGAATTTTGCGAAAAATAGTCTGTCATGCTATTTGAACGCAAAAGTTCAATCTGCGCCACAGATTTTGCGGCCGCTTTTTCGGTCACAATCGTCACCACGCGGATGACATGATCGTCAAGAAATTCCGGCATATTTACAAGGTGGATGCCGCTACCGACCAGTTTTCCCTCTTTAAAGCGTTCAAAACCATAACGGTAATAGCAAACACTGTCAACATAGACAGCTACTGCAACGTGATACGCATGGAATCGGAGCGTTGTCGGCAAGGGAATCGAATCGTTCCGCATGTCGCGCTCGTAGATGATCGTATCGCCGGGCTGAATATTTGAGGGAACTCGGAAATCGGAGACATGTTCCATCGGCGGAAGATGAATGCCGCCAAAAGAAATGGACCAGCCATCGTTAAGGGCGATGACATTGTTGCAAGAACCATGACGGCACATGCCGTTAAAACTGACAACAAATAGAACAACAATTACAGCGGCAACCACTGCAATGAGAAGTCTAAGTATTTTCTTTCCATTTCTCAACAACATCTCTAGTATATAATAAGTTATTCTAAGGGCAATAGAACCTTATTTTTTTCGTACCCAAATTTCAAAGGTTGTCGGGAAGTCGTTTTTTTCGTCTGCCGGGAAAGATTCTTCGCTTTCTTTCTGGAACTTATCGTTCCATTCAGGGAAGAATACATCGCCTTCCACGTGCGACAAAACTCTCGTCAAATAGAGTTTTTCGACAAGCGGCATAGCTTCACGGTACACGGCAGCACCACCGATAATGAAACATTCCGTCTCGCCAGCAGCGCGAGCGGCCTCAATAGCCTCACCGAGCGAAGAGCAGACAATGCAGCCCGGGGCCTGGAAATCCTTGTTGCGGGTGAGCACGTAGTTCGTGCGGTTCGGGAGCGGGCGTCCGATATCGTCGTAATTTTTGCGACCGAGGATGATGGCATGCCCCGTAGTAATCGCCTTGAAGCGCTTGAGATCGGCAGAAAGGTGCCACGGCAAGTGACCGTCACGCCCGATGACATTGTTTTCAGAAACAGCAACAATTGCAGAAATTAACATCTTTCGTCTCTCGTCTGTAGGTGCGCAGCACCGTTCTCTCGTCTCATCGGTGATGATAAGGGTGGTTTTGCATGACCATCTGGACGCGGTAGAGCTGTTCCACCGTAATAATCCTGGCGTGGTCGTGGGTAAAAGTCAATGGAGAAAGGCTCAAGAGCAAGTCGGCGGACTTTTTCAAGTTCTCGTCGATGCCGTACGCAGAGCCAATCAAAAACACAATATTTCCCGTAAAGCGGGCCTGTAACGTATCGGCAAGCTTCACCGTCGTCATGAGCTTGCCCTCTTCAGAGAGGATCACTCGGCGGTACTCGTTACGCGGGAATTTTTTTTCGAAAAGGGCGGCTTCCTGGGCAAGCGCCTGGGCGTGGTCGTCAATTTTCGATTCCTTGAGCTCCACCACTTCCAGTGGCATCGCGGAACCGCGCAAACGCTTCACATACTTTTCCACCTCGTCCGCAATGAACGGGGAACCTGCACGACCGAAAACAGCTAAAATCCATTTCATAGTTAGACGAAAGACGAGAGACGAGAGACAAGAGAAAACAAACAAATACGATAACTATCGCCTTCAACAAGATCCAAAGCTAAACATTTTTCCATTTACACCTCTCTCGTCTAACCTATCTCCCAACCGATAGCCGGTCAATCAGGAACGAGGGCATTCCCTGCTTTTTCATGCGGTTCTGCGTCTCGCGGATGTCGTATTCCACTCGGATGAGCCGCACGCACTTGGTCTCGGTATCGAGCAGACACCAGCAGGCTCTCGGGTCGCGGTCGCGGGGTTGTCCCACACTGCCGACGTTCACCAGCAAGCGTTCGGTATTCGCAATCACGTACTCGTACTCGTCCAGAATCTTCGGGATCGCCAAGGGGCGGCTAGCAATGATAACCGGGCTATGCGTATGCCCCACAAAGCAGTAGCGCTCCGAGAAATGGTCAAAAGCGTTCAGCGCATCCTCGAGATCGGTCACGTAGACCCAATCTGCCGGAGACAAGGGCGACGCATGCACAAAGCAGATATCGTTTTCTTCCTGGATGTACGGGAGCGAGCGGATAAACGACACGGACTCCTTGGAAAGGTTCTTCTGGGTCCATTCAATCGCCTGCTTCGCGTACGGGTTGAACCCGGCGCTGGATTCGTACCGGACCGCCACGCTATCGTGGTTCCCGATTAGGCACACATCCATGTTCTCTTTAACCAAATTGACGCACTCATCGGTATCGACGCCATATCCCACAATATCACCAAGGCATACTCTCCGTTCCACGCCATTTTCGCGCATGGACTGGAGCACAGCCTCGAAAGCGGTGGCATTGGAATGGATATCTGAACAAATACCGTAAAGCATGCCCGTAATTTAGAAAAACAATTTAATATAAGTGGTGAAATTGACCAATTTTACTACATTGGCAGCCCTATCGGGCTGCATTTAGTACGGCTCGGCCATGTCAAAACATAAATGTTTTGCCGCGGCGCTCACCTTTTACTACATTTGGGCATGTATGGTAGTCATTCAAGACAAGATGAAGGTGAGCATAGCCTACACCCTCAGAGAAGGCAAGCGAATTCTTGAAGAAGTTCCCGCCTCCCAACCGTTCGTGTACATCCACGGATACAACAACATCATTCCCGGACTCGAAGACGCATTGACGGGGCGTCGTCTGGGCGAAAAGTTTACGGTGAGCATTCCGGCAAATCTCGGTTACGGCGAATACCGCAAGGACCTTATCCTCACGGTCCCAAAAGAAGAACTCCGCGACGTCGGAGAACTCTGGCTCGGCATGGAACTTGAAATGTACCAGGATAACGACATGCGCGAATTCCAGTTGCCGGACACCGCCGAGGAATTTGTAAACGACTTGAACCTGGATGGCGATGACGACCAGTGCGACGGCATTTACACCATCAAGGAAATTCTCGAAGACACCGTGATTGTGGACGGGAACCACCCGTTTGCAGGCAAGGACTTGATTTTTAACGTCGAAGTTGTAGACATCGTCGAAGCAAGTTTCACCGAACAGGAGTCCGGCTTCCCGGATGAAGACGATTACGACGGATACGACAACTACGACAGTTACGACAATCGCATGGGCGACGACAATTTTGACTCAAACGAAAGGAGATGGCGCTAATGGCATCGATGGATGAACTCAAGAAGGCTGCAGGCGTTCGTGCCGCAGACATGATCAAGGACGGAATGATTGTCGGTCTCGGCACAGGCAGCACGGCAGCTCACATGGTGAACCGCCTTGCCGAACGCATCAAGACCGAAGGCATCCACGTGACGGGCGTTTCGACCAGCTGGAGCACCACACTCCAATGCCGTAGCCTCGGCATCCCGCTCAAGGAAATGGGCGAAGTGAGCCACCTCGACATGGTGATTGACGGCGCCGACGAAATCGACCCGAACCGCAACCTCATCAAGGGACGCGGAGCCGCACACCTCCTCGAAAAGATTGTCGCCTCCATGACGGATAACTACGTGATTATCGCAGACTCCGGCAAGGCCGTGCAGCAGCTCGGCACCAAGTTCGCCGTCCCTCTCGAAATCATCCCGGGCGCTATCGCCGTCGTGACCGAACGCGTGAAAAAGCTCGGTGGCGAAGTCAAGGTTCGCATGGGCGCTCCTGGCAAGGATGGTCCGGTGATTAGCGACAGCGGTAACCTCATCGCCGATGCGAAGTTCGCTCCCATCGCAGACCCGGACAAGCTCGCCCGTGATCTGGAACACATCGTGGGTATCGTCGGACACGGCCTGTTCATCAACATGGCAACGAAAGTCATCCTCGCTGACGAAGCCAAGGGTTTGATTGAATTCTAGTAATCAGGCTTGTCATCCTCGACCAAGCATAGCGCGGGAGGGGATCCAGTGAATTGTCACCCCGGCCCACCAGGTCCCTGAGCCTGTCGAAGGGCCGGGGTCTTCTTTTTATACGAGAAGGCGATGCCGGAACTGAGTCCGGCATGACAAGCAAAATCACACTGTTGCGGGGTCTTCTTTTTTTTACTTGAGTTTACACGACAGAAAAAGTATATTGTCGAGAACTCTGGTGTAATCGCCCCCTCGTATGAAATTTGCAAAGATATTCTTGCCCTGTTTACTGCTCGCGCTCGTAGCGATTGTCTCTTTGGTGAGCGTCGACAAGCGCCCCGTAAAAGAATACCAGATTGAGGGCATGCACGTTTACGAGATGGCGGCCGCAGACGAAACCAAGCCCGTCATCCTCTACCTCCACGGCGGAGCCTACAGGCAAGGCATTACGCCATCCCACTGGAAGATTCTTTCTGAAATTTCAAAGGCGACTGGCTGCGGTTGGGTCATGCCGGACTACCCTCTTGCGCCAAAGCACACGGTGCACGAAGCCCACACTCTCGTATTAAAGCTCTATAGCGAACTTTTAAAACGTTTCCCCGCCAGCAAAATCATCATCATGGGTGACAGTGCCGGTGGAGGATTTTCGCTTGCGCTCGCCGAAGAAATCCAAGAGCAGTCGCTCCCCTCGCCCATGCACCTCATTTTGATTTCACCGTGGGTCGACATCACTGGCGGCGATGAATCCATTGCGGAATACGACAACTGGCTTCATATTGACGAACTGCATCAATTTGGTCTTTCTTGGGCTAACGGCATGGATGCACACGCACCGATGGTTTCGCCAATCTACGGCAACATGCAGGGGCTCCCGCCCACCGACATTTTCGTCGGCACCTGGGAAGTATTCTACCCCGACATCGTCAATTGCGGTGAAAGAATGAAGGCGGCAGGCGTATCCGTCACGCTCCACGTTGGCGAAGAACTGGGACACGTGTTCCCCCTCTACCCCGCACCCGAAGGCGAAGAAGCCCGCCAAACGATTGCGGACATTGTCAAGAGCAGCACCGAAAGAACGACGGAGCTCTCCCTGACAAGCCTTATGCAATAACTATATTTATTGCATAAACTAAAGAAGGAAAAAACAATGGAAACAGAATCCAAATTACAGCCCAAAGTGCAACCCAAAATACAGCTTCCCAAAAAGAATTACACAAAAGCAATCATTGTCGCGGTCATCGTTGTTATCGCTCTTATTTTGCTCAAGTGCAATATCGGTTACAATAGTGCAACGCAGCTTCTTGTGAAGCAGTCTCCGTTTGGTACCCTCTCCTGCATCGACCACGCCGGTTTTTACTTCAAGGGATTTGCAAGCATCTACTCTTACGACAGAACCAAGGACTTCTACTTCAACTCCTCTACCGATAAGGTAAAAGGCGAAGGCTGGGAAGGCGGCGACGATGACGAAGATGATATCTCCGTTACCTTGTCCCGAAACGCAAACGCCGAAATCAGCGGCTACCTCAAATACCAGCTCCCGACGGACTGCGAAGACCTCGTGAAAATCCACCGCGAACAGCGCTCCGACAAGAAGCTCAAGCATGACCTTGTCCGTAACTCCGTGCTCTCGGCTGTTAGAAAGACCGCACCGCTTTTCACTGCTGAAGAAGCCAAGGTGACAAAGATTGCCGAATTCAGAAGAATCGCCGAAGACCAGCTCACCGAAGGCGAATACCTCACCACAATCGAAGTGCTTACCGAAAAGGCCGGCGAAGACGAATACGATTCCGAAGGCAAAATCATCAAGAAAGCCGAAACGCAAGAATACAAGGTCACAAAGCTGAAACTCGACAAGAACGGCAACCGCATCTTGACAAAACCCTCGGCACTCCGTCTTTACGGCATCAGAGTGGTGCAGTTCGAAATCCAGAACGTTCGCCTCGATCAGAAAGCTCAACAGCAGCTCGACATCGTGAAGGACCGCGAAATGAAGCGCGTCTCTAACGCCACCGCCGCTGAAACCGCAAAGCAGGCCGCCATCACCGCCGAAGCCGAAGGTAAGGCTCGCATCGCCCAGGCCAAGGCCGACCAGGAAGTGGAAAAGATCAAGGCTGTGACGCAGGCCGAAAAGGAACGCGACGTGGCCGTTCTCCAGGCTCAGAAGGAACAAGAAGTCGCCCGTCTCGAAGCTTTGAGAGCACTCGAAGTCGCTAAGAAAATCAAGGCCGAAAAAGAAGCTGAAGCAGCCGCCAACAGAGCTCTCGTCAGCGCCGGTTTGACACCGCAAGAACGCGCCGAATGGGATTACAAGACCAAGGTCGGTGTCGCTGAAGCTCTCGCCAAGTCTGCACATCCGCTCGTCCCGGAAATCATGATGACCGGCGACTCCAAGGGCGGCGCAAGCACTGCCATGGACGCTGTAGGCTTGAACATGCTCATGGGACTTACTGAGAAACTGTCGAAGTAAGCAGATAGTTATTGGTTATTAGTCAATAGTTTAAGACAGGCGGCTTCGCCGCGAAGAATATTACCCCGGCACATTTAAACTGTACCGGGGGTGTTTTTTGAGGGGCTGTTTTTCTGTCTGTTTTTTTGGCTGTTTTTACACAAATGACGACTATTTCACATACAGAATCGTCGGGTTATCCTTATGGATGTCAAAACGCGGCAAATTGATGTTATTTTCCGAGCAAAATGATTGCCAAAGTTCATCCATTCTTGATGTATTGAACGGCTTCGCAATCAAGTGAAACCCGTTTTTCGTCTGGATTTCTACAATATCATTTGCCGACTGAAAAGGTTCACACTTTTCAATCATTTCACGAACTGCCTGCTTATACGGGACGAATTCAGCATCAATATCGACAATCCAAGTTTTCGATTTACCCGCACCATTTGCACGACCCGCGGCTCGCGCCACCAAATGAAGCGGCGAAGCAAACGTTTCACCGGAGCAAATGTCTTCGGTAATGTGCTTGAAAATGACCATCGAAATATCCTTGAACGTCCGCTTGTTCAAGCGAATGTAAGCCCGCACATTGAACACTTCGCAAATCGTCTTGATTTCCTTTTCGACATCGTCAAAATGCGCTAACGACGAAATAAAGTAGTCCTTGATAGAGCGACTATGCATATTTCCGTGATACGCCGGATCAGGAACACCTCCAATTTTCGGGTCGTCACTTTGTCTGCGGAGCAGTTGTACGTAATAACAGTCGCCAGGATTCTCGAATTTGAGCATCGAACGGATAATCTTGAAGTTATCAACCATTTTTACCTCCTATAGATTTGATGGCGGCACGAATTAAACTTTCTTTGGAGAGGACGCCCCCATTGATTTGCATTTTATGGCAAAAAACGAGAGCATTTTCCACGCGAATATCATCCCACTTTTGCGAAGCAAAATCATCCGCTTCGACAATGGCGACAGGCATTTCATTTTCAAGACACTCTGCAACAATAGGGCGATTCAAGATTTCTTCAAAGTCATCACGCGGATGGCCTTCAGCATCCAAAGTCGCTTTGCAATCGGCACAAGCTAGGCGTTGCAACCGCCAAAACAACGGATGTTTGACCAACTGCCAAATATCGTACTTAGAACGCATCACTTTTAAATCCAATGCCTTCATGTGATTTCGAATGAGCCAAAGAACCTGTTCACGAATTTCGCGGTCAAAACTCATTTTCGCAAGCCAGCCAAAAGCAATGTTCGCCCCATCAATCTCATGCCCGTGCATATTCTTGCCATTGTTGCGTTCTAGTGCATTTTTCTTCCCCACATCGTGAAGCAACACAGCCAACACGTCAATCCAATCGTGTTCTTCGGCTACGACATTCTGAATCACGAGTTTCGTATGTTCCCAAACATCGCCTTCGCAATGGAAATTCTTATGTTCGCAACCGACCATGTAACAATCGATAAAGTCAAAAAATTCGTCCTTACGCGATTCAATTTCTGCAATGGGATTAGACGAGGAGAGGATATTTTCTATTTGGTGAAAAATTGTCTGCATAACAATTCCTTTACAAACCAATACAAACTGGTACAACGTTTATTTTCAAAATTGAGTAATCAATTCCTCTCATATTCATAACATTAGACACATCGATAAAATTCAAGCTGCAATCAGGTCCATTTTTAACAATGGTCCTATTAACAAAGATTTTCTATTCAAGCTAATCGTGAACAATATTTTTTCCGTCATCATTTGCTCCTATTTTTTCTCTTACAATATAGATTCACAGACCGTCAAATTATGACATATGAAATATTTTTCATTAGTCCAAGCGACAATTATGACACAACACTTTATTTTTTCTTGAGAAAAGAGCATTTATGCTCAAAAGCGTTTTAACCATAATTCAAGAGATTACAAATGGATAAAAAGCACCTAGCTGGTGGTTTTCTTTTATACAAAAAAAATCCCAGTCCGGTTGGACTGGGATTTTTTGCAAATTCTCGTGAGAATTAAGCTTCTTCGGAGAGTTCCGGAGCCTTCTTGATCACGTTGCGGCGGCCATAGCGAACCTTGGACGGATCAAAAGTGGTTTCTGTAGCAGCTTCTGCCGGGGCTTCAGCAACCGGAGCGACCGGGGCAGCATCGACAGCCGGAGCGGCCGGAGTTTCAACCGGAATGCGCGGAGCGAGCGGGCGACGAGCTTCGGCGACCGGAGCTTCAGCAGCCGGTGCAACCGGAGCGGCCTGTTCTGCAACAGGAGCTTCAGCGTTAGCTTCACGATGCGGGCGTTCCGGGCGGCGTTCGCGGCGCGGGCCACGTTCCGGACGCTGTTGCTGTTCATTGCGATCACGCGTTGCAGGGGCATGAGCCTGAGCCTGCTGCTGATTGCGGTTGTCCTTATTGTTATTGTTCGGACGTTCCTTGTTCTGGCGATTTTCCTTGTTGTTGCCACCACGCTGAGCCATTTCCTGTGCGCTGATCGGGCGACGGGCGGACGGCTTCAAGTTCATGTCCGGGGTGAGCTTCTTGAAAATCGGGGTACGAAGCATCGTGAGAAGCTTATTAACCTTAACAAGGATAACAATGCACAGAATCACTGCGAGGAGTGAAAGTGCGAGAGCGATTATTTCCATCTGGGCACCTCATAAAGTAAGGGTTGAACCACACGAGCAGGCTGGAAAATAACCTGCAGGCGGGGTGACTGGAATGTGTGGGTTAATTAAAGACCATCTTACTAGCGCCTCCTTGGAGACTTGACGGTCGCAAGGCTTCACGTGGGAAGCAAAAATGGTTTTCGCCGTGGCGACAAACCGGGGCCAGTCACGAGCGCAAATTTAACAAATTTTTCGTGCAGAAAATCGGTTTATTGTAATAAAATGAGAGAAAATTGTATGTTTTTTCGGGCGCATGCGTCCAAAGTTTCTCTTATTTCATGTCCAGAGACTTGAGCGAGTGCTCCACAGCCTTGTTGTGGGCGTTCAATGAATCCAAAGTAGCCTTGAGAACAAGGACTTGACGTGCTAGACGGGCGTTTTCTTCGGTAAGAGTTGCAATTTTGTACTCAGCCTCCTGGTTGGAGCAGCCCGAGAAACCAAACATTGAAATGCAAACTAAAGACGACAAAATAAGGGATTTCTTGAACATATCGCAAAATTAGATTATTTTTTGGGGGAATTATGACAGTCGGACAAAAATGGTTGAAATTTAAACAGGAAGGCTATTGCGGTTCTCTTACGATCCGTAGCCGTTCAGAGCAATCATTCGAAAGCGATACGGGCTATAACGACAAGCATATCCACGAAGCCATCCTTGAAATGGATCCGGAATACACTTACGTAAAAGTCATCCACGAGGGTTACAAAGGCTCGCAGGACATACCTACTATTGAACTTGGGAACGATGCGGAGCAAAATCAGGACACGCTCGACAACGCCATCCTCGATGGGCTTGCCCACTTGCGCATTTTCCGCGAAGCCAATACCGGCGCCATTGTGCAATTCGGCTACAAGCTAGAAGACATTTAATTAACATTTCCTAATGAAAACAGCGTGACAAAAAAACAATTGTAACGCATATAATTTCGTCGAGAGAATAAAAGCGTCGGCCAAGGATGGGGAGGGTGCAGGGAGGGGCCCGTGCGGCCTTCGCAACTCCGAGCTGGGGCCCCGCCCGCATGACGTACTTTTCTAAAGTTATTCTTCAGACTTTTTTAAAGTCATTCAATAAATTCTATTTTTGCAGGTATGAACAATCCTGAGCTTCTTTTGCCTGTCGGTACGCGCGACATGCTGGAATCTGCCATCAACAACGGGGCGGACGCAGTTTACTATGGTGTGCCCCACTGGAACGCACGCGGTCGAACCGAAGATTTTTCATTTGAAGATGTCGAAGAAATGATCCGCTACGCAAGGCTTCGCGGCGTCAAGACGTACCTCGCGATGAACATCCTCATCTTCGAGCGCGAGATTCAGGAATTGCCGGAATTTTTGGAACGTTTGATTGCGCTCAAGCCGGACGCGTTCATCATTCAGGACATCGGGCTTGCAAGGCTCATCAAGGCGATTTGCCCAGAACAGGAAATCCATGCGAGTACACAAATGACGCTCGCAAGTTCCGAAGCCGTGAACCTGGTCAAGGACATCGGATTTTCAAGAGCAGTTTTGGCACGCGAACTTTCGGCTAAGCAGATTGCACAAATCAAGAGCCTCACCGACCTGGAACTGGAAGTTTTCATCCACGGGGCGCTTTGCGTCTCGTACTCGGGCCAGTGCCTCACCAGCGAAAACTTTGGCGGGCGCAGCGCAAACCGCGGACAGTGCGCTCAAAGCTGCCGCCTCCCCTACCGCATTTTCGTCGATGGCAAGGAATGGAAGGATCCGAAAGCGCGTTACTTGTTCAGCACCCGCGACTTGTGCGCCCTCCCAAAATTGGAAGAACTTAGGGAAATCGGCGTGGAATCGCTCAAGGTCGAAGGGCGTTTGAAAAGCCCAGAATATGTGGCCGCCGTTTCGCACGCCTACCGCAAGGCATTAGAAACATTAAGTGAAAATAATACGTCATTGCACTCCGAGCATGACTCTGCGGCTCAGCCATGCCAGTCTGCAAGCAGCCTGTCGCGGCCTTCGCCTTGTACGTCATTGCGAGAAGCCGAAGGCGACGAAGCAATCCATCAAAACGATGCGACTGATTTAGGCCTTACAGCGCAGGACTTGGAGCCGCTCGAAGTGCTTTTCTCCCGCGGGCTCAATACAGGCTGGCTCGATGGCGTAAACCACCAGGAACTCGTCGACGGATCGTTCTCAAACCATCATGGTGAATTTATCGGAACCGTCGTTCAGGTGGAACGCGGCGGCGTGATTGTGGAACTTGAAGACAAGCCTGTTCCGTGCACATTGTTGCCGGGCGACGGGATTTTATTTGAGGAATATAGGGCAGAGCCGGAGCCGCGCCAAACGGGAAGCCGACTGTACAAAGCGACATTCGCCAATCGCGCCGGGAAGTCGCAAGTTCGTCTGGAATTCGGTCGAGAATTCAACTTGCGCAAAGTCAGCTACGGCATGAAGGCATACCGCAATGACTCCCCCGCTCTCGAAAAAGAACTCCACAAGACTTTTACCGACAAAAGTTTCGCCAAGCACATTCCCGTGTGCATGACGCTCAAAGGCAAAATCGGCGAACCGCTCAAGCTCACGATTTCGGAAACACGCACCGCAAACGAGACGCGCGCGGTCACCGTCAACGGTGCCATCCTCGAAGCAGCCCGCAACGAAGTCGCATCCGACGCACTCCAGACCATCGCAAAGAAGGAACTTTCGGCACTTTCTGCTACGGCCTACGTTCTCGACAAGCTAGAAATCAAGCTCCCGCCAAACGCATTCCTCCCCGGCAAAGTTTTGCGTACGCTCCGCCAAGAAGCAGTACAAGCCTTGGACGAAAAACGATTGCAGTGGAAAGAACTTGCACCTTCAGCAAACGCGGGTCGAGAATTTTTGCAGAATGTTTCGGTGAAGGAGATTCCCGCTTCCGCGGGAATGACAAATCCAGCGGAAAAGACGAATCCGGCAGAAAAGCCCCGCCGCATGAACATCACTGTTCTCGTTCGCCGTCCCGAACAAATCGACGCATTGCAAGGTCTCGACATCGACAAAGTCGTCATGGATTTTGACTGGGGTGTGAAATACGACGAACCGCTCGAACGCATCCACAAGCTCGGATTCGAAGCAGGCATCGCCACGCTCCGCATCCACAAACCCGGCGAGAACCATTACATCAAACAAATTCTCACGCTCATGCCGGAATTTGCATTGGTGCGTAACCTCGGTTCGCTCGCGCTCCTCAAGGATTCCGGAATTCCGATGGTCGGCGACTACAGCCTGAACGCCACCAACAGCGCAAGCTACGATTGGCTTTTGGCACAAGGACTTGAAAAATTGCACCCGTCGTGGGACCTCAACAGCACCCAGCTTTTTGACTTACTCAAGAACATCGACGGAAGCAAGCTCGAACTCGCACTGCACCAATACATGCCCGCATTCCACTCGGAATACTGCGCCTTCGCACGTGCCCTCACGACTGGTCGTCGCTTCCCCGAATGCAAAAAGATTTGCACACAGCACAAAGTCGAAATTTTGGACCACAAGGGCGAACGTCACTTCTTGCAATCCGATGCCGAATGCCGCAACACGCTCTTTGTCGGCAAGCCGCAATCCGCCCTCAAGCTTTTGCCAAGGCTCATCGCACAAAACGTGAGCAGCTACCGTTTGGAACTCTTGGATGAAGAGCCCGAATCCGTCCGCCGCAAGATCGACATTTATACGCAAGCCATCCGCGGCAAGCTCGACATCGACACCGCCATTTCAAAAGCAGGCGTCGAAGAAAAGTACGGACTCTCCGAAGGCCAGCTGTTCAACCAAAGCGTCTGGCAAGACCGAAAGAAAGGGTAAAATTACTTAAAAGAACATTAAAACGTAAACACCACAACAAGCGTAAAGAAAACTACGGCAACAGTATTAAGTACTTTAACAACGACTGCGTTAAAATGCTTTTGTCGCAATTCAACTTCCAAGTTCGGAGCGTTTCGTTTATTCCAAAACATCCTGATTAATTCAATTACAAAAACTGCTAATAGCAGCCATAGCATTGGAACTGCAAGAGGCGGGTATAGCCACAGCGCAGTTTCAGCATACCCAAATTTAAAGGTTACTCCAACAGTAGTCGCTACAACAGCAAACAGCAAATACGCAATAAAAAATACGAAGACTCGCAGAGTAAACGGGAAGTTTTTCTTCATTTATTTCTTGTCGCGGATGCGGGCGTAGAGGGTTTCAGCTTTTTCGGTGTCGCCGGCGTTCGAGAAAATGTGGCCGACGTTTTCGGCACCAATGCGGCCCTGAGAATTACCGGCACGCCATGCTTTCATATAACATTCAAACGCTTCGTCGTAGCGCTTTTGCGTGAAATAGATTTGTCCTAAATCAAGATTCAAGTCTGCAATCCCTTTCTTGTGGCGGAGGCCTTCTTCCAGCGTGAAAATAGCCATCCACGGGGATTCATTCTTGACGTACATCTGAGCGAGATAGCGGCGAGCGGAAACGTTTTCGGGATCCATCATGATGCCGTTTTCCATTTCATTGAGTGCGAGCCGCGTAGAATCCATGCTGCGGTAGTAATACGAGAGCGTGTAATGCACGTCGGCGCCAGCAGTCGCTGTCATCTGGAGCGCATTCTTGAGCGTTTTCACGGCATACTCGTAATCGCCAAGCTTTTCATAGACTTCGGCAAGGCCATACCAGGCATCCATGCGGTCCGGATTCAACGCCAAAGCGCGTTCAAAATGCTTTTGGGCAAGCGTCCAGTCGCTGCCTTTCATATAACATTCCGCAAGGGCAAAATGGATGTGGTCCGTTTCCGTCCCGAGTTCAATCGCACGGTTGTAGGCGACAATCGCATCGCTCGGAGATTCGGCGAGGTAATACAAATCGCCAAGGAGCATCCAAGCCTTCACAAAATCCGGGAGCAGTTCGACAGTGCGTTTGTACGCAACCATCGCGACTTCTTTTTTGCCGAGCTGCACTAGAGCATTGCCCAAGTTGAACCATGCAAACGGCTCGTAACGGCCATCGTCAATCGCGGCACGGTAATACTTCACCGATTCCTTGTAACGCCCCTGGTCATAAAGTTCGTTCGCCTTGAAGAAGAAATCATCAGCAGCAAAGCTGTTTAACGGCAACAGTAACAGCAGTAAGAAGTAGACTGTAGGAAGTAGGAAGAGCTTCTTTGCGAAAGAAATAGGAGATTCCCGATCGAGTCGGGAATGACAGCCACACAAAGAGTTCCCAAATTTGTAATTAAAATTACTTAACAAAACGGAACTCCTTTGTAGCTTTTTGCGCTACTGGGAAGCCGCGTAACTGCGCCGGAGAGAACTTCCACTGGCGAATAGCCTTGAGCGCTTCGATATCAAAGCCATAGCCTGCCGGGTCCTGCGTCAGCACCTGAGCCTGCGAAACATCGCCGTTCACATCAATCACAATAAATACTTTCACGTAACCCGAGACGCCCATTTTCTTGGCGCGTTCTGGAAACTTCGGCTGGATTTCACGGAGCACTTGCGCCTGTTCATCCACTTCGCCAGCCTCATAAATCACGTTTTCCATCGTGCCAGCATCGACGGCGACACCATCGCCAGCGGCACCACGGGCAAGCGATAAATCCATCTGAAAATTCTGGCTGCGAGAAACGCCCATGTGCGCCGAAACCTTGAACGTATTCGGAGTTGCCACCGTACGGATGACCTTCTGCTTCACTTCGGGCTTTTTCTCACTCACGAGAACTTCAACTTCGGTCACTTCTTCGAGAACTTTTTCGGACTTCACGCCTTTATCGAAGAACAACACGTTGATGACCGGGATCGCAAGGAAAAATACTGCACCCACAACAAACGAGAGCACAAACGCCACCGGGAATCGGAAATATTTCGCTATAAAGTCAAGCATGGATTTAGACGAGAGACGAGAGACGAGGGACGAGAGATGATTTTTTCATGAAAGAAATTTGCATATGCATAAAGCGGGGCGTTGCGGGGGCGGCGATTGAGCCCCTGCTAGAAGGGGTAGCGAGTAACAAAGTACGAGCGAGGGGAAAGCTTTCCCCATTTCTCTCGTCTCTAGTCTGTAGGAGCGAAGCTCCGTTCTTTCGTCTAACCATCACTCCTCCTTATTCGCGGAAATGGAGACTTTTCTCACCTTCGCCAAATTACATTCATCGAGAATATCAACCACGACTCCGTTGGGGGCGTCACGGTCGCTCACGATAATCACCGGGCGATCCGGAGCTTCAGCCATCATCTGGCGGAGCACGGTCTGCAAAGTCGAGAGGTTCACCTGCGTCTCGTTGATGTGGATGGTCCCCTGACGGGTGACTCCAATCAAAATGCTTTCTTTCGCAAGTTCCTTTGCGGTACTCGCTTTAGGCTTCGTCACATCCACGCCGGTTTCGCGCGTGAACGTCGAAGTCACGATGAAGAAGATCAAAAGGATGAACACCATATCGAGCATCGGAGAGACATCTATGCCTCCACCGCTTCTTGAACGTTTACGGATAAAACTCATTCAACCTCCTTGGCAAAGCAACGTTCTTCGAACTTGAGCGCTTCACCCCAGGCAAAATCACCAATAGAATCCACTCGTCTTTCGAGATAGTTATAAACTAACATCAACGGGAAAGCGACAAGCAAACCCGCCTGCGTCGTGAGGAGCGCTTCGGAAATGCCATCGGCCAAGAGCACCGGGTTTCCAAAGCCAAATTGCTTAATCGTCTCGAACGTATGCACCATGCCAGATACCGTTCCCAGAAGTCCGAGGAGCGGAGCAATCGAGGCACAAGTCACAATCGTCTTGAGCGACTTGGAAAGGCTCACGTCCAGTTCGTGACGCGTCGCAAGCATCGCATTGCGCACAGCCACAGGGCCATCATTGCGGTATTTGCGCACGTTTTCGACCAGAGCCAAGAAGTAGCCAAAGCGACGCTTGCGGAGTTTTGCAAATGCAGCCTCCTCGCCCACCGTGTCCAAGTCCTTGAAGAACTTCGTGGTCGAACGCCCTTTCAGCATAAGGTAATAGCCAAATCGTTCAAACATCAAGAACCAGCCCAGCCACCCAATCAGGAATAGCGGGAGCAACACCCAGCCGCCGCGCAGCAGGATGCTCATGGTCGCTTCGATGACGGAGTATTCGTCCATTACTTTTCCTTAATCCAGATAGCGTTGAGAACGGCAAGGCCCGTCTTTTCCATACGGGTACGGACAGAATCCGAGATGTTCACGAGGAGCGTGTGCAAGAGCTGGAGCGGGATAGCCACGATAAGGCCTGCTTCCGTCGTCACGAGGGCAATGGAAATACCGCCTGCCAAAAGTTTCGGGTCGCTCGTGCCGTGCATAGTAATGACATTGAAAAGTTCAATCATACCCATAACGGTACCCAAAAGGCCGAGGAGCGGAGCAGTCGATGCAAACACGGAAATCCAGCTGAGGCCCATTTCGAGCTTCGGCACTTCGCCTGCGAACAGGACTTCGAGAGACTTTTCGGCACTCGCGCGGTCCTTGAAATTCTTACCAAGCACGGAGCGCAACACCTTGCCCACTTCACCATGAGCACTTTGGGATTCAGCAGTTGCAAGACGGAGGTCGCGATTTGCGAGAGCCTTTACCGCATTGCGGGCTCCACGGCCACCAAAACCAAGCACAAGGAGCCAAACAAGGCGCACGAGGAAGATAATAAGGCCGAGGATAAAGAGCGTTGCAATCGGGTACATCAGAATGCCACCGTTGTGGAAAAATTCAGCAAAGTCTTCTTTCCACGTGGTTTCCTGGTGGTTTGCAAGTTCGCTCGAAAGTTCGGTGCTGAGGAGCACATCGACCGGCACCATCACGAAAGCGGAATCATTAGCGCTAGCAAAAGCCTTCGCCACGTCCTTGCGCGTTTCGGGAGAAAGATTTTCTTGCCAGCTATAGACGCGCTTCTTTTCGCCTGCAACCGGGAGCATCAAAGCCGACGGATGGAAACCGTTAATGTCGGTGACCTTCGCCATCTGCATGGCAAAGAGGCCGCCCAAACGCATGCGGTCGCCTTCGGCAACCGAGCTTCCGAACATGAGGTCCGCCTTTTCGGTGCGAACTTCACGCGTAAACTTCATTTCTTTCTTCGCGACTTCGAGCAACGAGCGGGCAATGCGGAGCGGGTCATCGCGGTAAAGTCCCATCTCTTTCTTGACCTTGTTCTGCGCTTCGATGCGTTCAGCAACCTTGAACGGTACGCCCTGTTCCTGGAACTTGGCAAGCATTTCCAAGCGTTCCGGACCTGCAGCGAGCGAGAGGTATTCGGCACGGGCCTTTTCGGCCTGGAGCTTGACCTGGGCCAAGTCTTCGCGAGCCACACGCACGTCTTCGAGCAAGCGGGTGCGTTCGGACATCAAGGCGTCCACGCGTTCCTTGCCGAGCTGATACTTTTCATTGAAGAGTTCACGTTCCTTGTTGAACGTTTCGCGGTCCTTCCAGCGGGCGGCAACGGCCATGTCGCGCTTGCGGCGGGCTTCTTCGAGGTCGGCCTTCGCGCTGTTGAGTTCGGCGCGCTTCTTGACGGCATCGACTGTCATATTCTGCTGAGCAAGTGTTGCGGTCGGCGTGAGCGCCACGAGGCTTGCGGCAAATACAAATGCGGTAAAATTACGGAAGCTCATTAGTTAGCCTCCTTCGGGAAAGATACTGGGATAGTCACTAGTCTTGGAGCGGTCTTGCCTTCGGCAACCTTCATCACGTCCTTAAGGACTGTGCGCATCGTGAGGTCTTCGGAGACGTTCTTCCAGGAGTAGCCGAGACCGTTACGAGTGAGGAATAAGACATCGTTACCGTCATTGCTGACGAAAATCGAGGCAACAGCGCCGTAGCGCAAATACGTTCCAGCCACGTTGCGAGCATCCACCTGCAAGAAGCCCTTCCAAACTTCGGTGGTGTAACCCAGGCGGATGCGGTCGTAAAAGACTTCCATCGTACGGTTCAGAGCGTCGTCCGTTTCGATCAGGCCCTTGTGCAACATGCTTGCAATTTCCTGGATGTTCTTGACGGCTTCGTCCGTGCGGTACGGGAAATCCGATTCAAAGAACGGCACGAGAGAATCGATGACCGTCGCAAGAGAATCAGCGTACTTCGTCTTGCGGTTTTCGAAATAGCGGATCGAGCCGTTCGTCTTGGAACGGGCCGCTGAAATTTTCTTGAGTTCGACCTTGAGCGAATCAATTTCGGCTTTCAAGGACTTGTTCTGGGCCGAGAGGTTCTGCACCTTTTTGCGACCGACTTCAACGAATTCGGCATGGCGCTTCTTTTCGGCTTCGTGCATAGATTTTTCGCGAGCGGTTTCGGCTTCGACCGTCTTAATTTGGCGACGAACGCTTTCTACCGTTTCTTGGGCAACGGCAAAAACGCCAAAAAGCCCCAGACACAACAATACTTTAGGAAGGAATGAAAATTTCATGTGCATAAAATACAAAGAAGTTAGCCTAAAAAATTTAGAATTTCTACAAAAATAACGTAAAATCGAGATTTTTAGCATAAAATCAATATTTAAAGCTTTAAAAAGCAACGAAAACTTCATGCGGGCGGGGCCCAAGCTCGGAAAAATCTAAAACCCATCCTGGCGCAAGCGCCAACCTTACGGCTCAACCATGACCATACAAGTATGGTCGCGGCACTCGCCTTTAAAGGTTGTGGCCGACGCTTTATTCTCTCAACGACTTCCTATTATCTTTTTTTTGAATAATAATCCCGCTTTCACAGAATAAAAAGCTACTTAATCGCCATTCAGCAGTCGTTTCATGTCAGCGGGGTATGCGTGGCTTTCAAAAACGCGCGGTTCCTTCCAGTAAGGGAGTTGCAGTTCAACCTTGTACGCAAAGAGCATCTGGTTTCGTGCCCCAAGCACCTTCAAATCCTCCTCAGTGAGTTCTCCACCCTGCGCGAGCTTCTGGTAAAATTCACCATCGCGGTAATACAGGCGGTCCCCTACAATCGGGTAACCCATTTCAGCTAGGTGCGCACGAATTTGGTGTTTACGCCCCGTAATGAGCTCCGCCTCGACAAGCGATAGTTCCGGAGCAATTTCAGGGCAATCCAAATGGCGCACGAGCTTAAAGCGCGTAAAGCATTCCTTGCCATCAACACGGTGGTGCATGCGCAAGCGAATCGGGTCTTCCGGGTCTTCGCGCAAAGGCATTTTGCATTCGATTTCGCCTTCAGGGAACTTTCCACGCACAACCGCAAGGTAGAACTTGCGGAGCAAAATGCGGTCTAGATTCTTCTGGAAACGAGCCGCCGTTTCGCCATACCTTGCAAACAAGATAAGTCCACCCGTATCGCGGTCTAGGCGGTGCATCGGTGTTGCCGTCTCAGAATCAAATTCGCGACGGATAATCGCTGCAAACGTGTTGTAGAAAATGCGACCCGTATGGTGTACAGGCACGCCAGCCGGCTTGGCAACTAGAATAAATTCATCATCTTCAAAGACCGTTTCAAAATCAGTCGGGACTTCTGGCTCGCTGTAATTTTCGACATGGTACACAACCTTGTCGCCGCGATGCGCAATCGTATCCACGTTCGCTACAGCCCCGTTAATCGTCACAAGTCCACGCGACAAGCGGTCAATCCAGTCTTCGCGGCTGTGATAGGTGAAGCGGTCGCTGAGGGAATCGAGCAAAAGGCGACCCTCGTATTCCGGGCGCACTTCGCTCTCAAAGAACATATCTGACGGAGCCTTGCCCATTTTATTCCCTGTACAAATCGTGCTTGATAATGTAATCGTAAACAGACTGTTCCAAACCCTGCGGGCACACCCCCCGATTCAGCAAAAGCGACCTGCGGATGGCGGTACTTGAATAAACGCCGTTAAAGCCCTGTTCCGGACCAAGCCAGTAAAGCGGAGCGTAGCCGTTGCGTTTATGTTGTTCCATATCCGGCTGTGGATAACCATTGCGGGCAAAGACAATCAATTCAATATCGCGGAGCAGCAAATGGCCGTTGTAGTTCGTGCCGTAAAAATTCAAGGGGTCACGCCAATGCGGAATGCCTTCGTAAGTATCGGCCCCCGTGAGCAAACGGAAATTGATTTCCGGGAATTTTTCCTTGAGGCTCATCAAGAACACGTACGAGCCGCGATAATCGCCCTGCTGGATTTCCAAATCAGAAAGGAATAAGCGCTTATCGCCCGAAAATGCAAGTTTGAGCATCGCAAAGCGGTCTTCTGGCGAAGCGTTCAGTTGCTTATCCCAACGGTCGGGACTCGGCATAAACCAGACTTCATCACAGAAACCGCGGTCCAAACAAGTTCGCGCCACACGCATGTGGTCTTTATGGACCGGATCAAAAGCACCACCCAAAACAGCAACATTCTTCATTACGCAACTCATAAATAATTACAAATTAATAGACAAACACGGAGAATCCGAGATTCATCTGCCAACGGCCACCCGAGACATCCTTATCGATGAACGGGTCATAGTGTTCTAGCACCCAGTGATAACCGATATCCAATGTCAGGAACGTTCTTGAGAATACAATCCAAAACGTTCCAAAACCAGCGCTCCATTCATTCCATGCGACATCGCCTTTTTCACTCAAAGCGCTCACTCGAGAATAAGAACCTTTCACAAAAAATTCACTGAGGAGATGCACGCCCAAGTCAACGCTAAAATCAGAGCTTTCAACTTCGCTCTTATAGCCATCATCATCCTTTTCTTCGTAGCTCGAAAAACCGTAACCCAAGCGAACAAAGGCAAGGCCAGGCATCCAAGCGCCAATCATCGGCTTGATTTGGCAAATGCCAACGCCGTGACCATCACCCACGCCCGCACCAGCGCCAAGTCCAAATGAACCACCCAAAATAAGTGGCCAGCGCATGCTTGTCCCCGCACCAGCGGGAACCGTAGAGCTAAGTGGATTAAAAGCAGTTGCTCCACCAGAATTCAACTGAGCAAACGAAGTGGAAGCACCACTAAAAACAAGCGAAACCGCAAGGATTATACTTTTAGCAAAACGCATCGTCATTTTCATATCACATCACCAGAATTACGGCAAAAGCAAAGCCCATCATCGCATTGAAAAGGGCGTCATATTTTGAGACAAGATAACCTTTTTTAGAAAGCGAACCATCGCGTAAAACCTGTATCAAAACTTTATCAGAAACAAACAATGTAAGCACCAATTTCAAGATAACCAGGGCTACAATCCAAATGACGATATTTGAAAAGTAGACCAGTACAACGTAGCCTACAGAAAGAAGGCAAGAGAGGAAAATATTGGTCCTACGCAAATCGGAATCTGTAGCAGAATTTTCTTTTGCAAGACTCAAGAATTCACCAATTTTTTCACTCACAGTTTTGAAGCTTGCGGCAAATTCAGAGATGCTATAACCCATAAAAATAATTGATGCCACTAGGGCAATTTTCACAACGTAATCAGACATATAATTACTTTCCTGAATTCAAAATTCGTACATAGCTTGCATAACGGGCTTCGGAGATTTTTCCCGACTCAACGGCAGCACGAACAGCGCAACCCGGTTCCTTGAGGTGCTTGCAGTTGCTAAACTTGCACGTAAACAAGTCATCTTCGAAAAATCCTGGGAAAATTTTTGCCAGCGTTTCCGGTTCCATGTCCATAAGGCCAATGCTACGGATACCCGGCGTGTCAATCACGTAACCGCCACCCGGAAAATTGAACAAGCTTGAAGAGGTCGTCGTATGGCGACCCTTGCCGTCGCGTTCGCGGACATCTCCCGTGCGCAGTTCGGCATGCGGTACAAGTTCATTAATCAATGTAGACTTGCCCACACCACTCATGCCACTAAAGACAGAGGATTTTCCGACGAGTTCATTGCGCAAAACTTCAAGACCATCCCCGCTTTTAACGCTCACTGGAATCACCTTGTCTACAATTTTCATGAAATCACGGATATCATTTGACAAGTCGGCTTCACCATTCGGCAACAAATCCATCTTAGTGAGAACGAGCACAAACGGCAAATCGTTCAAGTTTGCGGCAAGCAAAAAGCGGTCCATGAATCCGTAGTTGAATTCAGGCTGCGTCACGCTCGCGACAATCACCACCTGGTCAATATTTGCGGCAAGCGTCTGCTGCTTGTAGAAGCTATCACGCGGGCCCGGACGCTTGAGTTCGCTCTTTCGCGGGAGCACACGCACAACGCAATACTTCTGCGAACCGACACCATCGCCTTCATCATCGCCATCATTCACAAGACCAAGCAAGACGCGGTCGCCCACGGCCGGGAACTCGCCGAGCGTCTTGGACGTTGTTGCGCGGTACATGGCAGTTACAGTAGACGGTAGGAAGTCGGAAGTAGGAAGGTTGTCATGCCCGCCTTGAGCTCTTTGATCACTTAGTGCTTTAGCACTTATGTGAGCATGATCCGCGTATGGGGAGGGCACCTCCTTCTCGTTTAATCTCACTTCGCAAGTGCGACGGTGGACTTCGAGCACAAGCCCTTCCACGCAATTTTCTTCACCGATGTTTTCGACCGGATTCTTGATGCGCTTGATTTTCGCCTTTTTAAATTCGCGACTAAAACGCTCCTTGATCGGGCGTTCATCAACGACACCCGATTCCAATTCACGCATCACGTCGATACGGCGGCTTCTGTGTTCGCGCCTAGACGTGCGTACACTCTTCAACGGAGCATCATTGTCGTCGGAATCAAAATCGTTATTTCGCATCATTTTTCAATTTAGAAAGTTTTTCGTCTTCGAGCTCTCGAGCCTCTTCCAATTCCTCTTCAGTCACAGGGCGTCCGCGGCGAATCGATTCCATCAGAAAATGAATCGCCTTCAGGCGACCATTACACTTCTCGATGCAATTATCGTAAAACCCTTTCGTCTTCCAGTCGCTTTCGGGAATATGTTCCGAAGCATACAGGAAATGTTCGACGCATATAGAAAGCTGTTCGGCTTCCTTCCTCAAATCTTCCAAATTACTCTTCGTAAAAAAAGGCATGGTGTAAAGATAGTAATCAGTAGACCGTAGAAAGTTTGAAGTAGGAAGAAGAAAGATATCGGCAAAGCATGGAACTAACAGATGCACTTTTTCGCATATTTAAAGTAATTTTAAAGAAAAGCTCTTTTCACAAACGTATTTTTTGTTTATTATTCGGTCATAATCGAAGGGAAAATCCATGTTTTCTACGCTATTTACACTTTTTAAAATGACACGCCCCGTGAATATTGTAATCGCCATAATCACGCTTTTGGTGGGCTATACACTGTTACAATTCAAACCTCCAATTCAAATTCTCATACTTCAAGCCGTTGGTTTTGCCTCAGCAATCGGCTTTGCCAATATCCAAAATGACATTCTCGATTTAGAAAGCGATAAGCTAAACCGTCCAGAACGTCCACTTGTTACAGGCAAAATCTCCGTGAGAGCAGCTCGCATCACAAGCAATCTTCTCGCCATACTCATGCTTTATTGCGGAATTACCGATAGCGTCATACAGGGTTTCAGATTTATAAACGTTCTCAAGAATCCGGAACTCGCACTAGATTTCGGATGGATGGGAGCCGTCATCCTGACATTCCCGGCGTGGTTCTTTATTTTACTCGGCGCTCTGCTAATTGCATACAACCGTCATCTCAAACGCTCCCCAGCGTTTAAAAACATAACCGTGGCTTTACTCTGCACAACCCCGCTACTCTTTGCGGTCCAGTATTTCTTCAACTTTTCTAATCGCGAGTTCCCCGAAGAACACTTTTGGGCAATCATCCCCGCCATTCCCTTTGCATTCCTACTCACCATAGCCCGCGAATTATACAAAGACCTAGAAGACAAAGCTGGCGATTTAAAAGCAGGAATCATGACGTTTCCAATTGTCGCGGGAGACAAAATTGCACGCCGCCTCGCAGGAGACATCCTTATATTCACATGGATTTCTCTTCCCGTCCCTGTATTTTTCCTTAACAAACTATTCAGCCACAATTATCCGCCGATATTCCTCCTGATGACGGGATTGACACTCACTCCTTGCTTTGCCATCGCCATTTTTAGCGCAAGCAGCGAGAACTACCGCCGAGCCCAAGCTATCCTAAAGTTTGCAATGATTCCTGGGCTTATATCCCTGGTTGTCAGCAGTATTCTCGATTAAAAGAACAGCGCTGTTTACACAGCGCTGTTCTGCCTAAAAAAATACTTGTAAACTATGCGTTTTCAAAAGTCCAACGAATATGGTCATCAAGGAGCTCGTGAGCGTCAAACGCAAGACCAAAGCAATCCCTGATTTTTTGGACATCATAAAGCATCGGTTCATCGCCCCAGCCCATATCGGTTTCTACAATCTTTGAAGTGCAACCAGGCTTGAGAGCGATCATCTTTTCGGCGATTTCCTTCCAGCTAATCCATTCGGATCCGAGGCCCAAGAAAATTTCTTCGTTGTAGTCGGATTCCAGCAATTTCATATAAATTTGCGCCTGCTGGGAAGCATGGATAAACTGCGTACCGTCGTTCTTGATGATGTTGATATCGCGATTTTCCTTAACAGCGTAAGCCATTTCAAAGAAGCGGCGGTCCGGCTGCGAGCAGCCATCGGGGAACGCCGGATTGCCAAACGTGTACCCCGGACGGATGATATTGCGTTTCATCTTGACTTCGGGGAACTGGCTTCCGTAGCCATGACTAAAGCCAAGCACAAAAGCTTCGCCAGCAGCCTTGGTGGCGCCGTAAAGGTCTATCGGCAAATTGCTCGTGGTTTCGCGCATTTCGGAACGCACGCGACCCATAGCCGAAGTGCTACTCGTCATAATGAACTTTTCACAGCCTGCACGAGCGGACATTTCAAGGAGAGCAACCGTTGCTCGAGTATCATTCATAAGCATTGCGCTCGGGGAATCACCCCAGCCAAGAGCCACATGAATGCAGGCATCGCAACCAATCAGGCCTTCGCCCATCTTTTCGAAATCCGTGAGTGCAGCCTCAACAAACGTGACGTTTGGATTAGCTCTTAAAGTCGGCACCTTGTTCGGGTGGCGCGTTGCAACAACTACTTCGTGTCCCTTTTCCAAAAGGGCTTTGACCACGTAATGGCCAATAAAACCAGTTCCACCCGTTACAAATACTCGCATAAGAACTCCTTATTAACACCTATCTTTTTCAATATAGATTATGTCAGTTCAATCCGGCAAGATTTATAGGCATATATTTGTTGTTTTTAGGCTTATTTAAGCTTGTTTTGGCTTGCGCAGCATCAAATTTTAAAATTTCAGCGTTTTTTACGTCAAAAAAATGCAGAAATTTAGTTTTTTTACGTAATTTTCAGAACAAAATAACAAATTTTATGTTTCAGCACGTCTATTTCATCCCGTTTTTTGCCACCAAACCTACAGTTTTCATCAGCAAAAGAGAATAAATTTGATTTTTCAAGAAAAAGCCATCAAAAAAGTACATACAACATTACATTTTTACGTAAAAAAAGCGCATTTTAAAGCTTTATTGACGTAAAAATCGGACTTTTTTTGTTTTTTAGCCCATCCACACGCTTTATTAAACATCTTGCCTCCCCCCTCTATTAACAATCAACTAGTAAATATAGACCAACAGCTACTGAGCAACGACTAATTTACTAGATTAAACCGCAAAGATTTTTAGTGAGGTTTTTATGTCCCGTTTACGCGTTTTGGTTTTGATGGGTGGTCCATCTACTGAACATGATGTTTCTGTCGTTAGCGGTACTGGCGTTGTGCGCGCCATGGATCCGGAAAAGTACAACATCCACCCGGTGCTCATTGACAAGGACGGTACCTGGCATTGGTCTTCCCGTGAACTTTCTCCGTACCAGAAAGCAAATTTCTCGGCAAACTATTTCCACAGCCTCGAAGGCACGGCGGCAAACAAAAAGAAATCCCCGGCACTTTCGGAACTCCCGTCTGCTGACATTGCGTTTCTCGCCCTCCACGGCAAATGGGGCGAAGATGGACACATCCAGGCAATGCTCGAAAACTGGAACATCCCGTACACGGGCTGCGGCCTTTTGGCATCGGCACTCGCCATGGACAAAATCAAGTCCAAGGAAATTTACCGTGCAAACGGCATCCCGACTCCGCCTTACCGCGTGATCTGGAAGCATGACTTCACAGGCGACACGCTCGTAAGCGTTGCCGATGAACTCGGATACCCGCTCGTTATCAAGGACCCGCTGGGAGGCTCTTCCATCGGCATTGGCATCGCCAAGAATCTCGACGAAGCCGGCAAGATTGCACAGGACTTGTTCAAGGATTCTAACCGTTTGCTCTGCGAAAAGTTCATCGCCGGTGGCGAAGCTAGCTGCGGTTACATCGAAGGTGAAAAGCCGCTCCCGCCGACTGAAATGCGCATGACAACCCGCGAATACTTTGACTTCGAAGCGAAGTACAACGGTGAATGTCAGGAAGTCACTCCGGCTGAATTTGCACCGGAACTTACCGCACGCATCCAGGAACTTGTGAAGAAAGCCCACTACGCTTTGGGCGGCGCAGGCTACAGTCGCACGGACGTCCGCATCACGAAGGACGGAGAACTCTTTGCAATTGAAACGAATACGCTCCCGGGCATGACTCCGACATCGCTGTTGCCGCAACAGGCAGCTTGCGTTGGCATCACCTACAGCCAGCTCATCGACCTCATCATCGACAAGAGCTTGGAGATTAAACGTTAGCGGCGTTGCCGCAGTTGGCAGAACTTAGACCGCTTCGCTCTTAGAACTTAGACAAGTTGATCCAAGCATTTTTTCTAAGCTCTAAGTTCTAAACTCTAAGTTCTAGTAACTACGAACTAGTAACTATGAACTATAACTTAATAGTAGACACATCCCGAAAGGGAATCTCGATGGCATTGTGCGCGGATTCCGTGTATGAAGAATTAGTCGATCCGTCCGCCAAAGGCGAAATCTTGAGCGCAAGCTTGGATAACCTTTTGGCTAAGGTCGGCGCCACTCTCGATGACGTGAAGCGTGTCATGGTAACTGTCGGGCCGGGCTCGTTCAGCGGACTGCGTACGGGCGTTGCATTCTGCCAAGGGCTTTGCTTTAGTGGCAAACGCCATTTGTATGGCGTGACGACATTGCAAGCCCTCGCCTGCTTTTCGGGAGCCGCCGACAGCGATACGGCCGTCGTGATTCGCGCACGCAATGGCTTCTGGTATTTGCGTCTGAACAACGAAGAGAGCTTTATCGAAACTGCAGATGTAGTTGCACGACTCCAGGCAAGCTCCGTGAAGAACGCCGTTGTTGATGCGGCCGCACTTGCAGACGAAGCGCTCGTCGCCGTTTTCAAGGACAAGGGAATTGCAACGACTCTCGACACCGACAAGAAGCTCAACATGTGGAGCCCACTTTTCGACACCGTGAAGCCTTCGCTCATTCAAGAAGCAAACTACATCCAGCCCTCGTACTTCGAGAAGTTGAAGGTGTAATCACAATGCGACTGCGCGAGATGACCGAAAATGACTTGCCACAAGTTCTCGAATTGCAACGGGAACTTGCGTTTCAGGATTGGAACGAAAAGCAGTTTCTGTCGGAAATCCGCGCTAGTTATGCGTACTGCGTTGTTTGTGAAGAAAACTGCGGCAGTTCAAATAACAACACGAGCCGCGTACTTTTGGGCTACGCAATATTCCATTTACTCGGACCCGATTCCGAGCTCTTGAGTATCGCCACTCGCGCATCAGAACAGCGCAAAGGCATCGGCAGTCAACTTTTGAAAGCGGGTTTGGACAAGCTCACCGAAAATGGTGACCAATGCTTTTTGGAAGTCCGCGACGGTAACGTCAAGGCTCGCGCCTTTTACGAGAAGCACGGTTTCAAGCTATACAGCATCCGCAAAAAATATTATTCCGATGGCGAGGATGCGGCATTGTACAAGTTCTGTAGGTAATTATTTTGTCAAAGATTTTAAAATTAGATAAGAACAACCAAAAGAAAAAAAACTTCAGCGTGGGCATCGCACTGCTGATTTTATTTGCTATTGCAGTCCTCACATACGCCATTTTTGAAAAAAGCGGTCACTGGCTCGTCGAAGATGATGAAATCGAGCATGTCAAATGGGTCGCCGTCCTTGACGGACAAAGCGCAGATTTAGAACGTAGCGATTACGCGGCAAATCTTGTTAAAGAAGGCAAGGCCGATTCTGTATTGCTACTTGGTCGCCGAGTCTACCGTGAACGCAGCAACTCCGAATTCTACGCAGACGACTTCATGAGACTCGGAGCATTTGACAGCAACGCCGTTTTTCTCGTTCCGCACAACGACCCCTCCACCATTAGCGAAGCCTATTCACTCGTTCCCTGGCTCAAAAAGCACAACGCCGATACAGTCCTTCTTTTGACAGGAGCCTCGTCGACATACAGAGTCAAGAGAATTTTCCAAAAGCTCTCCGGCAACAGTCCTGTCTACGTAACAAAAGACATTCACCATTACACATACAATCCAAACTGCTGGTACAGCAACCGAGAATCCCGCAAGGACTGGCTTCGCAGCTGGGCTGCACTTTTCGCCTCGTATTTTGACTTGTTCAATACAGACACGCTCAAAGCGGTAGATTCTTCTTACTACAAGCCAATTCGCTCTTACGCCGAATACAAGCGCGAATTCCGCTCAAATGTCAACTTACAAAAACTCCTACCGAAAATTGAAGACAAGATAAAAGCCGAATCAGAAAAAGAAGCCGTCAAGGATTCTGTAAAAGCAACAGCCAAAGAAACAACAAAAGAAACTGTAAAAGATTCAAGTAAGACGCAGGAAAAAACTTCGACGAAAGCCAAAGAGCCGTCCAAAGACGCGCCCAAGGCAACAGCGAAAGAACAGCCGAAAGAGAAGAAAGGCGACGTCAAGACGCCCGCCAAAGTGCCGGCAAAGCAAGGCAAGAAATAACTAGAGGGAGATGCCCTGTCGGAGCAGGGCATGACAAATTAAGCGCTTAACAGCAACAAAGCTGCCGTCAAAGGAGCACTCCAGTTGATAGCAACTTCGTTACTGGCAAAGGAACATTGCTCGTCTGCATAAGACATGCCACGAGCCTCCCCCATGTAATGCGGATTCCTGTGCAAATCCTGGCGGTCTTCATTAATGCCACCAACGACAAGCCCAGGCACCGGTTCATCAACGCCATCGGAATGGCTAATGCGGTGATGCGGGAACTTCGGGGAACTCCAAGCAGAGCCCGTCACAAAGCTCACATCCACAGGATTCTTGCCGTAAATAAATTCAATCTGTTCCATTGCCGCATCACGATACTTCGAATCATTAAACCATTCATACGCCAAATAAAGCGTCAGCGCATGGTTTGCAATATCGCCATTGCTCCCCCAGATGAACTTACGAATTGAAAGTCCATACGGGTCTTCCTTTTGCAGATGCAAGATTTCTTCGGCCGTGTACTTGAAAGCCATACGGGCGCGTTCCGTCCACTTGCAATCCATTGTCGCAAGCGCAAACCAGGCTAGATTCTGTGTCGATCGCCATTGCAATCCGTATGTCGGCAAGTACGTGTCCATATCTACCGGAAGTTGACTTTCCAAACGTTCAAGCAAGCCTGAAACATTCACATCAGCAATACTTTCAACGTTTTTCAGTTCGCGATACAACATTGCACGAGCCCAGAAAAAGTCATCGCCTAAATCAGAATCGCCATAGCCGCCACTGCCCTCGGTATTTTGCGGCCAGTCGACTTCGGGATTTTTCTCGGCCCAAAGGTAAGCACGAACCGCAGCAAACAAGCATTTTTCAGCAAATGCGTAATCGACATTGGCATAAACGTGATGCGCCTGTGCAAGCGCACCTGCAAAATTCAGAGCCGAAGACGTGGACTTTCCAAGAATGTAACGCTTTTGAGAAGCGTCCGATTCCGAAGGTGTCACAAAACCATCCCAACGGTAAGGCGTCACCTTGAAAAATACGCCTCCATCTTCGTCTTGCATGCGCAAGAAAAATTCCAGTTCAAAACGGATTTCATCGAGCAAGCTTACCGGCAGTTCGTACGTTTCCTTGAACGCAGTACCACCAACAATCGAAGGCTTTTGAGAATGCGCCTGCATGAGTTCGCAGCCAAGCATGAGTGTTGCAACACTCACGCCACCATTCACAATGTACTTGCCATAGTCGCCCGCATCGTACCAGCCGCCATGGGCGTTCCAAAGCCCCGCACGTTCCATCGACGGATGGAATTCAAGAGCTGAGTCCAAGTGCGCCGCCGGGCGTGCCCACCTCCCTGCCAAGCGTTCCGGCAATTCAACTCCACTCCGTTGGTAATAGAACGACTTGATATTCGCCTTGAGTTCGCGAACGAGCCATTCATCCGAGACTTCGAATAAACGCGACTTCACATCAAAGTCCGCCAAAGCAATCTGGTAACGCCCTGGGGTTTTAACCGTTGAAAAGTCCCCCTTGAACAGAGTCTCGCCGGAGTATTCGCAGCATTGCAATTTTTCAGCCAAGCCCTCGTAAACAGCGTGTTTTTCGCTATCCAAAATCTTGAACTTGACCGAAGGCAAAGTAACGTCCTCCGAAAAGGCGACCAAAAAAGTCTTGGAAACCGAGGGAACGTAACCGGGGTGACAATAGTGAATTTTCGCATCCATACCCTAAGAATAACTTTTTTAGGACAAAGACGGAAAACAAATCATGACAGACGTGTTTACCATAGGGAACATTACACTTTTCGCTCATTTATATTTAGATTTTACTACATGAAAAAGCCACTCAAAATTACCCTCATCGTATTAGGATCACTGATCCTCCTCTACTTCGTCACACTTCTCGTAGCGCCCAAGATTGCCCGTAGCTACATCGAAGAGCACTCCAAGGAAATGATTGGCCGAAGCATCACCATCAAGAACATCAGCCTGAACCCGTTCACCTACGTCTTGGACGTAGATACGCTCGCGGTCATGGAAGCGGACGACAAGACCCGCTTTGTCGCGTTCGACAAGTTCAGCATGAACATCAACCCGCTCAAGCTCTTCACGAGAACGCTTGACATCAGCGACATCTACATGAAGGCCCTCTATGTTCGCACCACGCAGCACGGAGAACGCTTCAACTTCTCCGACATCCTAGACTTCCTCGCCCAAAAGGACAGCATCTATTACGCCGAGCACCCCGAAGAAAAGAAGGTCGAATCGGACAGCAGCAAGAGCGCAGCCGAAATTGCAGCAGGCCTTCCCGTCAAGCTCAGCCTGAGAAACATTGTATTCGACAAGGGCAACATCATCTACCAGGATACAAAAGTCGGCTCCAAGTTCCACCTCAAGGACTTTTCCATCAACATCCCGGCCATTTATCTCGAAGACAACTCGACCGGCGTCGACGTGAGCCTCAAGTTTGCAGACGGCGGTGACCTGAACGTGAAGGTCGATGCCAACATGGCCACCTACGACTTCAACATTTTCCTGAACCTGAATAGATTTGCACTCTCCTGCATCAAGCCGTACCTGAACGATTCCATCAACTACAAGGATTTTGCGGGTTACCTCTCGGCTCAAATCTCCATCAGCGGTAACATCAACAGCATCCTCGCCTCCAATGTCAAGGGCAAGGTCTCGCTCGACAAGATTGACCTCACCGAAGTCAGCGGAAGCAAGATGGGCGCAGAAAACGTCACCGTCGGAATCAACAAGGCAAACCTTGTCGACAACGAATACCTCATCGACTCCGTCATCGTAGATGGCGCTTTCGCCCACATCGACCTGTACAAGGACGGCAAGACAAACATTGACGTACTCCTCACCCCGAAGAACAAGGCCGGAAGCATGACGGATACAACCGCCGCCGATTCTACGCAGGCAGAAACGGTTGCAGAAGCCGCAAAGCAAGAACCCGCAGACACGACGAAGGTCGCCGCTGATTCGACAAGCGCAACAAACACAGCAGAAAAGCCCGCCGCCGCAAAGAAGCTCAAGGCGAAGATTAACAAGCTCCTCGTCAAGAACACTTACATCACCATCACCGATCACACCATTATCCGTCCGTTCAACTACAAGGTGAGCGCCATTACCGTTACCGGCCAGAACATCAACTACGACACGCCTTGCAACGTGAACGTTTCTGCCGCATTCCCCGAAGGCGGTAGTCTCTCGCTCAAGTACCACGGAGCCCTCAGCAACCTAAACACGATGGACATCTACATCAGCGTCAAAAACCTCGTGCTCAAGCACTTCTCGAACTACTCGTTGCACTACACCGCCTACCCGCTCAAGGCGGGCACACTTGCATTCGCCAGCGAAAACAAGATTGTCGACCGCAACCTCGACAGCAAGAACACGATTGACATTTACAACATCACCGTTGGCAACAAGGTGGACGACATCGATCCGGAATACACCGTCCCGATGAAAATCGGTCTCTACATTTTGAAGGACAAGGACGACAAAATCCAGTTCGACGTGCCGGTCAAAGGCAACCTCGATGACCCTGAATTCTCTTACGGCAAAATCATCTGGAAGACCGTCGTGAACCTGCTCGTGAAGGTCGCTATTTCTCCGTTCAGACTCGTTGGAAACCTCGCTATGGCAGGCGCAAGCGCGCTCGGCTTTGACCTCGGTAAGAACGACGAAGTGCTGATTGACGCAAACACTGATACGTTCACCAGCGAACAGTACGCCAAGGCCACCAAGATGACGGAAATGATCCAGAAGGACCCGAACCTGATGCTGACCTTCACGCAGTACTACAACCCGAGAAAGACCGCCAAGGAATACAAGGTCAAGCAGCTCAAGATCGATTTCTATAAGCAAAAGAACAACAAGACGGAACTGAACGAACTCGACTACAGGGCCATCGAAGAAATTAAAGAAAAGGACAAGGAATTCCAGGCTTACGTCAAGGAACATTCCGCCGAAATCGACAAGAACTACATGATGAAGGTTCTCCCGCAAATGGCATCAAAGCGCAACGCCGACCTCCTCAAAGTCTTACGCGCTCAGCCAGGCATCACGAAGAAGAACCTGAAGGTCATCACGGCTCCGAGAGAAGCTCTCCGCAGTTACAAGGACAAGCCTATGTACAAAGTAACTGTAGACGTGCAGTAATAGACGAGAGAACGCCGCTCTGCGGCTACAGACGAAAATAAAAAGAAGGGCATCGCATGAGCGATGCCCTTTTCTAAATGCAAATCAAGCGTGCAGCGCATTCATGCGCTCCGCTTTTTCAAAAATTATACGTGAATCACGGCGTCAGCTACTTTCTGGTTGACAACCTTTACGCAATCCCAAAGGATGGCATCACTGACTTCGGAATTTTCAATCACGCATCCATCGCCAACCGACACATTAGGACCGACCTTCGAATTCTTGATGGTCACGTTTCTACCGATGTGGCAAGGCATGATAACTTCGGAACCTTCGAACTTCTGCGGAGCAGACTTTTCATTGCGTTGCAGCACATGTGCGTTCGTAGCAAGCAAGGTTTCAACAAGGCCGCAGTCCAGCCACTTTTTGACTGGAGCCGTACGGAACTTGCAACCACCCTGGATCATGCGTTCAAGCGCATCCGTCAACTGGAATTCGCCCTTCGTGCGGATATCGTTCTGCATGAGGTAGTTCAAGGCCTCCTTAAGCGCCTTGACATCCTTGATGTAATAAATACCAACTATAGCTTCGTCCGAAACAAATTCCTGCGGCTTTTCCACAAGACGTTCGATACGGCCATCCTTGTCTGTAACAGCAACACCGAAACGCTTCGGGTCATCGACCTTAAACGTGTAAAGGATGTTATCTTCTGCACTTTCCAAAATGGACAAATCAGCCTCGAACAGCGTATCGCCAAGGATAATCAAAAGCGGTTCTTCATCGTTTACATACGGAAGAGCAAGGCTGATAGCCTCACCCAAGCCCTGCGGATTGGACTGCACCACGGTACGTACGGCGCCCCATTCCGGTTTTTGCCTCAAAAAATCATCGACTACAGAAGCTTTGTACCCTGTAATAAAAATAGTCTCGGTCGGTTTTAAAAACAGTGCGTCATCAACAATCCAATCTATAATTGTCTTACCAGCAACAGGAAGCAAGCACTTCGGCAAATTTTCTGTGTACGGACGAAGGCGAACGCCATTGCCAGCAACAGGAAGAACTATTTTCATTCAAAAACCCTTTTTTATTTTAGTGTTTTCAAACACCCTTACGTAAGACTACAAGATAATAAAAATGTGGTAAAAAAAACAAGGAATTTGTCATTTGGGGTGGACTTTAGCCGTTTATTACGTCAAATAAAATAACTACAACACGAAACCATCGGTTTCATTTTAAAACACGTTTCATGCACATCCAAACAGTAAAAGCAGCAGTGTATCAAAATTAAACAATCACGATATAAAGCACACCAAACAACGCGTCAAAAAGGTTTATTTATATATTGGCACGAAAATTGCTTTAGGATGGGTGTAACAAAAGAAATGGTCCAATTTGGAACAACTCCAACAATCAATTGGGCCAAGCAATTTAACTGGGCAAAAGCTCAAAAGAGGATAAAAATAATGATCAAGCCTTTAGCAGATCGAATCGTTGTCAAGCCGGCTGAAGCCGAACAGAAGACCTCCTCCGGTCTCTTCATTCCGGATAATGCAAAGGAAAAGCCGATGCAGGGTAAGGTCGTAGCCGTAGGTCCGGGTCGCAAGAACGACAAGGGCGAAGTCGTTGCTATGGAAGTCAAGGTTGGCGACGTGGTGCTTTACGGCAAGTATAGCGGTACTGAAGTTACCGTCGACGGCGAAAACTTCCTCATCGTCAAGGAATCCGACGTTATCGCTACTCTGTAATAGGCTATAGGTATTAGGGATTAGGCTATAGGAAAAAAAATGGCGCCGAAGGCGCATCTATAGAAGGCGGCAAAGCCGCGATAATAACCTAACCCCTACAACCTAAAACCTAACACCTCTAAAAAATTTTAAAAAAGGAAATACAAAAATGGCAAAGCAATTGAAGTTTGATGTAGCAGCTCGCGAATCGCTCATGAAGGGCGTTGACAAGCTCGCCAATGCAGTTAAGGTTACTCTCGGTCCTAAGGGCCGTAACGTCATGATCGCACGCTCCTTCGGTGCTCCGAACGTCACTAAGGACGGCGTTTCTGTCGCTAAGGAAGTCGAACTCGAAGACGCATACGAAAATCTCGGCGCACAGATGGCTAAGGAAGTCGCGAACAAGACTTCTGACGCTGCTGGTGACGGTACCACAACTGCAACCGTTCTCGCTCAGGCAATCACTCGTGAAGGCTTGAAGAACGTCGCTGCCGGTGCAAACCCGATGGACATCAAGCGCGGTATGGACGCTGCTGTCGAAGCTGTGATCAAGGAAGTCGGCAAGATGGCCGTCAAGATCAACGGCAAGGAACACATCGCCCAGGTCGCAACGATTTCTGCAAACAACGACCCGGAAATTGGCGAACTCCTCGCCAACGCTATGGAAAAGGTCGGCAACGATGGCGTCATCACCATCGAAGAATCCAAGACTGCTGAAACTGTCCTCGACGTTGTCGAAGGTATGCAGTTCGACCGTGGCTACCTCTCTCCGTACTTCGTCACGAACACGGACAGCATGGAAGTCGCTCTCGAAAATCCGTACATTCTCCTGTACGACAAGAAGATTTCTACCATGAAGGATTTGCTCCCGATGCTCGAACACGTTGCAAAGCAGGGCAAGTCTCTCCTCATCATCGCCGAAGACGTCGATGGCGAAGCACTCGCAACGCTCGTTGTGAACAAGATGCGCGGCACTTTGAAGGTTGCTGCAGTCAAGGCTCCGGGCTTCGGTGACCGTCGTAAGGCCATGCTCGAAGATATCGCAATCCTCACTGGCGGTATGCTCGTCTCTGAAGACACGGGTGCAAAGCTCGAAGACGCTCCGGTGACAGTGCTTGGTAAGGCAAAGTCCATCACCATCACTAAGGACAACACCACGATCGTCGAAGGTGCTGGTGACGCCGCTTCTATCAAGGGCCGTATCGCTCAGATCAAGAAGCAGATTGAAGCTACCACGAGCGACTATGACCGTGAAAAGCTCCAGGAACGCTTGGCAAAGCTCGCCGGTGGCGTTGCTGTGATCAAGGTCGGTGCTGCTACCGAAGTCGAAATGAAGGAAAAGAAGGACCGCGTCGACGACGCTATGCACGCAACTCGTGCCGCTGTCGAAGAAGGTATCGTTCCGGGTGGTGGTGTTGCTCTCATCCGTGCTGAAAAGGCTATCGACGCTCTTACGTTCGACAATGCCGACCAGAAGACTGGTGCTGCAATCATCCGCCGCGCTATCGAAGAACCGCTCCGCCAGATTGTCCAGAACGCTGGCCTTGAAGGCTCTGTCGTTGTGAACAAGGTCAAGGAAGGCAAGGACGGCTTTGGCTACAACGCTAAGACCGATACTTACGAAGACCTCATCAAGGCTGGCGTCATTGACCCGGCTAAGGTGACTCGCACGGCTCTCAAGAACGCCTCCTCCATCGCCTCGATGATCCTCACAACTGACTGCGTGATCACCGAAAAGAAAGAACCGAAGGCTCCGGCAGCTCCGGCTATGGATCCGTCCATGGGCATGGGCGGCATGATGTAATCCGCTAGAATTTCATATTCTAACTCCACTAAAAATCCCGACTCTTACGAGCTCGGGATTTTTTGTATGCATTTGTCACCCTGAGCGCAACGAAGGGGCCTGCTATTTCTCGTTTTGCAGTACAAGACTTAACCGGGTTCTTCACTTTGTTCAGGACGACGTTAACATGTTCTCTCAGAATGACGCTGTACAATACTTTACTGGATGGGGCTACGCCCCAACTCTTTGGCTCAGTTATGCCCATGCAAACATGGTCGCAACATTGACGCTTCGCGTCTTGCTAAACGGCTCAGCCATATTTGTGCAAGCACAACTGCGGCATTCGCCTTAGGGCATACTCGCCTTCTGAGTTGTCTTTCGCCTTCGGCGTCAGGATGACGCGGTAGAAATAAATCAGGACGACGATGTACAAAAAAAAGGAGCCCGCGCAGGCTCCTTTAAATTTCATCTAATAACCAAAGACTAACGACCAACAGCCAATCGCTAGAACATCTTTCTCGTATTGCGCTTGGGCTGTTGCGGTTCGTCCTTGCCCTTTCCTTTCTTTTTCTTGGGCTGCGGAGCTTCGTAACGGTTGTTTTCGACAACACTCTTGTTACTGAACAACGTAGCGTCATCAGCAGACTTTGTCTGCGACGAGAAATGGTTGCCATCGCATTTTTCGGTCGGACCGTAGCCCGCCGTGTAGAGACAGTAAGTCTTTTCAGAGCAGAACTCGCCTGCGATAAGACCCGTGTGGTTGCAGATGCCACGGCTAATCACGCCAGGCGGAACCGGGAACGGGAGCTTCGGCAAGTCCTTGTGCAACTTAGTCATCGTGGCCATCCAAATCGGAAGAGCGTCTTCGGTACCCGTATGACCGGCACCCATGGTCCCCGGCGTATCGGAACCGACCCACACACCCATCGTGTACTGCTTCGTGAAACCGATGTACCACGTATCCGTGTAATCGTTCGTCGTACCCGTCTTACCTCCGCTCGGGTGGCGGAAACCAGAAGCCCACACACGGCCTGCTGTACCGCGAACGTTCACGTCCTTGAGCATATCGACCATCAAGTAAGCTGATGCCGGGCGCAAGACTTCATGTTCAATCTTGGAATTCTTCTCCACCACCTCACCATTGCGGTCCACGATAGATTCAATCATGTACGGTTCGATACGGTTACCGCCGTTCGGGAACACAGTGTAAGCAGAAGTCATTTCCATAAGCGTTGCCCCCACGGAACCAAGAGCCAAGCTCGGGACCGCCTGCAACGGAGCACGCTTGATGCCGAACTTGCGAGCGTAGTTCACCACGTTGCTGAGGCCATACTTCATACCGGTCAAAATTGCGGGAAGGTTCTTGGATTTGTACAAAGCGCGGCGGAGCGTCATCATGCCTTCGAAGTCATGTTCGAAGTTACCCGGACGCCAAACCTTGTTCGGATTCCTGTCATCCGGATCCGGAATAGTCACCGGCTGGTCATTCACGGAGTCGCAGGGGCTTGCGCCATTGTCCATAGCGGTAGAATAGACGATCGGCTTGAACGAAGAACCTGGCTGACGCAAGGACTGCACGGCACGATTCCACTTGGACTTGTTGAAGTCGCTACCGCCCACCATAGCGCGAATAGCACCAGTCTCATTCTCAATAATAATTGCGGCTACTTCTGCGTGATGATAACGGATACTGTCCGGGAATCGGGTAAACTGGCCACGCCTGTTGCGGACCGTATCAGCCGCGAGATATTCCTTCTTGAAGAGCGTATAGACGCTATCGAAGTGAGCGACAACGCTATCTTCGGGCATGTCGTACTTCTTGGTGAGCTGGAGCCTGCGAGTAGCGCGGTACTTGATGCGGCGACGGACACGTTCAACCTGTGCATAGGCGACACTGTCAAGGAACGCCTGGATTTCCGGATCAATCGTACTATAGACGGACACGCCATCGGCATAGAGCGAATTTTCACCGTACTTCTTTTCCATGTACTTGCGTATTTCTTCGAAGAAATACAAGCCCGTTCCGGTCACGTCTTCTTTCTTGGCGAGCACAATCGGCTCTTCAATATACTTGCGGTATTCTTCGTTCGTGATATAGCCTGCATCACGCATAGCATAGAGCACCGTGTTACGACGGCGCTTGGAAGCCTTCGGGTGACGGTCAGGGCGATACGTTTCAGGGCGCTGCAACATACCCGCGAGCACAGCATATTCCGGAATAGAAAGGCTATCGAGCGGCTTGCCGAAGTAGTACTTGCCTGCCGCCTGGAAACCGTAGTTACCGCCAGCGAGGTAAACTTCGTTCATGTAGAATTCAAGAATTTCTTCCTTCGTGTAGGTCTGTTCGATGCGGATAGCCGTCATCATTTCCTTGATCTTACGGGAAAGCGAACGTTCCGGCGTGAGGAACAAGAGCTTGGTGAGCTGTTGTGTCAAAGTCGATGCACCGCGGAGCTTGTTGCCCGAGACGGCACTTTCGATAAGCGCAGACGGAATCGCCCAAACGTTCATGCCCCAGTGCTTGTAGAACGCACGGTCTTCGGTCGCCATCACGGCATGGATAGCGTTCAGCGGGATCGAGTCAATGGAAGTCCATTCGCGGCGTTCCACGAAGTATTCATGCGCAATTTGACCATCCTTGTCGTAAATATTCGTCACAAGTCGCGGATTGATCTGTTCGAGCTGCGAAAGCGACGGCAGTTCCGGCGAATAATGAATGTAGATGGCCAGCGCAGCGATAAACGCCACGAAAATCGGGCACATGAAAATAAAGAACCAGCGGAAAATCTTGTTGGCAAAAGCAATCTTCACCAAGCTCCAAATTTTCAGCCAAACGAGGGAACCATACTTGACGATGGCCGCGCCTAAAATCTTCATGAATGATTTGAACTTATCCATTTTAAGTCACACTAAAAAAGTTTGCGGACAAAAATAGCTAAATGGTAAAAGTTGTTCAAACCAAGGAGGATGAAATTAGGAAAAAAATGATGTGGGACGCAAATGGGAATGCATAGCAAGTAAATAAAAACGCATGAAATGTGGCCAGGAATGTGCCGAAAGCGACCGAAAAACGCCCGAACCAGCGCCAAAAGCGTACAAAAAACTTATTTTGCAAAAATTTTAAATTTTTTCGCCCTTTACCCTTGACATTATTTTCGATTATTCTATATTTGGACCCGTCAACGAAAGAAGACAACAAAACAAAACGCGGATGTAGCCCAACTGGATAGAGCGTTTGGCTACGAACCAAAAGGCTCCAGGTTCGAGTCCTGGCACCCGCAGAAAAGAAGACCAACCGAAAGGTTGGTCTTCTTTTTATACCGTGCACCGGGCCGAGGCTGCAACGGAAAATGCGCCGGGATGAGAAGGTGCGCATTACTATGTCATTCCGGCCGAAGCCCGTCCTGAGCGAAAGTCGAAGGATGCCGGAATCGCCTTTTTATCCAAAATTTTTAAATATGGTATTTTTTACGTGAAAAACATGCCATAAGCATCATTTTTGACGTAAAATTTCATACAAAAGAATCATTTTATATCTAAAAAACGGCAACAAAAGCCCATTAGCACATCAAAGCACCACAACAACGCACCTACAAAGGGCATTTATAACACTTTTTCTCTAAAAAACTTAGCCACCACGCCCGTTTTTTTCAAACAACATATAAAAATTACGTCAAAAAAGCCTGATTCAAGCTCTTTTTCACGTAAAATTTGGCTTTTTCTTTTTTTTGCCTTTTTACGCAAAGCAAGAACAAAGTAATCAACTGTTACAAGCTTTTGGGATGGAAAGTTTTGCGGTGGGCTGGCGTGAAGCCTTGGCGGCGGATGGCGTCGAGGTGAGCCTTGGTGCCGTAACCGGCGTGCTTGTCAAAACCGTAACCCGGATAAAGTTCCTCTAATTTATCCATATAGCGGTCACGGAATACTTTCGCAAGGATCGAGGCAGCCGAGATACTTGCAATGCGACCATCGCCCTTGACGATGGGCATTTGGATGTCTTGTGGCATCTTGTCGATTTTGAGATTGCCATCGACAGCAATGAGGATTTTAGGACAAGATGGCATTCCCAATACATCGGCGAAAGAGCCTTTGGCTTCGATGGGGATTTCGGGGGCCGTTTCGTTAAGGCCCGGAAATCCGAGCGCTTGCAATGCACGGCGCATCGCCAAGAAGTCCGCTTCAAGAATGTTGATTTCGTCAATTTCTTCGACGCTCGCACTTGCAATCGCATAGCACGCACAGACGTCCTTAACAGCATCAAACATCGCTTCGCGTTTTGGGCGAGAAAGCTTTTTAGAATCATTCAGCGTCAAGAGCGCATCGGGCGACTTGAGCACAGCAGCGCAAGCAACAACGGGTCCAGCAAGCGGTCCACGTCCGACTTCGTCAATACCAACGACAATTGCAGAACCATACGACGCGTTTTCAGAACGCGCACCATTCGCACCCGCAGAAAACAAATCCAAGTCACCGCCAAAAGCGAGAGGATTAGCAGCGAACTTGCGCAGTGCCACCTCCCCTTCTACCGGGGATTCAATGTTTTCTAAAAATGCGGGCAGTTTAAATTTCATTTTTAGGTCTTAGGTTATAGGTTTTAGGCTTTACATCACGTGCTACGCACTTCTATACAGGGCGGCTCCGCCGCGAATTTTATCCCTAACCCCTAACACCTATCACCTTCTCCGCGTAGTCGCGAATAGTTTTCCAATACAAAGCGTGTTCTTGCACGAGAACGCGGGCGGCAAGCGTATCGGCGGTATCGTCTTTCATCACAGGAACTTTAGTCTGCGCCAAGATACGACCGCGGTCAATTTCTTCGCTCACGAGATGCACCGTCGGGCCAGATTCCGTTTCATGCGCGGCAAGCACAGCTTCATGAACGTGATGTCCAAAGAAACCTTTACCACCAAACTTCGGCAACAGAGACGGATGAATATTCAAAATGCGGTCCGGCATGCGCTTGAGCATGCAAAGCGGGAGCGCCTTCATGTAACCCGCCAAAATCAAAAGGTCCACGTCGTACTTGTCGAGAACTTCAAGCATAGCCGCTTCGTACGCAGCTTGATCCGGATGCGTTTTGCCCGAAATGTGGTAAACCGGAATTCCGAATTCTTCGGCATGATGCACAGCACCGCAACCTGCGTTGTTCGTAATCAAAAACTTGCACTGGGCTTCGAGGTCTCCCTCGCCAATGTGATCTATAATCGCTTTGAAGTTGCTTCCACCGCCGGAAGCCATGACGCCAATTTTAAACATGCGCCAAATATAGTTTAGTTATTAGTTATTAGTCTTTAGTCATTAGAAATTTGCATGATAAAAAGGTCCAGCAACTCCATACTCAGGCGAAATTATTAGTTTGTTGTATTTTTTTACTTTTTACAACTACAACAACTAATGACTATTGACCAAAGACTAAAAACCAATCTACTTATGATCGATTCCAGGCGGGGTGCGGAGGTAATAAATAAGGCACGGCACAGTTATGCAGACGATCCAGACAAAAAAGTTGACGTAGACGAACCACGATTCAAAAGTCACGTGGGCAGGGATAACGTAGGCTTTCAACAGGGAAAACACGACGATGAGGAAAACGCCGGGGAGCATATGTGCGATGAGTTTTGTCATACTCTAAAAATAGTTCAATTCAAAAACTTTTCATGTAAAAAGAGTGAAAAATACAAGACTTTACTAGATCCTTCGACTTCGGGCTACGCCCTTCGCTCAGGATGACAATTCAGCCCACCGTCTACTGCCTACCGCCTACAAACAACCAATTTCTAAGCTCTAAGTTCTAAGTTCTAAGCTCTAAAATACTATCTTTCCACTCGTATAAACCTTTAAATATCGGACCTCATTATGAGCATTAAAGAATATCTTGCCGGTGCAAAAATGTCCGGCTCCGTCCAAAAGCTGATGACCCCGGGTCTCGCTGTGGAATTCATTCAGCCGTGGTACACCCCGCTTTCTACAACTCCTTCCACCACGGGTATTGCCGTGGGCGGTATCGGTTCTACGTTTACAGCAACGCCGGCCGGCACGACTCCCGTGATGAACGTGATGCCGGGCGTCCAGGTTCGCACCGAAAAGGCTTCAGATCTCCGCTTCAACAACTTCTTCTTCAAGGAAGCAGTCCTCAGCGCAAAGGCTGCGCTTGTGATTGGCAACTTCACTGCATTCGGCATTTACAACAACAACTTCCCGCTCCTCGACGAGAGCGGCGCACGCGTTTTCGGCGACGCCGACATGAAGGACCAGAAGAAGGCCGAAGCGAAGCTCAACAAGGTTCTCGCCGACAAAACTTTCTTCGAAACGAACAAGGCCGCTTTTGAACGCTGGCACATCCAGTTCAGCGACCGCACTCAGGCTTTGATCGCCGCAGGCAAGGACTCTGCCGCCATCAACCGCGCCGTGCTCATCGACTTCTTTGACGGCATGGTTGGCGAAAAGGCCGCCCGAGAAGGCGCCCTCACCGCCGCTTGGGCAAACGACAGCGAATTCCTCGGCCAACCGGGTTATGACGCAGCCAAGATGAAGTACACCGCCCTCTATCCGGTGAGCGAAACTGTTTACGAAGGCAAGGGTGTTTCCATCACCAAGACGCAGTCCAGCTATGTGACTCCGGGCGACGAACGCCTCTCCAGCCTCCCGGTGAACGCCACCGTCTTTACGCTCGAAAACAACACCAAGGAAACCCGCGAAGTGACGATTGTCCAGATTCAGGACAGCATCACGGGCTACATGGCGAAGAAGGACCGTCAGGGCGTTCAGGACTCCAGCTTTGTGCTCGTTCCGTCTGCACGTTTCCCGAAGGGTGTACAGTTCGACAAGGAACTCGAAGATGGCCGCTCTGTTCGCGGTATCGAATTTTATAACGAAAAGGCTCTCGTCGAAAGCGATTTCAACGGTTGCATGGGCGTGAGCGTGGCTTGGAACAAGAAGGATAACCTCAACGTTTCCGTGAAGCCGATGTTCTACCAGGATGACGCCAAGTCCGTCTTGAAGGCCGCTCTCCAGAGCGGTCGCGTTGCAAACTCCTGGGTCAAGAACGTTTACAGCGGTCGTGAAACGATTGCAGGCGCCATCGCCGTTACCGCAGTCCTCAAGCCGAAGCAGAAAGTTTCCTTCCAGTTCAACATGGTGCTCGACTTCCCGGAAATCAAGCTGAACAAGCTCACCTCCGCCAAGAAGTACACCGCATTCTACCCGGAAGCATACGGCCGCGTGGTCGCCCTCCTTACGGAAGCTCTCGCCGCCGACAAGACTTTCGATGATCGCCTCAAGGCATTTGAAAACCTTGTTCCGAAGAAGCCGGTTGCCAAGCTCTACAAGACTGCCGCCAAGCAGGCTGAATTCAAGAGCCTCGCCATCAACACGCTCAGCTTCCTCGCCGAAGCCACCGTGTGGGACAAGGAAGACCGCTTCTTGGTTCGTGAATGCGCCGACTATCCGTTCTTCAACTCTCTCGACGTTTACTTCTACGGCAGCTTTAGCTTGCTCGCCCTCATGCCACGCCTCGATGGCGTTGTGATGAAGCGCTTTGGCGATGCAATCCTCGCCGTGAACGAAAACCGTCGCCGCCACCACGAATTTGTGAACCTCCCCTACGCCGACCTCCCGGACCCGAAGCTTGAAGGCCCGCGCGCTGTACGTGGTGCAGTGATTCACGACCTCGGTAGCCCCTTCGACGCCGAACCGGATGCCTACGACTGGCACAACGTTAAGGAATGGAAGGACCTCGCCCCGAAATACGTGCTCATGGTCTACCGCCACTACCACAAGACGAAGGACATGCAGTGCCTCGCCGATTGCAAGGAAGCTGTTTACGCCGCCATGGAATACCTCGAAAAGATGGTGAACCCGGGCGAAAACTTCCCGCTCACCCACGGTACGGACGACACGTTCGACAACCTCTGCAGCTACGGCATCTCCGTTTACTGCGGTTCCCTCTGGATTGCAGGCCTCCGCGCTGCAGCAAAGATTGCTGAGCTCCTCGGCGATAACGATCAGGCTGCCAAGTGGAACGCCAAGTCCGAAGCCGCCAACAAGGAATTCACCGAATCCCTTTGGGACGAAAACGAAGGCTACTTCCGCTTCTTCGTGACCCCGATGGAAATGAAGGACTTGAACGTCGAAAAGTATGCCGAACTCCGCGAAGCCGTGAAGATATCGCTCGAACTCCCGGAAGACCCGAACGCAGGCGTGAAGGCTATTAACGAATGGCTCTGCGCAGGCGAAATCCCGGACGGCGAAGACCTCTCCAAGAACGAACTCCGCGGCCTCAAGAAGGCTTGGATTACGGCTCAGTGCAAGGAAGCCTTCACCAAGAGCTGGGAAGCAAAGATTGCTAACGACTGCGACGACGTGTTTGCCGATACGATGCTTGCAGACACTTACCTCCGCTTGCTCGACCTCGAACCGATTACCGACAGCGTGAAGGCCAAGTCTAACTTGCTCAGAATTTTCAATACGAACTATAAGGCCAACAGCCCGCTCATCGGTGCCGCAAACCTTGTCCATAAAGACGGTTCTCCGCTCGACGAATTCAACTTCCAGGCTCACGACGTTTGGATTGGTATTCAGTACAGCATCATGACCGCCATGATGTTCCACGGTTTGGAAAAGGAAGCCTCCGTGCTCGCCGATTCCATGATCGGAAACCTCTATGACGAAGCTCGCGTTCCGTTCGCTGCACCGGAAGGATTCAACGGTTCTTGCCGCCTCCACCCGGAAGCTCTCGTTGCAAAGTTCGGTCTCAGCGCAACTGCCGCCGACAAGATGCACAAGGAACTTTTGAAGAAGGGCGCACTCCTCGCCGACTCCCGCATCAGCCCGAAGCTCCCGCGCAATCTCGCCGCCTTCACGAAGGCATTCGGCGCCATTGCCAAAAGCAACAAGGTCGATGTGAACGAGCTCTTCACGCTCCTCCACAGCACGGCACTCAAGTACACCGCTGGTAAGTACTTCCGTCCGGGCATGGTTTTCGCTCTGCTTTATAAGTAATTGAAAACTGCGAGTTGTCATTCCCGCCAACCTGTCCTCGCTTGACGGGGACGAGCGGGAATCCCCTTCAACTTCAAACAGGTGCTCCAAGCGGAGCACCTGTTTTTTTATACATAAAAGACTTGACAGAGCCTTAAAAATAGTGTATATTCGTGCAGTAGCACAAAAGTGCATATTTTGGAGATTTTATGATAGAACGGGTTCGTGGCATCTTGGTACAAAAATCCCCCACATTTGTCGTTGTGGAATGTGCAGGAATCGGTTACGGCATCAATATTTCGGCATTTACGGCAGGCAAGTTGCCCGAAGAAGGAGCCGAAGTCACTTTGCACACGAATCTCGTCGTACGCGAAGATTCCATGACGCTTTTTGGATTTGCGGATACTACAGAGAAGAACCTGTTCTTGATGCTTTTGGAGGTCAACGGAGTCGGCCCGAAGCTCGCGCAGCGGATTCTGAGCGGAAGCACGCCAGCAGACCTTTTGAACATGATTGCAAGCGACAACAAGTCCGCACTTGGCAAAATCAAGGGGCTTGGCAAAAAGACTTGCGAGCAAATGACATTAACGCTCAAGGAAAAGGCCTCGAACATGTTGCAGTCGCTCGGCGATGTCGAAGGTAGTGGAATAACAAGTGTCGGAGCATTGACTGGAGCAAAGCTCGAAGCGGTTTTGGCTCTGCATACGCTTGGAGTAAAGGACCCAGCAGCAGAAAAGGCAGTCGTGAAGGCAGTCGAGGTTCTTGGAGATGGGGCGGATGCTGCCGCGCTCATTCCGGAGGCTCTAAAGTATTTGTAAATGGAGATGCCCGGTCGAGCCGGGCATGACAAGGATAGACGGCGGACGAGACAGGGAAAATATGGAAGATCAGCGTATAATTTCACCGCAGAAGTGTTCTTTTGACGAAGGCGATACCGACCGCAACTTGCGACCGCCTAGCTTGAGTGAATTTACAGGCCAGGACGACATCAAGGAAAGCCTTTCTATCGCCATTGAAGCCGCCAAACAACGCGGCGATGCGCTTGACCATTGCTTATTTGCTGGTCCTCCGGGACTCGGCAAGACTACGCTTTCAAGCATTATCGCCAAAGAGATGGGCGTAAACATCCACATCACAAGCGGCCCTGTGCTTGAGAAGGCAAGCGACCTTGCAGGACTCCTCACAAGTTTACAAGAAAACGATATTTTGTTCATCGATGAGATTCATCGATTGAACCGCGTGGTCGAGGAATACCTCTACCCCGCTATGGAAGATTTCCGCCTCGACATTATGCTGGATTCTGGCCCTGCGGCAAGAAGCGTGAACCTCCCGCTCAAGCATTTTACGCTCGTAGGCGCCACCACCCGCAGCGGGCTTTTGACCGGACCGCTCCGTGACCGTTTCGGGTTGCAATACCGCCTGGAACTTTATAACGAAAAAGACATTGTCAAGATTTTAATGCGTAGCGCACACATTTTAGGCGTAGAACTCTCGGAAGAAGCAGCCAAGATTCTTGGCGGGCGGTGCCGCGGGACGCCACGTGTGGCGAACCGCGTGCTCAGGCGATGCCGAGACGTGGCTCAGGTGCGCGGCACAGGAATCATTGACGAACGCGCAGCACTCAAGACGCTCAAAATGCTCGGCATCGACAGCGAGGGGCTCGACCCGACCGACCGCAAGATTTTAGCCATGATGATAGACAAGTTCAATGGCGGGCCCGTCGGGCTTGGCACCATCAGCGCAGCCATGGGCGAAGAACCGGACACGCTCGAAGAAGTCTACGAACCATACCTGCTCCAAAAGGGGCTAATTTCTCGCACCCCGCGCGGCCGCATCGCCACGCAGAATGCCTACAGAATGCTCCACAAGCCGATTCCTAAGTCCATGTTTAGCGAGCAGACCGAACTAGAGCTGTAAAGCACTTACGCCTACAAAAGCTTTGAGGAAAAAGACGATTTACTTCACCAGTTTTTTTGTCTCTGCTTTACCCCCTGCTGCTTCGGCGCGGATAAAGTATGTTCCCTTGGGATAATTTGCGGGAACACTCCAACCATTAGTCTCGCCAAGGCAATTACCGTTCATATCGAATACGGTATATTTCGAGTAAGCATGTTTCACAAAAGCCGATTTCGGTAGCGCCATCGTCTCGTCATTTGAGCTAGACTTGCGCACCTTGAGTTCTTTCGCCATGAACTCAATGATGTAGGAGCCATCTCTTTCAGGAGTAAGCTTCTTGCCAGCCTGTTCCACAACCGCATTTTCGCCAACGCTCTGCGTATCGATTTTCACACGCAACGGCACGCTTTTCGGCATGTGTTCATTCGGAATTTCCCAGGTCACCCAAAAGCCATCATCCGTCTTTTTTGCAGTTGCAGCATCCACGACAAAATGAGCTCGATAGTAGGCACCAACAGTTCCAAAAGGCGCAACCCACAATTTATTTTCGACGGCATGTTCAAAAATCTTCTTGATGTCCGACGGGTTAATGGCGTAGTCATCCCCCACATCGTCCGTGACGCCATGATTCAGCACCACAAGCCATGAACCATCCTTCACTTGCACATCCCAAGGGTTTGCTCCTTCGAAATTTCCGATGAAGGCCGCCGTATCAAGCGCCGAAAGCATTTCGGCGACAGTCGCCCCCGAGCGCGTCCAAATTTTTGCCCGAAGACTCATCCAGTCCGGCTCCGTATCCCAATCGTTGCGTCCATGCCAACCGCAATCACGATTGATAAAATGCCTTGAGGCAATCACGCTTTTGATTTTGTCGTTATTTTCACAGAACGGTGTCGCAAGAGAAGTCACCTTCACATCGGCGCCCTGCTCTGCAAGCGTACTTTCAATCGTATTTGCAAACTTGACAATTTCTTCTTCAAGTTCGCTATCACCAACTCCGGTCAAATGCGGATGCGACTGCGTATGGTTCCCCATTTCATTCCCCGCTTTCGCAAGCGCGGCAAAACCCGAGGCATTCTGCTTCAAGCCATTTCCCATGCTCGTAAGAAAAAACGTCACGTGGACATCCGGCAGGTCATCCAGAATCGGCTTAAGGTTCTGCACCTGATTTGCGTAAGCATCATCGAAAGTAAAACTTACAGCACCGACACAACCATTCCAAGGGACCGTCTTAATGGGAGTTTCTGCCATACCAAGCCCCGTCAAGCAAAGGGAAACACAGCTAGCCACAACTGCGGCACGCATTCCGTTTTTACAATTTTTCATAATCCGAATCCAACAACAAACACTTTATTTAATTAGGCCAAAGTGCGCCTCTCTCATAATTTTACTAAATTTCACCTGTTCAAATTTAAACAAGGATTAACAATGAGCAAGAATTACAAGATTGCTGTGCTTCCGGGCGACGGTATCGGCCCCGAAGTCATGAAAGAAGCTGTCCGCGTGCTGGACGTCGTTTCTAAGAAGTTCGGTTTCGACGTGAACGCCGAATGGGCAAACGTCGGTGGTGCCGCCTATGACGAAAGCGGTTCTCCGCTTCCGGAAAGCACCCTCAAGCTCGGTGAAGCTTCTGACTGTATTCTTTTCGGTTCCGTGGGTGGCCCGAAGTGGGAACACCTCCCCCCGAACCTGCAGCCGGAACGCGGCGCACTGCTGCCGCTCCGTAAGCACTTCAAGCTTTTCTGCAACCTCCGCCCGGCCCGCGTTTATAAGGAACTCGCAGGCGCATGCCCGCTCCGCGCTGACATCGTTGGCGATGGTTTCAACATCCTCACCGTCCGCGAACTGACGGGTGACGTTTACTTTGGCCAGCCGAAGGGCCGCGAAGGCGTTCCGGGCTCCAAGGAAGAAATCGGTTTCGATACCATGAAGTACAGCCGCTACGAAGTTGAACGCATTGCCCGCTTCGCTTTCGACGCCGCTATGCTCCGCAACAAGAAGGTCGCTTCTATCGATAAGGCCAACGTGCTCACCACGAGCGTTCTCTGGCGCGAAGTCGTGAACGAAGTCATCAAGGACTATCCGGAACTCACTCTCGAACACCTCTACGTGGACAACGCCGCCATGCAGCTCCTGAAGCGCCCGCGTGAATTCGACGTGCTCCTCTGCCCGAACCTCTTCGGCGACATCCTCACCGACGAATGCGCAATGCTCACCGGTTCCATGGGTCTCCTCCCGTCCGCTTCTATCGCCGAAGGCTCCTTCGGTCTCTATGAACCGGCAGGTGGCTCCGCTCCGGACATCGCAGGCAAGGGTATTGCAAACCCGCTCGCACAGATTCTCTCTGTGGCCCTCATGCTCCGCTACACCTTCAAGGAAGAAGAAGCTGCAAAGGCTATCGAAGCTGCTTGCGAAAAGGTCATCGCTCAGGGCTACCGCACTGGCGATATCTACCAGGAAGGCTGCACCAAGGTCGGTACGACTGGTATGGGCGACGCTATTATAGCCGCACTTGCCTAAGTGTAACTAAGAACCTACGACAGGCAAGTGCTCTCACCTCCACGACTCGTTAATATGAGTCGCTTGAGGCTCACAGATTAAGGCTCTCGCTTAATCACTCGCATTTTTGCGACAATGCGCACCACAGCGCAAAAAGCGACCGGATTTCTCCGGTCGCTTTTTTATTCCTCCTATCGATTTTATTTTTCTTGAAGAGCGTCTATAAACCTGTTTATATAATCAATGGCGCTGTCGCTATTAGATTTTTGTCCTTTCCACACGTTTAGTTCATCAACAAAGAATTCCCTAATCGGAGTATTCGTTGAAAACGAGCCCTTATTGCCAAAAGCATTTGCAACCTGCAATGGAGAAGCATAGGACGACCACTCAATAATCAAATCCTCTAAAAGATTATTGACAATCAAGTGGCCTCGGTTACGAACATATTCTCTTTTGTCAAAATCAAAAGTTTCGCCAGAAAGCCCAACTGCGCTCATGATTTCTTTATCGGCACGTTCCTTGGCATCGGCCAAACTGCGACCCGAGCGAGCTAAACGGTGCAAACGAAAAGTTTCCAAAAATGTCATTGCGTTTATGTCGACGGTTCTCGATTTTCTCAAATCGACAATCACGCTATACGTCGCCACAAAACGGTCCTTTTCATGATCATACAAGTCAAAAGACCAGGAACCGTCCCATTGCCAAGAATCGCTTTCTGCATACGGAGCAATTTCAATTTTCACATACGGGCCACGCAGTGAGACATGGTCAAACGCAAACTCACCTGTAGAGCCATCGCAGCGGCTATAGAACACCACTCCCGTTGTATCCAAGGTAACGGAATCTAGTTCCGCCATCCTTACCATGGTACCCGCATCCGCCACACGTCGCAACATCGTTGAATTTGTTGCGGTCGATGCAGATAGATGCGAGGCATGGCCTTCGACCGTGATATTGTCAAGAGCTACGCGATTATCTTGTTCACTCAGGGCAGGATCCGTCACCGAATCACCGACATCCGAGCAAGCTGTCAACGCAGCAGCCATCAACATGGCATAAGCAATTTTAGAAACCTTCATTTTCACCCCAACTCGTTTTTATGATTCAATTACAATTCAATTATTTAATGACATGCAATGAGCATATAGAGAATCAGCGATTGCGCTAGCATCCTGGTAGGACATTGCAAGCCTATCATTGAATTCAGTCATCAATTCAGTATACTCAAGCGTTTCACTTGTCGTACCGTCAGTACACATAATCTCATGAGGAAGCGGGTTGTCGCAAGGTTTTTCCCTTATGGACATTTTCTTGTTAAAGAAAGAAACCAGTTCTTTTGTAGTACTACCAAAACAAGCCTTCGCAGGTTCGGAAAGGGAATCAACACCATCGCCAAGATTTTGCATTAAGTAATAATAACTGCTGAAAACACTATCTCCTTTTAAAATATCTATTCTATCATCTGTATAATCACATTCACAGAATGAACTCATAACGGCAACAGGTTCACAATCAATTCTGACAGGATGAAGGTTATTCGTAGGAACTTTAGGCGTATTATAGCGACTTATCCCTGCAATTTTAAACTCTTCTCTATAATCATTTTGACTATAAGATCCGTCTAACACAAAACGGAAGCCCTTTAAATGAGAAATAACATCATACTTTGATGGATAAATTTTCCCAGGGACCTTTCCAAACATATAATCAAACGAGAAATTGTCCCATGAAAAACAAAGTTCCTTAACACTTGAATCAGTCTTAGAAACAGCCCCCATATTACATATATAATCATCATAAGTTGTATGATCCATCAACGCTGCTAACGAATCATCAGGGATAAGTTCTAACACATAAAAACCGCCTGAATACGAAACACAAATGCCGCCCATATCGCGAGCATCAACACCTTCAAACTTTCCCGAAGCATCTTTACCGGCAAGATAAAAATCAATATAGAGAAATCTATGAGGCGACTGATAAATAGGATGATCAGGAATATTATTTGTACCCTTAAATAATACGGTTCCGCACAAAATACCACCACACTTGTCTATAGCATCAGCAAGCGCCATTGAATCATATTCAGCAGTCGCGTTCCCAGGCCATTCCACTTCAATTTCAGCATTTTCAGGATATGTACTCACAGTCCAAATACCCGAAGTATTCGTCCCATTATCATAACCAGTGCGGACGCGATAGCCCGTTGTCGGGCCCCACATTTCAGGCGACCAGATGCAGCCTTTTTCAATGGCTTCCAAGAAATCCGTCACGCCCATCACACTGCACAGCACAGGCGATTTCGGCATTAAATTATTTTCCATATTTGGGACACTCGTCGAGCCCGAAACCGGCAATGCATTGTCGGAGCATGCGGCAAACAAAACTGTCCCAAGAGCAAACAAACTATAAAGCTTTTTCATATTAAGCCACCTCATCTTTATTTAATTTCCAAGTTAGCGGGAACAGTTGCATATTCAAATGATAGATTTGATCGGCTTTTTCTGTTTCCGAAGCCATTGCGGCAATCTTTTTGCGGAACGCATCGATTTCTTGAGCAATGCGCTCGTAACATTCGCGATTGACCGTAAGGGTCACGCTCGACACGCTGCGCTCTTGCGGTTCAAAGCGTTCAATAGATTCACTGGCAAGTCGCAACATTTGGCGTTGCATCGAGTGTACGGCATAGGTCATGCCTTCCTTTGACGCGGTCACGTTCTTTTCGGTTTGGCGATACGAGCCGTCCGCACCTTTTTTCAGGAATCCCGCTTTCGTCAGGAACTCTAGCGACTTGCTGACTTCGGCAGCGGAGATTTCGTTGCAGCACGTTTTCGCCATCTGCCCTGGGGTGGCCCCATTCATCATCGGTGCAAGTTCGCGAACGACCTGATTTTTCCAGCCATCGAAATATTCAACAGCCTCCTTATCGACGACGCGTACTTTAAATTCAAGCGCAATCTGGCGCATTTCTTTCCAATACGGCTTTTTGGAATCGTCATCCTTGGCATTGCAAAAATTGACGAGCGCAATGAAGTAGTTCGCTTCATAGCCCGCAAGCCCCATTGCCGAAATCATGCGGTTCATCGACACTCGGCTCAAATTGCTCTTGCCTTCACTCACAAGTCGCAAGTAAGTCGGTGAAGAAAACCCCGCAAGTTTCGCAAATTCCCGCCAGGAGAAATACGAAGTCCGCTTTTGCGCTTCGTAAAAATCCTTGATTAAGGGATGGTAATCTTTGTATTCTGTTATCGGTTTCATATTATCAAATATACCCTATTTACGGTTGCCAATGACACAAAACACATGTTTTTAGTTAAAAATCAACATTAAAAATAAATATTTTTCGTATATGACACAATAGGATTCCCGCCTACGCGAGCATGACGCGTTTTGCACACACAAAAAAACCCGGAATTAACCCGAGGCCATCAAATAGCGTAATTTTATGAACTTACTTTGCGCAGCCAGTGCCGAGCGTACCTTCGAGCATCGATACACAGGAAGAAAGATAGAAGTTGGCCTGTTCACTACCGGCAAGAGCTTCTTCGCAGCCGCCCATTACTCCCGGAACATCGCACGAAACCATACCTCCCGCAGCTGCGGTTGCAGAGCTGGAGCTCGTTTCAGAACTCGTTACAGAGCTGGAGCTGGTTTCGGTTTCGCTGCCAGCCGGAATCTTGTCTTTGCACATGCGGAGTTCGCTATTGTACATAGATTCCTTTTCAGACGTAATGCCCGAAGAAGAAACATCCATCAAGCCCTCAGCAGAGCAGTAATTGTTTCCAGAAATATCCGTGAAGTTCTTCGCGATGCATTCTACATGCTGCAACGGATGCTGTTCGGCCTTCACACGCAACTTCTTATCAAAAAGGAACGACTGAATTACAACAACACTGTCCTGACCGCGCCAGCCTTCATCGAGATAGGAATAAGACCATTCGTTGTCTTCGGCCTTGAAATCGCAAGTCGTCTTTGTTGCAAGAGGGATCCTATCATAGGATCCGCCGTTAACCGCTACGCCACAAGCTTTCTGCACGGCGGCATGAACAGTTTCGCGAGCGTTAGCTGCAAAGAAACCCTTTTGTGTAACCGTACCGGCAATGACAACCGTGCTACCGTCGCAATACTGCACGCCAACAAATTGACCATCACTGGAACTAAAATCAGAAGCGCCATCAGCGATCCTGCAAATCATACTAGCCTGGTTACCCGTATAGCGGATCGTATCGAGAATAACAAGGTTTTCGCCATCAATTTTATAGATAGTCTTGACATTGGCGTTACCCTTGCTGTTGCTTGCCTTGTAAGACATTTCCCAAACATTGTCTGCTGCCGCAAAAGTGCAAGGTTCAGCTTTAGCAACGGAAGAACTAGAAACTGTTGCAGAAGAACTAGAATTTGCATCAGAAACACTTGAAGAGCTTTTTTCAGACGGACTAGATTTCGGAGCGCCGCCGTTCACGCTAGAAGACGATTCTATGTTATTCATATTATTGGATATAGGATTTGAAGAATCATCTCCGCAAGCCATAAAGTTCATCGCTGTCGAAAGAGCAATACCCAAACCAACTTTTTTATAATTCATAAATAACTCCTTTTTTTATATGTAATCGCAATATACAAATAGCCCCAAACAGAAAAATCAAAATACATGAAAAAAAATTTTGAAACAAAACAAGAGTTATCATCACTCGTCAAATTTCATATTGCGTTTAGATAGCGTTACGTATGGCTTCAGGGAACTTGGAATTATCCATTTGTCGCGATTAAAATCATAGCTAAAACGCTCTTTATGATTCTGGTTATTCACTGTCGCTACAATCCGGTCACCATCCTTAACCGTCAATGATTCGTAATCTAAATTCAATGCAGGTTTTACAATTTTAGATGAATCCTCGGCATCCGGGCTTATACGTATAAAATAATCAAGTCTTCCATTATTTTTCGAAGAACCATCGCCAAACAAAATCTTTTTATCGCCAAGATTAATTTCATTCACGCGAGCAGATAGCTTTAAATCAGCAGCGTCAACATAGCTGTTATCAAGAACCATGTAACCCAACAAAAGATAAATACGATGCTGGATATAAGCAACAAAATCAACATCAAAATTTTCAGTTTTAAACAAGCCAAAATCAATATTCTTAGTAAGTTCAAGTGGTTTAAGCGTTATTTTATAAACCAAAACATTTTCTTGATCCCGAAGTCGAATCGTTCGATTCTTTTTTACCTTCGAATAGCTCATTAAATTAATCAGTCCACTTTTATTATAGACATCATCCAAATCTTCAAAGGATTTATTATACATCGAGACATTCCGTAATGTCATGTTTTTGCGAATATGTCGCTTAAGCGAATCGGTTATCTCTTTTATTTTAATTTTTCCGCCTTCAACGCCTTCCTTCAATTCTGTAGCCTCCGTAGTAGCATACAGAACAAATCGGTCATAATTATCAATGGTTTCGATTAAGTTTTTCAGACTAAAAAAATCTCTTCCAAATGAAAAAACAGGATTATCTAAAAAAGGAATTTCTAATTCTTCAAACGCACCGAAATATTCTTCTATAGACAGATAAAAATTTTTATCATAGTATTGTTCCAAATAATCTTTTACAGGGAAATCGACTCTTTTGACCTTTTTGACTTTTTCTATCGGGCCTACGTTATCTTCAATTCCATTTTTCGTTATAGAAGCATTCAAAAAATCCCATTTAACACCAATCGGCAAAGACTCTGTTTTTTCATCTGTTATGCCCGGAAAATCCAAAACAACCGATATCACGTTAGATGAAAATAAAATCTTTTCATTTTCATAATGCATTGTATTTTCCGTCAAAATAGATGCATCCACTTCGGTTTCTGTTCTAAGGTTGCCTAATTTAACTTTCTGATTTTTTATTTTAGGAGTATATTCTATAAAAAACTTGTTATAAAGTGGAAATTCAACAAATTGATCATTTGTATCCAAATTCAAAAGATCTATTGAATGAGATTTTATTTCTGATCTATTAGAAATGATATAACCACTTATACCCATCTTAAAATCTATTTCAGAAAACAATTCTTTAATAGTTTGTAAAGAATCAATACTTTTTCGCAATTCGTTTAAATCCAATCGGAAAGAAAGGTTGCTCCACTTAATTTTCGAGGCGATTACATTCAACAAAGCCGTTTTTTCTTTTTGTACGAGTTCAACCATTTCAAAAGTGCTATACTCGTTATCCCCTATTTTCAATTTTTTCCCGACAAATGGGATTTCATAATTTTCATCTAATTTAAGAGATGACGTATCAAAAGCTGTTTTTTGTGATTTAAGCCTATAAACTCCACTCCAAATTTTGAAACTATTTTGATAATTCTTTGCTTTTTCTTCAGGAGTATAATTTACAGTATCTTCAATGGAGCCTTTCGGGAAAAGATAATTTATCTTAGGACGATCAGCAGGACGGAATCTCCAACTAAATTGCGATGGATGAATACGTACACCAGGTTTGGGATGTGGGTGTACACGTGGTTTTGGGTGAACCTCTATCACAGAAGGTTCCACAACATTCTCACGATGATTTTTGGCTATATCCTTATCTTCATTGCATGCGGAAAACGCTAATGCCAGCAACAGCATTACAAGAACATTTAAGCCCCGCGTTTTCCACGAATCCATACACATCATCAATCTCATTTTCCAATCCTCATAAATTCATCTAATTTTCGCAATATACAAAAAAGCCCAACTCGAAAAGAGCTGGGAGATTGCCTAAAGGCGATTCCCGCTCGGAGGCGGGAATGACAAGTAATTAAGCGTTCTTCGTGAAGTCCACGTATGCCTTGAGCACGTCGAGGAAGACTTCGTCCGGAGTGTTGTCGCCAACGATGTGGCTGATGATCTTCGGATCGTACTTTTCGAGAACCTTAGCGGTGGATTCCTTGTAAACCTTGAGACGGTTCTTGATGACGTTTTCGTCAGCGTCGTCCTTACGGCCTTCGATCTTAGCGCGGTTGAGGAGGCGTGCAACGATAGTAGCTTCGTCCTTGATGTCGAGAACGAAGATGTGCTTCACGTCGACGATCGGCTTGATGAGATCGACCTGTGCAACCGTGCGAGGAATACCGTCGAGGAGGAGGGTGTCCTTTTCCGGGTTAAGCTTGTTCGTATTCACGAGACCTTCAACAAAGCGGCCGAAGATTTCAACGGTAGCTTCGTCCGGGACGAGGAGGCCCTTGCTGGAGTAAGAAGCAAGGAGCTTGCCGGATTCGCTAGACGGAGCGATGCCACGGAAGATGTCTCCCGTGGAGAGGTGCTTGAGAGCGGTCGTAGCGGCGAGCTTTGCGCCCACAGTGCCCTTGCCAGAACCCGGAGCACCGAAGATAAGAACTGCAGAAATCTGAGACATTTATAACCTCATAGGTTGATTGTTAAAATTTTCACCGCAAATTTAGAAAAATTAGGCGCTCACGCTTAACTCACTGATGGCAAGTGCGGGCACTTTGTAGCTTGCAAACGGATCGCGGTATTCGTTGCCGACCGCCACGATGTTCTTGATGATGTCGAAGTAATTGCCGCTGAGCGTCACTCCATCGACCGGATGTTTAATAGCCCCGTTCTCGCACCAGAAACCGTGCGCCCCGATGCTGAGTTCACCGCTCACGGAATTGCAACCGGAATTGCCTTCCAGGCGTACAACGAGCAAGCACTTCGGGAAGAGCTTCAAAAGTTCCATGGTCGTCATGCTTCCAGGCGGCACGAGCATGTTGTAGAAACTCGTGGACATCTTGCTACCGAAGCTGCGAGCGCCATTGCCTGTCGTTTCGCGGCCCGCCTTGGCAGCCGTTTCAAGGTTGTAAAGAGCCGAATTGAAGACACCGTTTTCAACGACCTTCACGCGTTTGGTGAGGCAACCTTCGGAGTCGAAATAGAACTTGTGTTCAAACATTTCGCCTGTCGGATCGTTCCACAACGAGAACACATCACTGGCAATTTTTTCGCCTTCCTTGCCGTCGAGACGGGACTGGCCCTTCTGCATCGTTTCGGCGAAGAACGGCTGGCTGTACATGCCGAGGAAACGTGCGGAAATGCGTTCCGAAAGAATCACCGGAATCTTGCCGCTTTCGATTTTCTGGGCGCCAAAAAGTTCCGTTGCATATTCGGCAGTCTTGCTTGCAATTTCATCGACAGAGAATTCGTTCCAGTCGCGGCCATTCTTGACAAAGTTGCCAAGCTTCTTGACGCCACCCCGGCTTGCGACTGCACCGGCACCCGCAGAAGCGCAGTTCGAGCGGGCTTCGTAGAAAAGTCCCGTGTTGTTTGCGACGATGGAATAATCCTTTTCGATATCGCCACCGAGGTACGGGATATTCTCGATTTCCTTAGACTTTGCAAAAGTCGCCTTTTCAAGCTCTATGCAGAAGTCCTTCATCGTAGCAAGGTCGAGCGATTCAAGCGCCGGATTGTAATTCGGTTCGCCCTTCGGGAGTTCAACGGCCTGCGGGAGCGTAATGTCGATTTTTTCAGTCCACTGCGTGTGACAAAGAGCGTCCTTGAGCGTCTGGCGCAAGGCTTCGTCGGTGAGGCGTTCTGTATGCGCGTAACCCGGACGGCCATCCTTGATGACGCGGACACCGAGACCTACGGAATCCGAGATTTCGGTATTCTGCACCTGGCCCTGAAAGACGGACAAGCCTTCGGAATGGGTGTTAGAAGCGATGACATCAAACTGTTCGGCTTCGCCCTTGGCGAGGTCACACATAAAAGAAACGGCATCTTTAATATTCATATCGCAAGTATAATAATTATATAGTCATTGGTCATTAGTAATTAGTAATGCCCGCCAGAGCCTGTGCTGAGCGAAGTCGAAGTAAGCAGGGCATCTCCCATTTATCGAGAAGCGCGGCTTTTGCGTTCGAGCATTTTCCAATAGGCGGCGGGGCTTCCCGTTACCGATTCAAGCGCATTCGCCATCTCGGTCGAGATGCTGATTTCACCCGCAATGAGCTGGTCGAGCATTTCTACAGAAACGCCCACCCTACGGGCAAATTCCGGCTTACCAATCTTAAGCCATTCAATTCCTTCGAGGATCGCCTGTCCCGGCGTCGGGGTTCCATGTCTTGGCATATTTTGCGCCTCCAGCGCAGTTGGCAGAACTTAGTTGGCAGAACTTAGAAAATCTAAGCTCTAAGTTCTAAAAATTTACATCTTTCCAGCCTTCAGCGCCGAAGCGGAGGTCACGTTCCACGAATTCCCAGATGAGGAGCTTTTTGCCCTTGAGCACGCTAGCCTTGCGGGCTAGCTTTTCGCGAACGAGCGTCGAGGCGCCGCCATCGCTTACGATGGATGCAACCGGGCGGTTTACGTTCTTCGCAAAGTGCGCAATCCATCCGGCGTTCACCGGCGAATCGGTCTGGTAAATACGGCTGAAGCTGTCACCGAGAATCAAGATTTCGGACTTGCGGAAATCGTCTTTGAAAGGAGTGATTGTGGTGTCGTAAAGCACAGTGTCTCGTTCGCAAAGCGCAGACTGAGCCGTAAAGCAAGAATCGTTCTTTTTGCAAGCATTCTTTGCCGCTTCAACACAAGTCGAATCCACCGGGAGCTTTTCGGTGCGTTCCTTGATATTCTGCTGAGAAACCACATGTCCCGTCACCTTCTGCACCTTGAACACACCAAACTTGTTGAGTCCGCTCATCTCGCCCACATCGCCCATGCGGTCTGCCACGGAATCAGAAGCAATATAGCGCGCATCATCCTTTCCGCGGAATTTGACAATTCCTGCATCCACCATTTCACGGACTTTCTTCGCAATCACGTCAGCCGCAAGTTCCGCCCCGCGCGGGGTCCAGTGCGTGTCGTCATTCAGGTACAACGGACCTTCTTCGGAATCGCGGGACTTCGCCGCAAGCAATGGCGTATATAAATCTACAGTATTAAAGCCAGCTCGCGTGAGGGAATCAAGAATCTTCTTGCCATGCGACTGGAGCCCGGCGGCATTCCCGACTGCGGCTGCATTTCCAGCACCCGCAGCACCTGCGACTCGAGAATCGCGCCCCGTCAAGCGTTCGGTATAGATGCTCGGCTTGCCCGGCGTAATCACCACCAAGAGTTCCACGCCCTTCGCCTTGAGCTGATCACGGAACTTTTCAATCGCCTTCACCGGATTGTCGAGCTTTGCACTGCGCACATCAAGCGGAGACGGCTGCACCAGGAATTCCACATCCTGGCGGTAGAAAAGCCACTTGTCTTCGGGCTTTGCCTCTTCCCTGCCGCACGACTTGCCGATGCAATTGCCAGCAGCGCCGAGAACGACCTTCTCGCCCGGATCGCTAAAGAGGTTCCACACCGCAAGCTGGTACTTGGGGCGCAGAGCCAACACAATAGCGCTCTCGTCATCAATCTTATTTTCGAAAGCACGCAAATAGCGGCTCGTCCACACGCCGTAATGCTTCACATCCAAGAACGCACGCCACAGCGACACATGACCAAGATCCGCCACAAGCGACTTGATGCAAGAATCTGCCTGCGGGAACGATTCCGGTTCGTCCTCCAGCTTTGAGAGGAGCGTATCCGCCAACTTGAGACTCTTGAAACGAGCTTCAGCGGTATCAAGTTCGGCATACGTATTCACCGAAAGCACCGCAGCTTCCAAATCCGAAAGCGAAGAAACCACAGGCTCTAACGCATCCGCCGTCTCTGCTCCAGCCGCAATCGCCTCGCGAGCCGCACGCCACTTGGCATCGAGCGAGTCCGCAGCCGCAGCGACCTTTTTCTCGCGCACAATCGGAGTGTAAACCACGTCCTTGAAAATGTCAAACGGCTGGAAGCGCTTTTCGCCACGCAAGTCGGCAACCGCTTGCACGCCAAACGGAACCAGCAAAAGGACAGAAAATACAATAACGGATATTAAATATTTCTTATTCACGGGAGATAAGATAGAATTTTGTGAAGTAGTTACTAGTTAATAGTTAGTAGTTTCTAGTGATATATCGTAGGAATATATGTCGTTATAGAAGTTGATGTAGTAAGGCATGTATTCTTTATAGAAATGCACCCTAAGTGTTTCAACTCCAACAAGCGTCGGTGTTTCGAATGTCAGGCACGAATCGCTAGATATAATCGCTTTTAAGGAAGTTTCCCATGCGACAACAGGCACGTCAACACAAATTTTGACGATTTCGTTCTTTTCGACTTCGA
>NZ_DGUZ01000008.1:47293-96851 GCF_002394865.1 Fibrobacter sp. UBA4297 | reverse complement strand
CTTCGGAATCAACCATTGAACTACAATATAGAAATAAGACGAGAGAATTTTAGCGAATCGCCATGCGCCATAATAGAAATGTACAACTGTATTTTGGACTTTTTTGTCATTTTTTACCTTTAGTGCAATCTTCGACTTTTTTGATGACTTCTTGGGGTGTGATGAAATCGAGAACACTAAATACCGTCATTTCGTTTCCCATATCCTTAAAACTAGCTCCGAAATGGTAAACAGTATCGTCAATAAGTAAAAAACGGTCATGAATTGTACGCATTGTTTTTAGTTCTAGCCCTGGATATTGAATGTTGTGCAGCCTTGCCGCTTCTTTAAATTCTGGAGTAATGCGAGGAGTGTATATGATTGCGGTTACCCCTTTTGCTCGTGCTGTGGCGAATTTCAATACATCAGTGGTTGCAAAAGGATCGATGAATACGACAGAGAGTTTTGCTGATTTTACGAGATCGGTGATTAACACAAGTCCATCAAACTGAGTTCCTGTTGCAAGAATCCCACCAGTAGGTGTTTGTACCGCTTTCACAAAAAAGTCTATATGTTGTTCGACCGTGGAAAGTCGCTTTTCGGTCTTATCTTTAAAATCCGCAATTTCAGCATTCTGCCTATTGATTAGTTGTTGGTGTTCATGTAGACGGTCCGCAATTTGTAGGTCTGTTGCTATCTTTCTCTGGTTTATGGCGTAGCCCTTGAGCATGAAGTCTTTTAAAACTTGGTTTGCCCAACGGCGAAATTGCGTTCCACGTAAAGATTTTACCCGATAACCAACGGATATGATAACATCGAGAGAATAAATTGTTGTTGGCTTAAATTTTGAAAGAGTATTATGCAAAATTTGCATATTACTTTCTTGCGTAAGTTCACCTTCTTTAAACACATTTTTTATATGTCTTGCAATTACAGATTGATCTTTTAGAAACAACTCTGCTATTTGAGCTTGTGTGAGCCATACCGTTTCGTTTTCTACTCGTACTTCTAATCGAATTTCGCCTTCCGGCTGGTAAATTACGATTTCTCCCTTCTTTTCGTTTTCTGTCATTTTTTTTTCTCCTTATAACAACAAAAGCCGTATTCCTTTAGATATAAGAAATACGGCTTGTCGCAGGTTTATCCTGCCACTATAGCTTGACTATTGGAGAATATACAAAAAGCGGTGTGGAAAAACAAGTGATGGAATTTTTTACTAAATTTCCATTGACATAGCCCCGTATCGAATGGTTCGGGGCGACCGGATTTTTTGAGTTTCGACTCTTATTCTTACTACTGAAACTACCACTTTCAAACCATACAAGAATAAGACGAACACTCACGTCCCTATTGGGGCGTGGGTCGTTTTGTGCTTATTGTATGGAAGGGTGTGGTAGCCCGCAGTAGTGATAAGTATACGATACGACTCCACGCCTTTTTTATTTGGATCGGTCGTCAAGAAGTTGACTCTTGAATCTGGAGTCTATCCGAATTGAGGACCAAATGATTAAAAAAATAGCTTGTGTTGCTAGAGGGGTGGGGAAGGTTGTTGCTGCTTGGATTGTATCGGCTGTAATCCTTTCTTTATTATTGCTGCTCTATAGCGTTACACCTGTTCATGTAGAAAATACCAAAGGGAACACCGATTATGTTTGGACGCCAAATTCTATTTGGATAAAAGCTACGGAGGGAATAGCCTTTGGTCAATACGATGCACAGGGATTTAATAACGAGAATGTTATTGAAAACCCAGATATACTTATACTTGGATCTTCTCATATGGAAGCAACAAATGTTTTGCAGACTGAAAATGCCACATATATATTGAAAGAACTTTTAAAAGAAAAATATTCCGTTTATAATATGGGAATATCAGGACATCATTTCTTTAAGACTTGCCAATATCTTCATAAAAATTTGAGCTTGTTTTCCAAATCGCCCAAATATGTTGTAATTGAAATGAGTACTGTTAATGTTTCAGAAAAGAATATTGATGATATTAAAAATAAAACGGTAAAACATACCAAGAGCTATGATTCAGGAATTATAGGTACATTACAGAAAGTACCTTATTTTCGATTGGTTTATTTTCAATATGATGGTGGTCTGTTGAAAATTTTCGCTCCAAATAGGGAAAAGAAAAAGTTTGCTCAAAGTAAGGATGATGTAATTGATCCAAAACCATATCATCAATTATTTGAATATCTCAGAAATCTTGAAAAAGAATACGGAACTCAAATTATAATAGCTTACCATCCGACAGGGAAAATACAAAAAGATGGCTCCATTGAATTTAAATTTTCGGAAAGGAAAAATTTATTTAGCCGAATATCTAAAGAGTATGGGATTACATTTGTTGATTTAACAGATGATTTTGAAAAAATGTTTTATGAAGAACATCATGTTGCACATGGTTTTGTTACGGGAAAAATTGGTTCAGGACATTTAAACCGATATGGCCATGAATGTATGGCTAAGGCTGTGTATAAATCCATTAAGGAACTTGAAAAGGAAAACTAAATATGTCGATGACCAGTTTTATTTTATTTGCTCTTGTTGCTGTAGTCTTTGGGCTAATCTATTTTTGCAACCGTTTCTTTGAAAATAAGAGTATTATTTGCACACAGTGGATTCTGCTTCTAAGTAGCTACTTATTTGTTATTTATGCTGATTTTCGTTTTGCTCTTGTTTTATTTGCGGTAAGTTTATCAACATGGTTTTTTGCAAAACAAGAAAAATGGACTTTTATGGGGATACTCTTGCCTTTACTGGCACTTTCCTATTTCAAGTACACCAATTTCTTTATCGAATCATTTGCGAATATTTTCAATTTTGATTGCAGAACCTTGGATATTATTCTACCTATAGGAATGTCATTCTTTACTTTTAGTGCGATTAGCTATGTAGTTGATGTACAAAAAGGAAAAGTTGCTAGTCGGAACTTTAGGGATGTTTCCCTATATTTGGCTTTTTTCCCAAAATTGGTTTCGGGACCGATTCAAAGAAGTGGAGACTTCTTTGAACAAATGGACCAAAAACGCGAAATAGGCTGGATTTCATTTTCCAGTGGTGTTCAGATTTTCGTCTTTGGTTTATTCAAAAAAATTGTTCTTGCAGATAGATTGTCTGTTTTTGTAAATCAAGTCTACGATACTCCCAATGCCTTTGGTAGCGCAACAGTATTACTTGCGGTTTTTGCGTATTCTTTGCAAATTTATCTTGATTTTTCAGGCTATTCCGATATGGCTATAGGAATAGCGAAAATATTGGGATTTAATCTTCCGAGGAACTTCAATCTTCCTTATTTGTCGCATAATGTAACAGAACTGTGGAAACGTTGGCACATATCGCTTTCTTCTTGGTTGTTGGATTATTTGTATATATCGCTTGGTGGTAATCGTAAGGGAAAAATTCGAACCTATATCAACTTAATCGTAACGATGCTTTTGGGCGGTTTATGGCATGGTGCAAATTGGACCTATGTTATATGGGGATTGCTGCATGGTTGCGCTCTTGCCGTTCATAAGGCATGGATGACGGTTACTGGGAGCCCAAACAAAAAACCGAACTCCGTTGTAACGGCATTTTCAATTGTATTGACATTCGCATTCACTTCTTTTTGTTGGATTTTCTTTAGAGCGGACTCGGTAACGGATGCTTTGATAATTATAAAACGGATCGGTAGTTTTGAAACAGGGCTGGAGCAACCTTATATGTGGTTCTTTATTGCAATTGTATTTGTTCTTGTCGCTAGCTGCTGTGCTTATATTTCATCGAAGCGTAGAAAACTTGTAGCGATAAAAGCGAATATGAGTGCTATTGAAGGTTTTTATCCTATTCTTGATTTATCACGTTTTTGGCATTTGGTTTTATTCTTTGTCGAAATTGGCCTAATTTTATGCTGGGCGTATACAGGGGGAAGTCCGTTTATTTACGGGCAGTATTAAACGGCAAAAACCTCGCGATAATTCTCTAAATGTGCCAAAAAAATATGAGATTTAGAGAATTATAAGCACTTTTTTGCGGTATAACTCTCTAAATGTGTGTTTTTTCAGTGATGTGAGCGCTTTTTCCTCGAAATTGCGCCCTCTTGACTACCAATTTGCTCTTATTGTATATTTATGGTATAGAGGTATAATTATGACTGAAAATTTGATAAAAGACACTTTACATGCCATCGAAACGATGGATCACTCAAGGGAGGCCGCTCTTCGACGGTTGCAAAGAGCGGGTATCCTTACTAAAACGGGCAGAATGACTGCTCTTTATCGTAGGTGTATCCAGGCTCAAACGCCTAAAGGATAGACCTTTTTATGGACGATATCTACTTGGACCGTCCTAATTTATATATTGGATTTCATGGTTGCGAAAAAAAAGTGGGGATAGATTTAATTCTTCATCCTAATCGCATTCACATGAGTGCTCATGATTATGAATGGCTTGGTCATGGATTCTATGTGTGGGAAAATAACTACGATAGAGCTTTAGATTGGGCGAGTAATCATTATCCGAAATTTAAGGAACCGTTTGCAATTGGCGTTGTCTATACGCTGGAAAAATGTCTTGATTTGACAGACAAGCATTTTATTGAATTGCTTTTTAAAGATTATCCTGAATTTCTCATAGATCTAAAGCGAATGGGGGCGCCTATACCACAAAATACGGATTTAAAAGGAAAACCAAATCCTAGTGGAGTTCTAAGGTATTTGGATTGTTTTTTGATAGAACATTTGCATTCTTTAAGGGATATTGCCGAAGATATTCCTTATTTTGATACTGCTCGCGGTGCATTTACTGAAGGAGCTCCAGCTTATCCGGGAACTCAATTTGGAGATAAGAATCATATCCAAGTGTGTGTTCGTAATAAGAAGTGTATAAAGGGATTTTTCTTGCCCCGATATTGAACTAGTGTTCTTTTAACGTATGTTTTTAGAGTTTATACGTGACGAAAATACCCTCCCATCGGGAGGGAATGTTTAATTGTTTATTATCGCTCCGTGACAGTGCAGGGGAGATAAAGTTATTACTAGTAACTAAGAACTACTAACTAGTAACTGGCCGAAGGCCAATGCCTTATTCCACCGTCACGCTCTTGGCGAGGTTTCTCGGCTGGTCCACGTCGTTTCCGCGCAATACGGCGATGTGGTAGGCGAGCAACTGGAGCGGAATGCAGGTGAGGATCGGCATGAGCATCGGGCGGGTCTTCGGGACCGTGATGATGTGGTCTGCGATTTCGTCGAGCGGGTGGCAATCTTCCGTCGTGACGGCAATGACCTTGCCACCGCGGGCCTTGATTTCGCGGATGTTGCTGATAATCTTGTCGAAGAGCGAATCCTTCGGGGCGATGACCACGACCGGCATGTTTTCGTCGATAAGGGCTATCGGACCGTGCTTCATTTCTGCAGCGGGGTAGCCTTCAGCGTGAATGTAGCTGATTTCCTTAAGCTTCAAAGCGCCTTCCATGGCGACCGGGTAGCAGAAGTGGCGACCGAGGTACAAGAAGTTGTTTGCCTTGCAGAGCGTCTTTGCAATTTCAGCGATGCTGTCGGAGAGCTTGAGCGTTTCCGTGACAAGATCCGGGAGTTCCAAAAGATCCTTTACGATGTCGGCGCCTGTTTCAAAGCTGAGTCTGCGCTGGCGGCCGAGCAAAAGGGCTATCATGGCGAGCACGGTGACCTGGCTTGTGAACGCCTTGGTGCTGGCCACGCCGATTTCCGGGCCTGCGTGCAGGTAAACGCCGCCATCACTTGTACGTGCAATTGTCGAACCGACACCGTTACAGATGGCGAGCGCGGTCGCGCCTTTTTGCTGGGCTTCGCGGAGAGCGGCGAGCGTGTCTGCAGTTTCACCGGACTGGCTGATGGCAATGACGAGAGTACCCGGCTTGATAATCGGGTTTCTGTAGCGGAATTCTGAAGCGTATTCGACTTCGACCGGGACGCCGGCCAAGTCTTCGATCATGTATTCGCCGACCATGCCTGCATAGTAGCTCGTGCCGCAGGCGGTGATGATGATGCGGTTGATGTTTCGGAGTTCCTTGATGTTCGTGTCGAGGCCGGCGAGCTTTGCGTTGCCTTCGGCGGTGAGCAAACGACCGCGCATTGTATTGCGGAGCACTTCGGGCTGTTCGAAAATTTCCTTGAGCATGAAGTGCGGGAATCCGCCCTTGGCAACGGCATCGGCATCAAATTCCACGTCCTGGACTTCGCGCTGCACTTCGTGGCTACTCATGTTCACGATGGAGTAACCGCCGTCCTTGATTTGGACAACGTCGTTGTCATCGAGGTAAACAACTTTCTGCGTGTGGTTGATGATGGCGGAAACGTCACTGGCGAGGTAAAAGTCACCATCGTTTCCAATGCCCAAAATGAGCGGGCTTCCGCGGCGGGCACCAATCAAAACATTCGGCTCATCGCTGCAGACAACACCAAGTCCAAAAGTACCTTCGATTTGCTTGAGAGTCTTGAGCACGGCGGACTTGAGGTCGCCATTGTAATAGCGGGCGATGAGGTGGGCTACGACTTCGGTATCGGTTTCGGACTTGAATTCGATACCTTCGGAGATGAGCTTTGCCTTGAGGCTTGCGTAGTTTTCGATGATGCCGTTGTGGACTATCGAAATCTTTCCATCATAGCTTGTGTGCGGGTGGGCGTTTGTCTCGGTCGGGGCGCCGTGAGTTGCCCAACGGGTGTGCGCAATGCCTATAGAACCTTTGAGCGGTGCGTTCTTTAATTTGTCTTCGAGAGCCTTGATTTTTCCAGATGCACGGACAACTTTTATTTGACCGTTTTCAATGACGGCAACACCTGAGCTATCATAGCCTCGGTATTCCATTTTCTTAAGTCCTTCGATGAGGACTGGCAAAGCTTCCCCTTTTCCATTATATCCGATAATTCCGCACATAATATTTCCTGATATTTAAATTGTCAGCGGAAAATATACTAAATGTAAAGGTAAAAAGAAAATTATTGTAAGCTTTATGTGGTTTGTTTTACTATTTTAAGAACGTCTATTTTTCATAGAGGATAAAAATGAAGACTAAAATGCTTATTGCAGCAGGCGCTCTTGCCATGCTTATGACGGGTTGTGAACCGTGCAAATCTGCTTCTACCGAAAAGACCTCGCTTGTGACCGAAAAGGACAAGTACAGCTACGCTCTCGGTGCTCATTTCGGTAACCAGGCTCGCTTCCAGCTCGTGACTCGCGATTCCATCGATCTCGACCTCGACCTCTTTATCCAGGCTTTCAAGGAACGCTACAATAGCGATTCTGCAAAGTTCTTGATGAACGACTCTGTCATCATGGAAACGCTTAACAAGCTTTCTGCAGACCGCCAGGCCGAAAAGATGAAGAAGGACAGCCTTGCTGCCGAAAAGAACAAGGCCGAAGGCGAAGCTTTCCTCGCTCAGAACAAGACTGCTGAAGGTGTTGTGACCACACAGAGCGGTCTCCAGTACAAGATTATTACCGAAGGTCAGGGTGCAACTCCGACGGACGAAGACAAGGTCAAGGTCCACTACACCGGTACGCTCCTCGATGGCACCAAGTTCGATAGCTCTGTCGATCGTGGCCAGCCGCTCGAATTCCCGGTGACAGCCGTGATTCCGGGCTGGACCGAAATGCTCAAGCTCATGAAGGTTGGCGAAAAGGTCACCGCTTGGATCCCGAGCGACCTCGCTTACGGTCCGCGTGGCAACCGCGCTATTCCGGGTAACTCCGTCCTCAAGTTCGAAATGGAACTTCTCGAAGTGATCGCTCCGGAAAAGCCGGCTGAAGAAGCTAAGCCTGCTGCAAAGCCGGCTAAGCCTGCTAAGGCTGCCAAGAAGGCCGCTGCTCAGCAGTAATCTTTAAGCAAATTGCTTGAATTTAGATGCCTCGCGCAACACCTGCGCGGGGTATTTTTATTGCTCTGTCATCCTAGAGCCGAAGGCGATAGGAACCATTACTTTTCATTGGATACGTTTGGTGTGGATCGCCGTTTCGCTATTGGCGTAAAAATTTTATCTTTGCTTTTGAAATTTTAAGAGCGGGTGTTTATGTCCAGAATTTTCTTTTTACTGTGTGTTGTTGCGATTGCGCTTACCGGATGTAACGAACAAGAAAAAATTGATGCCTTGAAGCAAGAGAACGCAAAGCTCGAAGCGGCTGCGGATTCGCTTAAGGCCCTGATCGTCAAGGCTCAGGGCGAAGGTTCGAAGTGGATTGTGAAAAACGATACAGTCCGTGCCGGCGATGGACTTTTCCAGGTGCTTTATCGCATGAACATCAATGAAAAGGAACGCGGCAAGATTGTGCTTGCCTTGCAGGATTCCGTTGAACTTTCGGCGCTCCGCGTGGGGCAGGTGTTCTATGTCGCTCTTGATTCTGCCGGCGATGTTCAGCGTTTCCGCTTTGCGCCGAACCCAGCGACCGTTCACATGCTGAGCAAGGTTGATTCCGGATTTGACTATAGCCGTATCGATAAGCCGGTGACTGTCCGCCAGTCAGTCTTCGAAGGCGCTCTTGAAAACGGAAGCACGTTAAGCGGCATTTTGCATAAGGTTGGTATTCCTGGGCGCATGGTGGGCGTCGTAAGCGCCGTGTTGCAGTGTAAGGTCTCGTTCCAACTCGCGCGTCCGGGCGACAGGTTCCGCATTTTGCTCGAAGAAAAGTTCTATCAGGATTCCATCTGGATTAGCGGCAAGGTGCTTTACGCTGAATTCGACGGCCATACGGTCGGACACCATGAAGCGTTCCGCTACGAGGACCCGGATCCGAAGAGTACCTTCAACGCTCACTATACCGAAAAAGGCGAAGCGCTCATTTTTGAGGGACTCCGCTACCCGCTTGACCGTTTACATGTCACGAGTCCGTATGGTACCCGCATCCATCCGATTACGGGACGCCGCACGGTGCACCATGGCATTGACTATGGTAGCCCCAAGGGTTCTCCGGTTTACGCTGTCGCCGCAGGTGTTGTGACTGTTTCTGGTTACGATGATTTGAGCGGTAATAAGATTGCCATCCGCCACAGGGACAATACTGAAAGCTGGTACATGCATCTTTCAGTGCGTGGCGTGAATGTCGGTACGAAGGTTTCTCCGCGTCAGGTCATCGGTAAGGTGGGTTCTACAGGCCGCAGCACGGGGCCGCACTTGCACTTGGGCTTCAAGGACAATCGCGGCAACTGGATGAACCCGGCCAAGAAGACGATGATTGCAACGCCGAAGCTCGAAGGCAACCGCCTTGCTCGCCTCAAAAAGCAGGTGGCTGATATCCGTAAGGAAATCGAACTCACGCTTGCATCGCCTGCCGTCAAGGCGAACGACACGGACGTCATGGTCCGTATGCGCGTGCTGAAGTAGCTTTGGGCGCTCAGTACCTAAATTTTATCTTGCTGTTTTTATCGCCGGGGTAGTAGGAGAATCCCGGCATTGTATCCGGCTCGACTGCGCTTTTGGCGAAGTGGCCCGTGTTCTCGGTTCCATAACCGGCGACACGTACATAGCTTTGTTCTTTTGCAAGAGCTAGAGCCTTGTTGAGGGCAAAGTCATCGTCCTGTATTGTAAAGTCCGGGGCAATTCCGTATCTGTGGTATGAAACTCCGTTCTTGTCTATGACCTTCATGTTTGTAATGGAATAGATTGAAAGCGATGGCGTAAAATCACGCTTTTGCCCAATTCCCTTTCCGTATGTAGTCGTGCCGACGACGGGGACCTTCTTGTAGGCGGTGATAGCTGCAATCATGAGTTCTGAACAACTTGCCGTTCTCCCATTTGCAAGGATTGTGAAATACCGGTCCTTTGCAATTCCGTTTGCTTCGTTGATGAAGAAAACCGTGTCAAAAGCTTGTCTTTGGTGGACGGAATCCTTGTAGGCATAAATGAAGCCCATGGCCGTATCCCCTTTAGAAAGGAGTTCCTGTGCCATGGGAAGGCATTGTCCAATTTCCCCGCCGCCGTTGTTGCGCAGGTCAATAATTGTCGTTTTGTACTTTTCGGTTTCATGGAGGTAGGCTAGGAATTCTCCATACGTTCCTGAATCGTTAGATGTAATTGCGGTGAATTCATTTATCTTGATGACGGGGATGGAATCCTTGAATGTAAGCTCGACGGTTGGTGAGAGATAAGGAACTATTTCAACTGGAATTGTAAAGGTAGCCGTGTCGCGCTTGATGGTGTAAGTGATGGTATCGCCTTCATACACTGATGACAGGCGGTCATATAGAACTTTGTTTGTCAGAGCAATGCCTTCAATTTCGGTTATTTCATCACCTGGCTTAATTCCCGCCTTATCAATAGGTGAGTTTTTTGCGACACTCCCGACAACATATTTCTGTGGAAGGAATGTCGAATCTAGTACCAGACCAGCATCCATTTTTGTATCGGACATTCTCCATGAACGTAACATTTCGCTTGAACGAGACGGGTCTATGTAATAGGTGAACGGGTCGTTCATTTTGCCGTACAAGTAATAAATATCGTGATAATCCCAAGGGTAGCCCTCATCAACAAGTTTTTGAACATCGACTCTGTTGATGTATACTTCCGGTTTTTCTAGATAAGTTTCCTGGTCAATATAGAGGTATTTTAAAAGTTCGTAGTTGAGCAAAAATTCCTTGGTGAATGCTGTTGGGGTGTAGGAAAGTCTTGGTGAGGTGCTATCATCCGAAGAACATGCGACAAGACTTAACGCAGCGCTTGTCGTTAAAATCGAAGTGGCTGAAAAAACTAACGAAGAGATTTTTGGAAGTGTTTTAAGTAAAAGTCTGAATCTGCCCATATAAAAGCTTCTCCCTTTGATTCTGAGCTCGTATTTTGTTCTGAAATTTCTGCGGACTTCTTTGCTAAGGATTCGTTTTGATTGGGTATCTGGACTCCGTAAATCTTGTTTGCAATTTGGGCAGCGCAATTTTCGTAGACGGTGGCACTGCATTCATACTTGGGGTGGATTCCCTCTTTGTGGTAGGAGTTGCCCTTGGGTGTCAAAAATTCAAAATTTGTAATTGTGGCAAGTGCTCCGTTGTATGTGAAAAATGTTGTCTGCCCAACGCCCTTTCCGTAAGTTGTGTTCCCGACAAACGGAATGTCTGTTGTTTCGGTGACGGCCGCAATGAAAATTTCAGAAGCGCTCGCCGAACCTCTATTGGCCAGGATGATGAACTTGCCGGATTCGCCGACATCACCGGACTTTGCGATTTCAGACGTTCTTATGTGGTATGTCTCTCCGTCGGCGTCTAGCGAACGGGAATGCCTCGTCGAAAGAGTTCCCTTGCTGACAAAAAGGTCTGCCATCTTTAAGCATTGCCTAACAAGTCCACCGGGGTTGTTGCGCAAGTCGAGTACTCGGACGCGCTTGTCCGAAATCGTGGAGTCCAGGTAGCTTTTAAGCTCTCCGTATGTTCCGTTTTTCCTATCCGCTGTGGAATCCTTGAAGCCTTCGATGGAAACAAACACAATGCCTGGGTATCCATTTGTTGAATCGTCAAATAGCGTATCGACAAATACGGTCGGTGCATAGACGATTTCTTTTTCCAGCTTGTATAAGGTGGTGTCTTTCTTGTAGGCAACAACGAGGTCAATGTTCTTGCTGTAGTTGCGGATAGAGTCGTAAGTTGCGAATGCGCGTTCTCCGTTCAGTTCGATGCCATTAGCCCTAAGGATGTTCCCGAACCTTGGAATGCCTGCGCTCCCGGCGGGGCTTTGGGGATACACGCGTGCGATGTATATGGGATATGCCGCGTCTGTAATGTTGTAGTAGCGAAGGCCGATATCACCGCCGATGATTTTGCTAGTGCTGATTTGCGTTGCTCGTTCTTCGCTTTTGGCGGGGGGCGTGTAAGTTGTAAACGGGTCCTTGAGTGTCGCGTAGAGGTCCTTTGCGGAATCCCCTTCTTCGGACAAGTTCGGAAGCTCGTCTTCGTACAGGTATATTTTTTGTAGGAGCCAGTAGTTAAAGGAATACTCTGTCGGTTCCGGTGTGCTTTTGACCGGATGGATAAAGTCTGAGCATCCGAGCAGGCACAAAAGCGTCGCAGCTAGAATTATTCGGAGAAACATGACTTTATCCTTTGAATGTTGGAATTGTGATAGCTCCTAAAAAGGAGATTCCCGGTCTATGCCGGGAATGACAATCTTCTAGTAACTAAGGACTAGTGACTAGTAACTAGTAACTGCAACGTAGCTGCTACTGGTCGATGCTCAGTCCCTTCTTGTCAAGAAGCACGCGCGGGATACCACCTTCGAGCGGGTTTTCGATGACGGAGATTGTCTGGAGGCTTTCGCATTCGGCGAGGCTTTCCGGGAGGGTCGCGAGCTGGTTTGCGTCGAGCACGAGTTCGCGGAGGCTCTTGAGGTTGCTGAACTCCGACGGAATGGCGCCCAGGCGGTTGCCCGAGACCATGAAAATTTCGAGGTTCTCGAGGTGCGAGAGCGTTGCTGGGATTGTAGAAAGTTCGTTGTTGTCGAGGTACAGCTTCACGAGGCTCTTCATCTTGCCGATGGTTGCCGGAATTTCGGAGAGCATGTTGTCGTGGAGCGAAAGCTTGACCACCTTCTGCCAGTTGCCGATTTCGAGCGGCAGGTCCAGGAGCTGGTTTTTGGCGATGTTCACCGTCTGGAGGTTCACGAGCTTGCCTACAGATTCCGGGAGGTCCGAAAGGCTGTTGTACCCGAGGTAGAGGTTTTCAAGTTTTGTGAGTTCGCCGATGGATTCCGGCAGTTCCATGAGGTCGTTTTCGCTCACGGAGAGGCTCTTCAGGTTCTTCAAAAGCCCGATATCGTCCGGAATTTCAACGAGCAAGTTGCGGTCGAGGTTGAGTTCCTCGAGGGATTCGATTTCAAAAAGTTCCGGTGGCAAGAGACGCAGACCCTTCTGGGAAAGGTCGAGCGTTTTTGCCTTTTCCTGTTTTGCCTTGGCAATGATATCTAGTAAATTCATAAAAAGCTCCTAATGTTTAAATCATAGCTTTTTTGCTAGAAAAAACGTTGAGTTGGCAAAAAAAAATGTAAAAAATGAGAATTTTACACATCTGTGCACCTAAAAATTGCTAGATTATAAAAAAAAATTAAATGTTTTATCTTTTTTGCACGCAAATGTTATGATTTGAAACTATTTTTAGTGTGCAAATTACGAATAATCCAATATATAATAATATTGTATATTGGTTTTCAGTGTAATTATTGAGGAAAAAATGGAACTAACAAAATCGCAGGAACGCCGCTTAGCATTTGTCGCTAGCCTCTTGAGCTTGAACCCTAACGACCCGAACGATAGAATCAAGGCACTCCGGCATCTGAACCTAGATGAAAATGGATGCTTCCACGGCTTCCAGTATTCTCAGGGCTTTATGGAATTCTTCATCTTCCTGGACGAAGATACACCGCTCGAAAAGGTTGTGGCACATCTGAATGCCGACCTGAAGCAACTCCAGATAGCCGTGTTCCGTACTAGCGATCCGACCAATCCGTTCTTCCTCTCGCTCCGCGAAGAAGCTGACCCGTGGGCCGTCAATAAGATTACAGACGAAGAGACCGAAGAGGACGAAAACGCCCCGGCCAGCCGTCCGTACATGGAAACGCTCGAAATCACCGTGCTCCGTACTCGCGCAAGCCGCGACATCACGGACTCCGAACTTGAACGTACCCTGAAGGACATGCGCAGAAAGCTCTCGCTCTGGAAGGCTGATGTCAAGGCGAAACTCGAAATCATTGCAGAACATGACGACCTTACCCGCGACTTCCGCAGCGCAGACGACAAGCTTGAAATCGAGATGGACTCCGAACCGCTCCACCTCACGTCCGATCATGGCGAACTTTTCCTCGGTTTCTGCCCGATCCGTACTATTTTTGATTACCACGTTGCCCTTGGTAAGCGCCTCAAGACCAAGCACAACATGGCTATCGTTAGCTCTAACATCCGTACTTACCTCGGTAACCTCACTCATACGAACGCAGCTCTTATCGACGCCTTCCAGACGATGGAAAGGAATGACGACAAGAACGTGAACGTCGATGACTTTCCGTTCCTCCACAACGGCATGACCCTTACGGGTGATGACCTGCGCCTCAAGGAACGCGATGGCAAGAAGGTGCTTTTCATTGAACGTCCGAAGATCATCAACGGTGCCCAGTCCCTCTTCACGTACGAACAGTATGCCAAGAAGAGCAAGCACCCGGTGAACCCGCAGGTGCTCGTGAAGGTCGTTGTGCCGTATCAGGGCGCCGACAACTTCTTGAACCAGGTGACCATGGCTAACAACCGCCAGAACCCGGTGTTCAGCTACCATCTGCGTGCAGCCGATGACCTGCAGTTCTTCATTTGGCAGCGTTACCAGGAAGAAGGCTTTACCTACGTATACAAGGACGGTGTCCGCCTTAAGGCACGTACCCGCAAACTCGAAGTCCGCATGCGTCCGGAACTTGCAAAGACCCTCTTTATGATGGATGGCAAGCTCAGCGAATGCCGCTCCAGCGACTGCATCTTTGACAAGGAAACGCTCTATCAGCGTTGCTTCGGTGCGTTTGTGCGCGTTGCTCCTGAAAAGGAAAAGGACTTCGTCCGTAAGACTATCGCCTTCACGAAGGCTTGGCAGCTTCTTAGCCGCCTCCCGATCAAGATCCGCAAGGTCACTCCGGGTAAGGGCGTGTCCATCGAAGCGAACGACGATAACCCGCTGACCCGCATCACGTGGAACGGCCGCCTCGAAGACAAGTTCATCTTCCGCAGTGCAGTGAAGGACCTCGTGGTTGCTCTTGCGCTCCGTCACTGGCTCATCTACGGCAATCCGATCCAGGACTTTGAATGGCTCGTCGAAAACGAACTCAACTTCAACGATTCCATCCTCAAGTATGCATCCCGCATTTACACGGACGACTTGAAGAATATCTTGATTTCTGAATTCAAGGACAACACCGCCTACTACGACACCATTACGACAATCGACAAGGATTCCGGTGAATCTGTGGAACGTCGCTTGTGGAAGGGCTTCTCCAATACGGCTACTTACGACAAGATGATTGAACTCTTGTGCAAGAAGAATCCGGCTTGGGAAAAGTGCCGTGGCGGTATTGAAGTATTCCTCTAGTTTATCCTTTAATTAGGGTCTAGAATCCGGTTTTGGAACGCTCCCGTTAAATGGGGGCGTTTCTTTTTTTCTATGTTATCGGTGGTAATTTTGAACGTCCCGTTTTTGTATTTTGTACACCGTTGCGTTTTAGAAAGTTTTTAAAATCCGCCCTTTGGGGTTTTGCTGCAAGCAGCATTGTGGCTGTGGGTTCCGTCTGGTCTCAGGATGGAACGCTTAGCTCGTATGAATCTCTTTTTGACGATGAACTTTTCCAGGATGTGCCTGCTCCGAAATCGACGGCTTCTGTAGCGTCGTCTTCGAGTGCAGCTCCTGCATCGAGTGCCGTAGCACCTGCTTCAAGTGCGGCGCCGGCCAAGATGTCTCAACCGTCTGTGGCGGTTTCGTCTGCGGCTGAACCTGCATCTAGTGCAGTGGCGCCTAAATCGTCTTCGTCAAGTGTCGAAGTTCCGCCATCTTCTTCTGTCGCAAAGCCGATATCGTCTTCTGCAGCAGTAATGTCTTCGTCGTCTGTGGTGCTTGCTCCAAAGTCTGAGGTTGAGCAACATACAGTTGCAAGTGCTGAAATGCCAGAAGATTCTGTTACCGAAGTCTCGGCGGATGAATGGCAGCCTGCTATCAAGTACATCCCGGTTCCGAAGTCGACATCCCCGCTTGATGGTCTTCTCCCGCTGGGCGGCATTGGCATGCGCCCTGGGCTCATGAATACGTCTAAGGGCCAGGTTTTCTCTCACGATATCGACGTCGCTACTCGCGAAATCGATGTGACTGAGAAGCGTGTGAATTCGGTTTCTCGCTCCGATACAACCGTGCTCTGGACATCGCATTATCCGGAGCTTGCGGATTACGTCTCGGACATGTACGATGTGGGCCGTAAGCGTTTGTGGCTCAATGGCCTAGTCGGTCAGAGCGATGGCGGCTACGAAGCGCCAGAAACGGGTTCCGTCTTTGATATTACTATCCCGGTGAACATGCCTGCGTGGATGAAGGACTTTGGTTTTAACAAGCCGAAGCTCATGCTCAAAGGTTCGATGGACGTGCGCTTCAAGGGCTATGGCGAAAAGGACGATGCCGAGGGTAGCACCAAGACGAGCCTCTGGCCGTCTCCGTCCTTGGACTACAACCCGAGCTTCATGGTCGAAGGTAAGATTGGTCCGTACATTACTGTCGAAATTAAGAATGTGGATGAAGGTCTCGGTTCGCAGAACGAAGTCCGCGTCGTTTACGAGGAATCGTTCAAGGGCGAATTCGAAGACTACATCTTGCAACGCGTCGAAGCGGGTACGACAAATTTGTCTTTGGCCGGTACTGAATTTACGGGTTATTCAGAAAATCACCAGGGACTTTTCGGTATCAAGGCTGAATGGAAGCTTGGCGACTGGAGACTTACGACGATTGCCTCTCAGGATGGCGGCCAACAAGAGGAATATTCCCTTAAGGCAAGCGAATCGACAACGGAATTCCAGGTGACAGACAAGCAGTTTCTTGCTTACCGCTATTACTTCTTGAACCACGAAGCGAGGGACGCCTATATCAAAGAGGCTATCAAGGGTCGTACGACTTCGAACTACAAGGTGTCGGAGCTAAAACTTTATAAGAGAAGCGCCTTGAATACGTCTGATGATGTTATCAAGAACGTGAAGGTTGTCTATACGACGCGCCAGGGAACGCAGATTACGAAAACGGTGGACCGTATGGTCGAAATTCCACGTTCTGATTATAAGTACGATTCCAAGACCGGCATCTTGAAGATTAACGGGGTCAACCGCAATACGCTTATTGTCGCGAATTATAGTACTGAAAAGCGCTCTGGCACTGATTTGCGCAATGGTGGTGAAGGCGTGCTCATCCAATGGGATGCAACGCTCAGTGAACTTACTGATATTGATAAGCTGATGTTGCGTAACGTTTATTCGATTGGCATTTCCGATGCAAGCGCCAATAACTTTGTACTTCGCATGAAGAACAAGGCTGGCATTTCTGGCAACTACTTGAAGACTCTTGGACTTGCGGATGCCACGAACGGAACGCCTTTGGTCAATGACGCAACTATCTTCAAAAAAGATTCGTTAGGCAGTTTTACCGGTGAAATGTGGTTGCCTTGTAAGCGCTTTGATGATTCAACTTATAGCGGGCGTGCTGATGCAATTGAACTGGCCAGCCAGAACTGCTTGGAACCGCTTCGCAATTTGGATACGACGGCGGCCATGGCCCAGCTTTATAACTTGCCGGTCTACAACCTGAACCGATATACAAGCCTGTTCTATTTTGAATCTGTGGGCAAGCGCCGCAATTCTACGCTTAGCGTGCGTGACCCGAATTCAAGCTATTCCGTGAATAGCGGTAGCTGCATGGATATTTCTCCGGGGTCTGAAAAAGTGACCGCCGGTTCTACAACGCTTATCCGCGGAACGGACTACGAAGTCAACTATGAACTTGGACAGATTGAACTTTTAAGTGAACGCGCTCTTGACCCGAACAAAGAAATCAAGGTCAAGTTTGAATGCGAACCCATGTTCGAAATTGATAACAAGTTGCTTTTAGGTGCGCGTGCCGAATTGCCTTTGGACTTGTATGGCTTTGGAGCCGGGTCTGTCTTTGGTGTTACAGCCCTTTACAAGAGCCAGAGCACGACGGCTGAAGTCCCGACTCTTGGAAACGAACCGTATTCCAGCTTCTTGTGGGGCTTTAACATTCGCTTGCAGGATTCTGTACAGGCGCTCACGGACTTGGTCAATGCGATTCCGGGTATCCAGACAACCGCGTCTTCGAATTGGCGCGTTGAAGCTGAATTTGCTAGCAGTCGGCACAATGCGAACACGAGCAATACGCAGACTGCTCTTGTCGAAGATTTTGAATCGACCTCGACTGGTCTTGTGTATCCGCTTTCCAGACAGTCCTGGTATCCGGCATCGCCTCCGGGCGGTATAGACTCCCTTCCGTTCCGGTCGACATACATTGAAGACCTGGACTATCGCCATCAGGGTGAATTTATTTGGCATAGCAACAATACAGAACTTTACAAGTACATTTATGATAACGTAGGCAACTCCGATGTTGACAACCAGCACTTGACCGTGCTCAAGATGACGCTACGCCCGAACGATAACCTTATGGGCAATTCCTGGGGCGGTATCATGCGCGCGAACAGCTCGTATTATCAGGACCTGAGCGAGATGAAGTATCTCGAAGTGGTGGCTCGCGGTAATTCCGGCTCCATTTTCATTGACCTGGGTCTTATCAGCGAAGACGTCTCGATCAACGGCTATGCGCCTAACGGCATCTACAATGGCGAAAACCAGCTTGGTATGACGACTGCAAGGCACGATAGAGGTCTTGATGAACTTACTGGAAATGATGAAAGTCGGGTCGTCTGGGATTGCCGTTATTCTGTCTGTAAGGCAGATACCTTAAGTGCTTCTAGAGGGAACATCGACCCTTCGACGAGGGATGTTGCCGGCGATGATTTCAAGGACCTGGATGAAGAAAGCGATCCGCCGAGGAGCATTAACGGAACTGAAAACAACTTGGGTGAACGCGCTTACGATACCGAAGACATCAACAGGAACGGTTCCTTTGATACGGACATTAGTTTTGTCCGTTACCGAATCGACCTTTCTAGCACGGATAAGATTGAATTTGAAGAACTGAAAAATGGCTGGCGCAGATGGCGCATCCCGCTGAACCTGTACGATACGATAGTCTCTCCGATGGGCAGCGGCTATAAGGAAATTTTGGCGGAAGCTCAGTTTACCCGTATGTGGCTTGGCCGTCTTGGCCCGGGCGTTTCCGAGGCTAAGGTGCAGGTGGTAAGCCTTGGCGTCCTGGGAAATGCATGGGAAGAAAACACTGTCGCTAAGCTTTACCGGACCTCGACGAATGAAAATTCGCAAATTGTCGAAGTGAACGGTGTCGAGAACACTGTCACGGAATCGGTTTCTTCGGATACGACGTATATCAAGGTCTCTACAATCAACAATCGTGAAAATGCCAAGAAGTATTTCAAGTCCCCGAATACGGTGACGGAACGTGATGCGGATTCGAATGCCCCGCTCAAGGAAACTGCGCTTGTCTTGGAATACCACGACATGAGCCCTGGCCAGGAAGTGGGCGTTACGAGACTTTTCGAATCGGATACCAAGAATTTCTCGGCTTACAAGTCGTTGAAGATGGAAATCCATTACGAAAATGGTGGTGAAACGAAGGCCGACAAACCGCCTGTTCGCTTTGCCTTGCAGTTCGGTGAAGGGACGATTGATGGCTCCAGGGATTATTACGAATGGAGTTTCCGCCCGAAGGATTTGGATATGTCGGTTTGCACTCCTGATCGCGTGCAGGATTGCCATGAGCAGAACTGGATCGACAATGCCTTTGCGATGGACCTGTCCGATTTCTCGGACCTCAAGCGTGGACGCCACCCGCCGTATTTGGAACCTGTCGTGAAAAAGATCGGCGGCGACCGTGAAGAAGTGTTGCGCCTCGTGGGTAATCCGTCGATTACGAAGGTGGACTGGATTCGCTTTGTAATTATTGCGGATTCTACGGCATCGCGCAATGACCTCAAAGGTACGTTCTGGGTGAATGACTTGCGCCTTTCCGATATGGATACGGAATGGGGCTATGCAGCACGTGTAAATGGGCAAGTGAACTTTGCAGACTTTATTTCGCTTTCTGGAGCGGTGCGCTATCAGGATGGTGACTTCGCAACACTTTCCAATTCGGGCCGCTCTCCGAAGCCGGACCTTGCAACGGCTGCATCCCAGCTCGATGTTTCTGCTGACATTTCCATAGCTCTCAACAAGTTCTTGAACGATTCGCTCGGTTACCACATTCCGATGTCGTTTAGCTACCACAGTTCGACAAAACGCCCGTACATGAAGCCCACGGATGACATGATGCTCAAGAAGAGCAGCTTTGTGGATTTGACGGGGGATATGTTCCAAGGCGACCTTGCTGTTGAATCGGACGACGAAGAAAACAAGCTGAGGGACAATGCCGAATCGAAGGGCTATGAATCCTATGTGCAGGACTTGGGCTTCAGCGTGAGCTACCACAAGGATTACAAGGCTCGAGAATCCAAGCTTGGTGAATTCTTCTCGCAGGCATTCCTCGAACGTCCTGCGCTCAGCTATTCTTACCACCAGTCCGAAGGGCGCTCAACGACGTCGGCGGATTCTACGTATTCTTACCACACATTGTTCGAATACAAGTTGGGTACGTTTAGCATGTTCAAGTTCAAACCGTTCGAAGGCCTTGCCAAGTATTCCTGGCTCAAGGACCTCGCAAAGACTGAATTTGAACCATGGCCGCAGACTTTCGACGTGACCCTGTTCGACTTTAACTATGTACGCTATGTGAACCAAACGCGTGATCCGGACTTTGTGGAACCGCAGGTCGATAAGGTCGTGACCTATACTGCGGAACTTAACCACAAATTGAATTTGCGTTGGAACATCCTTTCGTTCCTTACGACGAGCTATTCCATTAATATCAAGCGCGATATGTTTGGCGGTGGCGACCGTGAAGGGTTCACTAAGGAAAACTTCTTTACGTTTGACAAGGGCGGCCTCTTTGCAAGTGGCTATATCTTTGACCATGATCATTCCGACAGGAAGGTCTACGTTTCTCGCGACAGCTTGGTGGTTATTCCGGTGGATACGGTGGCAAGGACCGATGCTAGCGGTAAGCAGCTCCCGATTGACATGCAGAATCCGGATTCCTATGAAATTCGCTATGACACGACTGCATTCTACAAAGTGGATAGCGTTGGACATCGCCAGTATGGCCGTGCTTATGGCATTCTTCGTAACGAACGTTCTAGAAACCAGCAGTTTAGGATAAACTTCAATCCCAAGCTGATTCCGTTTATACCGTTCAACATGCAGTTCTCCTCGGATTTCAACCAGCAGAAGAGCATTCCGGATGATTTTAGTTTCCTTGACCCCTCCAGTGTCGAGAAAAACTACTGGACGATTTCACAGACGAACCGCTTCGAGTTTACGCCTTCTTTGAGGGTTATTGAACTTGCAAACTTGTTCGGTAAGGATAATGCCGTCTCGGGATTTTTCAACAAACTCAAGTGGCGTGAAGTCAAGTTCAACTGGAATGCAAGCACGAACACAATTGGTGAAAACTTTACACTTGCCCAACTGTACGAAGAACAGGGTGTGACGCCGTTCCAGTATTACCTCTATGGCCTTGGCCTTGGGGATGGTCATGGCGGCCGTGGCCTTTGGAATATCATGACGGGTAACATGGGCATGACTAGCCGCGACGACTTTACTGGATTTGCCCAGTACAGGAATAAGAATGTAGACACGCTAGTCTATCAGGGCAGCTTCCGCAATTCCGTGTCACGTTCGTTGCAGATTTCTACAGGTTTTACCTTGCCGATCTGGGATATTTCCTTGTCGACGGATTTCCAGTGGAAAGAGGACTTCTCGCAGTCGCGCGAATATCCGCTGTATATTGACACGACGACGACGTTCCCGAAGTTTGGCATAGGGCTTTCTATTCCGAACATTGCGCAGAAGGTTTCGTTCCTGAACAGATTCCGCAGTGTGAGCTTGAACAGCCGCTTTGACTATAACCGCACAATGACGAGCCGTCCGTTCCAGAGCGCCGAAGATTCCTGGGTCCGCGTTTGGAACTTTAATCCGCTTATCCGTGTGACGTTCCTCTTGCAGAACAACATGCGCATCGAAAATAGCGTGCGTATGAAGATTGAATCGACAAACCGTCGCCCGAAGGAAGAGGTTATCTCTAATCCGTGCTGGCCAGACGAGTCCGAGGAAATTTGTACGGATACCACAAAGTACTTCCTTGAAACGCCGTGGATTCCGACTTGGCTTTACAATGACTTTGCCATTAACGTTGGCGATGACTTCTCGATTTCGTACCCGCTCAAGCTCGATAAGGGATTCCAGCTTTGGAAGTGGTTCTTTAAGCTCAAGAACAATATTGACTTGAAGCTTACCGCCGGTTATGATTACAGGAAGACTATCCGTAAGGAATACAAACCGGTGGATGGCTATGACATGATGAACGAGGAATCGGGTACGGATGGCGTATTTGTGCGTTATCAGTATGATTCCGGTGTGAAGCCTTTTGTCGCGTACAAGCCTAAGCTGGAACTGAACTATCGTACGGTTCCGTCGAGAACGCATGAATGGTTTATCCGTCCGAGCGCTTCTTACACGTTCAACAAGATGGCTTCGCTGAGTTCGTATATCGAATACAGGCAGATTTATGAAAAGCTGGATGACGAAACGGCCCACATGCGCCAGATTCTCCAGTTCGAACTTGCACTGATGCTGAGATTTGACTAGGAGCGCTTGCGCCATGTCTAAAACTAGAGTCGCAGTCGGCATGAGTGGTGGCGTGGATTCGTCTGTGGCCGCTCTTCTTTTGCAACAGCAGGGTTACGAAGTCGTGGGCGTGACGCTCCGCGTTTTGCCCGATGTCGACGGCGCCTTCGATGTTGAAAATGATCCGGGTGTAGTCCGTGCGAAGATGATTGCCGAAAAGCTTGGCATCGAGCATCATGTGGCGAACTGCTCCGATGCTTTTACGGGTGAAGTTTTGAAACGCTGCCATGCGGATTTTTCGCAGGCGCGTACGCCGAATCCTTGCTGCTATTGCAATCGTTTTATCAAGTTCGGCTGGATGATGGATTACGCCAAATCGCTCGGCGCGGAATTCTTGGCGACAGGGCATTATGTGCGCATCGAAGAAGTGGATGGTGTGCGCAGGCTTTTGCGCGGTCGCGATCCGGGCAAGGACCAGAGCTATTTTTTGTTCTGGGTTCCCGATGAACGTCGCAATCACGTGCTTACGCCGCTTGGAACGTACGTGAAAAGCGAAGTGCGCGAAATCGCCGAACAGAACGGCTTTGTGAATGCCAAGACGGGCGACAGCCAGGACATTTGCTTTGACATTTACGGTTCGCAGTACACTGAATTTTTGAAAGATCGCTTTGGCGAAATGACGCGCCCGGGCCGCTTTGTGGATGAAAAGGGCAAGGTGTGGAATACGCACAATGGGTTCCATAAGTACACGGTCGGTCAGCGCAAAGGTCTGGGCGTGGCGATTGGCGTGCCTGCGTTCGTGAAGCATGTGGACCCCGAAACGGGTGACATTCTGGTGACGGGCGACAAGTCGTCGGTCTGTTTTGACCGCGTGGAAATGGTGAACTGCGAATGGCACGGCGGTGCGCGGGAGGTCGGGACGACGTTCCGCGCCGAAGGCATGGTGCGTTACCGCCAGCGGGCGGTGGGCTGCGAAATTACCATTGTCGATACAAATAAGGCGGTCGCTGTCTTTGACGAACCGCTCTTTGCTGTGACGCCCGGACAGTGCGCCGTCTTTTACGATGGCGACATGGTCCTCGGCGGCGGCCAGATTGTGTAATTTTTTTTAGACGCGATATGTTTTGATATGTTGTTTTAATATTGGCAACGGCTTTACTTTTAGTCGGATGCGCATCTAGTTACGAAATGTGGGTCTCCGTATCCGATGGCAAAGGAGATTATTCCATTTATTGCGATGGAAAACAGGTTTGTCCGACAAGCGATTATTGCCGATTTAAATCTTCAACAAGTGAAGATGCGATTTATCTGGAAGCCCGCAAAGATGAAATTGTTTACGGCAACTTGTGGGTAAATCGCGGCGAATCCTCGTATCATTTTAGCGCAGGCTTGTTGCGCTATTGGCCGTTCTTTTCAGATGGTAGAGGTCACGGTAGCGTTGCAGTGACTATGTTGTTTTTGGATATGATTGCGCTTCCTGTAGCTGTCGTTACAGCTGTTGTTCCAACGAGGGAATCTGGAAAATTCCCTACAGAAGTCACCATTCCTATTACGCGAATGGATTCTGCATGGGTTAGCCCCTGGGACAAACCCTTCAAGTAATTACTTCACAATCCCGACTTCGCTGAGCTTTACGAATCCGCGGATTTTTTCGCCAAGGCGGATTTCGGCAAAGTTGCCTTGTTCGCCGATGACTTCGAAGCTGGTACCTTCGCTAAGCGTGTTAAGCGTTTGAGATTTGTCGCTCGGGGCGCTTGTCACGTCGGCGCTTGATGCTGTTACGACGCCCGTGATGTCCGTTTCAAGCGTGTACATCTTGTAGAGGGCGCTTGCTCCAATCGTACAGAGGATGACGCTCATACCGAATACAACGCCTGTGCAGATGTTCTTGCCGCGACTGCCGTTTACGAAGCGGCGGGCGAGAATCACGAGTGCAATTGCCCAAAAGAGAACGAGCGAAATGTTCATCTGGCTCTTGAGCGAAATCGCATGGTGCAAGTTCATGAGTCCTTCGAGAATCGGGTTCTCTTCTTCGTCGCCTTCCTTGTCGCGGGTCTTGGTCTGTGCGAAATTCAGGTTGTGCTGGATGTCGTCATCGCTTGGATGCAAACGTAGGGCGGACTTGTAGTAGAAAATCGCAAAGCCGAGTTTTCCGCTGCGGTAGTAGGCGTTACCCAGATTGTAATAGAGGTCTGCATTGACGATGCCTTCGTCAACGCATGTGCGCCATTCGTCAATCGCTCGTTCAAAGTCGTTTTCGTTATATGCTTTGGTGCCGGCGTCAATGCCTGCGCATTTTTCGGAGGCAGCACTTGCTGTTGCCATGATTAAAAGAGCTGTCGCGATTGTCAAAAAAATTCTATTCAGTTTCATAAAATCTTCCTTCTAATGCCATACCCGACTTGTTCGGGTTTTTCTTTTGCTGGAGATTCCCGCTTTCGCGGGAATGACAGCTTGTTTCGGGAATGACATGTTCAATGTTTTTATAGTTTCAGCGCCTCACAAAGCTTTTCGACATCTGCGAGCATTTGGGACTGTTCTTCGGTTGAAGCTGTGACTGGGGCGAATCGTACAAACGAGCATTTTTCAAGCCAACTGTCAATGTCGCTAATCGTTTCTTCCTTGACGCCGCGCTTTGCAAGTTCCTGCTTCATCTGCGGGCGGGTCATGCCCTTGAATTCGACGTTCGTCAAATTGCTGAGGTAATCGATAAGACCGTTTTCGAGGGCGGCGTAGAATGCCTTGCCGTCGCCGCTCTTGAGGGCCGCACGGGCGTTTGCGAACTTTTCCTTGAGCAACTTGTTTGCCTTACCCTTGCGGACGAGCGCCGTGTTGCTGTTGCGCTTGCGGCTTCGCGTGATGGCAAAGTTTGCAATCAGGTAGAATGGAATGGCTGCGAGGAAAAGAATCCAGAAGAGCACGCTCCTATGCGGGGCTGCCGTTTCGGACTTGTCCGTAATCGGGTGAATAAAGCGGATGTCGCTGCCGAGGAATTCAATTTCTTGCTTTTGGACGGCTGGCGTCGAAGTGCCTGTGCCTGCGGAAACCGGAGCTTGATAAACGGGTTCTGCGGGGGCGTCGCTCTTTTCAACTTCGATGGTCCACGGGCCTGCCGATGCTGTTTCGTACTTCTTTTTAGCGGGGTTGAACCAGGAATATGTAATGGCAGGTATTTCAAAGGTTCCCTTTTTCTTCGGGTAGAGGAACACCTTGATGTTTTTCGTGGTGACAACCTTGTTGCCCTTGACTTTCTTGTCGATGCTGTTTTCGGGGGGCACCGAGCGGAATTCGCTAAAGTCGGGGAGCTTCGGGTCTGTGATGGTGCCCGGAGTGCCGTCGCCCTTGATGCTGATCGCGAGCGTCAATGCTTCGCCAACCTTGAGGTTTGTGCGGTCAAAATTAGCGCTAAAGCTGTAGTTACCGACCATGCCCGAAAAGTCGTTGGGCTTGCCTTCGGTCGGGAGCGGGAGAACGGTAATAGAAAGCGGGGCGGTGGAGGTTTCCGTTTCGATGGATTCCTGTTTGACGCTTCTGCTAGAGAACGACATGCCGCCCATTTGCTTCTTTTCTTCGACAACTTTGGGTTCGCCGAGCTTGGTGTACTTGAACTTGAATGGCGGAATTTGGAGCGTGCCGCTCTTGGTCGGGCTAAGCCATGCAAATTTTGCGGATGCCTTCATTTCGCGGCGGGCACCTTCGACCGGCTTGAAATCCAGATTCGAGAGGTCGTTGCGGTGGACGATGAAATCGTTACCGGTGCTCATGTCGGTCGCCTGGAGGCCGCCCTGGAAGTGCTCAAAAGTGTGGAGACTGAGGGTGACGCTGAACTGTTCACCTTCGTAAATGGACTTTTTGCTCGGGGTAAGGCTTACGGCGAGTGCGTCGTCGCTATAGGAACGTTGAACGCTGACCGGGATTTTGCTGCTCACGACATTGGCTTCACCGCCAATCATCCATGTGAGCGTTCCGAGGTCCTGCGTACCAGTCTTCTTCGGGGCTCTGACTTTAAAAGAATAGACGCGAGCCTTGTAAGGCCTTCCGCCTCCGCCGAAAAACGAGTTGAAAATATCGTCCATGTCCGGGCGCATCACCTGGTCGGCACTGTCGAGCCCGAGAAACTTGAAATTGTTGCGTGTTTCGAGGCGGAGCGCACCTCTGTCCTGCGGGAGTTCCTGAATCGGAACAACGAACTGCAAATTGAATGTCTGACCCGCTTCGATGCGGTCGCTATCGACTTGAAGAGATGGCTTTGCGTTTACAAATGCTGTTAAACCGAGACATAAAAGCAAAAATCGTTTCATAGCCCATAATTTACCAAATTTCCACCCCGGAGATTGCAATATATTGGTGAAATCGCGGATTTGTTCGTGTCAATGGCGATGCCGGAACGGTGTCCGGCATGACAATGTTGAAGATGTGAACCATTTGCGTCGGTTTCGAAAAATTTTCGCGAAATTTATATTTTTCCCCCTTGAAACGTTAGTAAAATTTTGTTAATATTGGCGCCGTCAAAAACAAGGAGTCAAAACAATGTACTGCATTCTCGCTGCCCTCTTGATTAAGAGCTTTAGGAAATACGCAAAGCGCGCTTAATCGAAAAAAGTTTACTCTCTCTCCAACTAACGAACGCGATGCCACGGTTTTCCGTGGCTTTGCTGTTTTAGGGGGCGACAAGTGTCGGGTGGCATTTTGTTATGGACGAAATGTCCAAAAAAGTTGCCGAAATATATACTAAAATACCTTGACGTGTTAGTAAAACTTTGTTAATATTGGCGCCGTCAAAAACAAGGAGTCTAAATGTATTGCATTCTCGCCGCCCTCTTGATCAAGAGCTTTAAGAAGTACGCTAAGCGCGCTTAATAAAAAAACTGATCAGGATAGATGAAAATTGGTCTCGGGTTTCCGAGCCTTTTTTTATTTGCTAGCAATTTAAAAGATTCTTTTACAAAATTAGAGTTATATTTGAAGCATGCGATATGGTGATTTAACTTCCTTTCAAACCGGCGTAGCCGTTCCCCTTTTCAGTCTTCACAGCAAACACAGCATCGGCATTGGCGAATTTCTGGACTTGATTCCGTTCGCCCAGTGGGCCAAGTTCTGCGGGTTCAATATCATTCAGCTTTTGCCGGTAAACGATACCGGAACCGAGCCGAGCCCTTACAGTGCCCGCAGTGCATTTGCCTTGAATCCGGTGTTCATCAATGTGCAGTCTGTTGATGGCGCTACAGTCCTTGAACATGAAATCGAAAAGGCTCGTGAACAGTTCGCTAACATTGAACGTGTGGACTATTACCGCATTACCACATGGAAGCGCGCCATCCTCCGCAAGATTTTTGATAACCAGTATGACGTCCTGAAGACTTCGAAGAGGCTCCTTGCCTGGATTGACAAGAATTCCTGGGTCAAGTCGTACTGCGTCTATTGCACGCTCAAGGCCCAGAACAACGAAGCTAGCTGGAAGGACTGGAAAAAGTTCCAGAATCCCTCCGCTGCCGATGTCGATAAGCTCTGGATGAAAAACTACAGGGACGTGCTGTTCCAAGCCTGGATGCAGTACACTGCCGAAGGTCAGTTTACCGCTGCCGTGAACGAAGTTTCTAAGCTCGGACTCCGCCTCAAGGGCGATGTTCCTATCCTCATCAACGAAGACAGCGCCGACGTGTGGTTTGACCGCAAGTACTTCTCGCTTGCTGACCGCGCGGGCGCTCCTCCTGACATGTTCAGCTACGGTGGCCAGAACTGGGGCTTCCCGACTTACCGCTGGGACGTGCTTGAAGCCGATGACTTTGGCTGGTGGCGTCGCCGTTTGGCGCAGGCAAGCAAGTTCTATCACGCGTACCGCATTGACCACGTGCTCGGGTTCTTCCGTATTTGGGCGATTCCCGAACAGGAATCGACGGGCATTTTGGGTCGCTTCCAGCCGTCTATCCCGCTCACGTGGGAAGTGCTCCGCAATGCGGGATTCTACCGTGAAACACTTGAATATTTGCGCCGTCCGAACTACTCTGTGGACCAGTTGCGCGAATTCCTCGGCGCTGAAACGGACAGACTTATTTCTCTGTATTTCGAAAACTTGCCGGGAAAGTTCGACCGCTTTGTCATCAAACCGGAATACTTGTCGGAACGCGCAATTCTTTCGCTTGACGAACCGCAAGAAGTTAAGGATTCCATGCTCCGCGTCTACTGGAATCGCGTATTTATCCCGACGGGTGATGAAAATACGTTCTACCCGTACTGGTACTGGTACAACCAGCCGGTGCTCTTTACGCTCCCGCAGAACGAACAAGATAAATTGCATGACTTGATTGGCCAAAATGAACAGGCTCAGAACGCACTCTGGGAACAGAATGCCATGAAACTTTTGTCTGTACTCGCCAACGAAACGGATATGCTCGTTTGCGCCGAAGACCTTGGCGCCGTGCCGCCGTGCGTGCCGACCGTGCTCAAGAAACTCGACATCATGTCGCTGCGCATTGAACGCTGGGCCCGCAACTGGAATGTTCCGTATTCTCCGTACTACAGCATGGACGAATACCCGCGTCTCTCCGTTTGCACAACGAGCTGCCACGACACTTCGACGCTCCGCGGTCTTTGGGAAGAGCCTGACTTTGATAGGGCCTTCTACTGGTCTCATGCGGGCTTGCCGGGCGTTGCCCCTGAAAAGCTTACGCCGCCGGTGGTGCACGACATCTTGTCGCATGTGTTTACTGCAAATAGTTTGTTCTGCATTCCGCCGATCCAGGACTACTTTGCACTTTCTGCTTCGCTTTCTGATTGCGACCCGAAGGAAGAACGCGTCAACATTCCGGGAACGGTCGGTGGCAAGAACTGGACATATCGCACACCGTGCAGTGTTGAGGACTTGCTCGCCAATTCGGGCTTGATTTCGGAGATTAACAAACTTGTCGAAGAACGTAAGTCCCGTGCCCTTTGGAAAATATAGTTGGTAGATCTTAGACCGCTTCGCTCTTAGAACTTAGAAAATGCAGTATTCTAAGTTCTGCCAACTAAGTTCTAAGTTCTTACAATTCCTATGACATTTCCCAATTGGACCAAGGACGCTGTTTTCTATCAGATTTTTCCGGACCGCTTTTGCCGTAGTGCAAAGTACAAGGCGGTCGGAAAGTTTGTGGATTGGGATACGCTCCCAACCCGTGAAAACATGTTTGGCGGGAACCTTGCGGGCATTTGCGAAAAACTTGAATACATTGCGTCGCTCGGCGTGAATGCCGTTTATCTTTGCCCGATTTTCAAGAGCAATTCGAATCACCGTTACCATACGGTTGATTATTTTGAAATTGACCCGGTTTTAGGGACGCTCAGGGATTTTGACAAGCTTGTCAAAAAGGCGCACAAGCTTGGGCTTCGCGTGATTCTGGATGGCGTGTTCAACCATTGCTCACGCGGATTTTTCCAGTTCAACAGCTTGATGGAACTCGGCAAGAATTCCCCGTATGTGGACTGGTTCCATGTGCATGGCTGGCCGCTTCACGCGTATTCGGGCAAGCCCAATTACGATTGCTGGTGGGGTTACCCCGCGCTCCCGAAGTTCAATACCGACAATCCCGACGTGCGCGATTACCTTTTCTCGGTGGGCGAATATTGGATGAAGCGCGGCATTGACGGCTGGCGCCTCGATGTTCCGAACGAGATTGATGACGATAGCTTCTGGCAGGAATTCCGCCGCCGCATCAAGGCGATTAACCCGGATGCCTATATTGTCGGTGAAATTTGGGACGAGCCTTCGCGTTGGTTGCAGGGCGACCAGTTTGATGGCGTGATGAATTACCCCTTGCGCAAGGCGGTGCTCGCTTATCTCTTTGATGAAAAGTCGATTGCACTTGCCGAGTTTGCAAAGCGTTTGCGTGAAGCGTTCCCGAAGGGGCGTTTCGGCGTGCCGATGAACTTGCTCGGGAGTCACGATACGATTCGGCTTGCGTCACTTCCGTGCTCAAATTTGCAGCGCGTGAAGCTTGCGCTTGCGATTCTGTTCTTTTTGCCGGGCGCTCCCTGTATATATTATGGTGACGAAATCGGCATGTTGGGCGGTAAAGATCCGGACAATCGCAGGTCATTCCCTTGGGATAAATTTGCGGAAATGCAGAAAGCGCCTGTCTTTGAGTATTTGAAGGGCTTGATTGCGCTCCGTAACAGGGAAAGTGTGCTGCGTGACGGTGTGCTTGAGATTGCTTATAGCGCGGGCCGCCTGGAAATTGTCCGAACCCTTGGCAAAAAGAAAATGACGCTTACGATTACCGAGGCGAAGCCGGATCCGTTGTTTGAAATTTGTTGAGTTTTTCAGGTTTTAGGTCTATAATCGCGGCTTATCGTTTACTGTTCGTATCTCTTTAGGTTTTATCTGTTACGTTCTGGACAGGAGATTCCCGCCTCCGCGGAAATGACAGTTCGTGCTACCGTCTACTTTCTACTGCTTGATTCCCCCTTTTTTATGCCTAAAATTACTTCCTACTTCCTACTTCCTACTTCCTACTTTTCTAAATTTGACCCCGCAACTAGTATGTATAATGCCTTATTAAGGGATTACAAATGAATAAACATAAATTCGGCTTCCGAGAATTCATCATTCTCGCAGTCATCATTCTTTCGGCCTACACTGTATGGCCTTCTATTCAGGTTCACTCCAAGAAGGGTGAAGCCAAGCAGACCTTCCTCAAGGAAAATCCGAAACTGGGCTCTAAGTCCATCAACTTCGGCTTGGACCTTGCCGGTGGTACGAGCATCACTCTCCAGATCGACAAGTCTAGCCTCAAGGATGGCGAAGATATTAAGGACATCCAGGCACAGTCTCTTGAAATTATTCGTAACCGTGTTGACCAGTACGGCCTTTCTGAACCGCAGATTTCTCCGACTGGCGACGACCGCATTGTCGTTGAACTGGCTGGTGTGGATGACTCTACGGCTAAGGCTCTCGTGGGTTCTACGGCTAAGCTCGAATTCAAGATCCTCGCCGAATCTGAAAAGTTTACGCAGGTTGTTGGCCTTATCGACCAGTACCTCACTCGCCAGACGACCGACATCATTGCTGATTCCGCTAAGACGGACTCCGTCAAGACTGATTCTGTGAAGAAGGAAACCTTGTCGGATGACGAACTCCTTGCTGGTGGTGTTGCAAAGGCTGAAGAAAAGAAGGATACCGCTGCTGCAGAAGCCGCTCCGGCAGACGTGGTCGGACAGTCCCTTTCTTCTTTCTTCCTCTCTTTTGGCAATGGCGGTTTCATTGCTGAAGAAAGCGTCGAAAAGGTGAAGAAGCTCCTCGCTACGGAAGGTGTGCAGAAGCTCATCCCGCGCGATGTTGCATTTGCTTTCGGTAGCGGTCTTGAAAAGCTCCGCCGTGATGCAAATATCAAGGCCAAGCGTCTTTACCTCCTCAAGCGCCGTGCAGAAATGGGCGGTGACGATATCACGGATGCTCGCCCGTACCGCGTAAGCGATGGTATGAGCGCTGGTGAAGTTGCCGTGAACCTCAAGTTCGGTGGCATCGGTCCTAAGAAGTTCTCTGCTGTTACTGCTGCTAACGTCGGTAAGCAGATGGCCATCGTTCTCGATAACCAGGTCATCTCCGCTCCGGTCATTCGCGACCGTATCCCGAACGGCGAAGCTCAGATTACGGGTCTCGATGACATGGCTGAAGCAAACCGCCTCGCTGTTGTGCTCAAGGCTGGCGCCCTCAAAGCTCCGATGCAAATCATCGAAAGCCGTAGCGTTGGTGCAACTCTCGGTGAAGAAAACATTGTCCAGGGCTTCGGTTCCGGTGCTATCGGCCTCTTGCTCTGCTTGGTGTTCATGGTGGCCTACTACCGTCTCGGTGGTTTCATCGCGAGTATCGGTGTGATGATCAACGCCCTCGTGACTGCCGCTGTGATGTCCGTGTTTAACGCCACGCTTACTCTCCCGGGTATTGCTGGTTTCATCCTCGTCGTCGGTATGTCTCTCGACGCGAACGTGATTATTTTCGAACGTATTCGTGAAGAGCTCAAGAACGGCCTCACAGCTCGCGCCGCTGTCGCTAAGGGTTACGAACGTGCATTCAGCGCCATCTTGGACTCCAACTTGACGACTGTTTTGACGGGTCTTATTTTGTACAAAATCGGTACAGGTTCTGTCAAGGGTTTCGGTCTTACGCTTACAATCGGTATCCTCACGTCTCTCTTCTGCGCTATTACGGTTTCCCGAGCCGTGTTCGACTGGAGACTTGCTAAGCGCGACAGGACGACGCTCTCTATCGGTTCTGGTTTCAAGACTTTGAACAATGCGAACCTTCAGATTATGAAGAACCGTGGCAAGTTCAAGGTTCTCTCCTGGATTCTCATCATTGCAAGTATCGCTTGCATCGCTGTGAAGGGCTTTGACTTCAGTATCGACTTCACGGGTGGTCAGGTCTATACGATCCAGTATCAGGATGACGCTAAGCACGAAACCGACTTGAACAAGGCTTTGAGCAAGGCTGGCATCCAGGGTGCTCGCGTCCGCTCTCTCGGCGGTACGTCTGCTAATTCCTATCAGATCAGCGTTCGCGGTGATGACACGAGCTTCGAACTCGCCATGGCTAAGGCTTTCGAAGCCGCTAACCAGAAGTGCGAAATCGTGGCTAAGGACGCTGTCGGTCCGACCATCGGTAAGGAACTCCGCTTCAATGCTATTTTGTCTGTGATTCTCGCATGGCTCGGCATCGCTCTCTACGTGTGGTTCCGATTCGGTAAGCTCGGCCTTGGCTTCGGCGTTGCTGCTGTGCTTGGCCTTATTCACGATACCATCATCACGCTCGGCTTCATCTCGGCATTCAGCCTTTCTTTCGACGGCGCCTTGATTGCTTCGCTCCTCACGATGATTGGTTACTCTGTCAACGATACCATCGTGAACTTCGACCGTATCCGTGAAAATACCGCTCTCTTCGGTTCTGCCAAGTACGAACAGACCATCAATAGCTCTTTGAACCAGTGCTTCAGCCGTACGGTGATTACCTCTCTTACGACGCTCTTCGTTTGCGTGGTTCTCGCTGTTAAGGGCGGCTCTTCCATCCGCGACTTCGGTCTCGTTCAGTGCTTCGGTATCCTTATCGGTACTTACTCTTCTGTGTGCATCTGCTCTCCGATCGTTCTCTGGTGGAGCAAGAAGTTCAAGAAGGGTGTGTAAGTTAGATGAAAGAACGCTCGCGTTGCTCGCTACAGACGAGAGTGTTTAAGGTCACTGAGCTTGTCGAAGTGACTTACAGTTAAATAGGATTTGCCTCGGCGAAAGCCGGGGCTTTTACTATTATCAGCTTTTTTTTATTGGCTTTTCTTCCTACTGCCTACTTCCTACTGCCCACTATTTACTATATTGTGCCTGTTCGATAAAGGGGGCGCCTATGCTCAAGTATTACAAAATCGAATCCGGTCGTCTCGCAGTAGCTCCGAACGAGGAAGCTGCAGACATCGTTATGATGGGTTCGTTAAGCCAGGAACAGCGCAGCGTCCTGGTCAAAGAGTACGAAATCACTGAGCATACGATTGCATCCGCATTTGACTCCGACGAACTTTCCCGTATCGAATACGATGACGATTTTACGACCATCGTGTTTAAGAAGCCCAAGAATTATTCTGCCGAGGATAATTTCCAGTTCCGTGTGGAATCTTTTGGAATTTTCATTTTCAAGGACTGGGTCTTGCTCCTTACGGACAGCGACATTCCAGTGATGGATGAACGCAAGTTCTCGAAAATTGACAGCCTGAATACGTTTGTGCTTCGCGTGCTGAGCTTTGCTATTGCACACTTCAATGAACACTTGAAGATTATCAACCGCATCAACGATGACTTGGAACTCCGTCTCAATACGTCGATGGAAAACAAGTATTTGCTTTCGATGTTCAGCCTCAACAAGGGCTTGATTTACTACGTGAGCGCCTTGAACAGTAACGATACGCTGCTTCGCAAATTGCAGCTTGGCCGCAGCCTCAACTGGACCGAAGCTGAACGCGAACTCCTTGAAGATATTCAGATTGAAAATGGGCAGAGCCTGCAACAGGCTAACATTTACGCCAACATTTTGACATCCATGATGGATGCGCGCGCAAGCGTTATCAACAATAACGTGAACCAACTCATGAAGAACCTCACTATCGTGACGATTTCTATATCGCTCCCGACGTTCTTCGCAAGCTTGTTTGGCATGAACGTGAAGCTCCCCTTTGGCATGAACGGCGATGCGACTGTTGGCTCTCCGGTGGCGTTCTGGATTATCATTGTAATTTGCTTCTTGTCCGTGTTTGCATTCCTTGCCATTTGGATGCGCAAGAAATAATTTTGCGTCTCGCGCAAGTTCCTATTTATAAGAAAATACAAGAAAACGCGACCGTTGTGGTCGCGCTTTTCGTTTAAATGGGATGTTTTACCCTCACAGATTGGCAGTATTTTTTCGATTATTTCAGGATTGGCGTTCTGGCGATGCTTCTCTTGACGAATGCCAAAACACACTTTTCCCAGTCGGAGCGTGTCATGGCGTATGCGAATTTGCTGCGGATTTCTTCGTGACCGAAGGCGACGCGTTCGCCGGACTGGTTGTAGATGGCGTAGTCTGCGTAAATCCAAAGGCCTTTTTCAACAATCGTTTCGCCTGCGAATGCCATGCTGTTTTGTCCCGGATTTACGTTTGCGCCAAATGCAGCACCTGAAGAATAATAGGCTTGATTGGCGTGAGCATCTTCTCTGCGGCTAAAGAGTACATTGGAGATTGCCAAGTAGTACCCGTTACCCTGTTCCATAGAAGCTGGCTTCGGGGTCTTGAATTCTGTGGAGTCAACGTGATCCGTTTCGATAATCATGGATGCGGAATCGACCTTTTGATAGTCCAAAGCAATGGCATCCTTAATGTACATTTCGTAGTCCTTCTTGAGTTCCTGCTTGAACCATTCACCAAAGTTGTTTGCGTATTCTTCGATGTCGTCCTTGAGATCGTCCTGGTTTTCAACAACAGGTTCCGTGAAGACTACCGTGAGCTTTGTCGGCTTTTCGGTCCATGTTTGTGCGACCGAAAATGTGGGGGCTTTCTTGGCGCAACCTGCAAAAATCAATGCAATTGCGGCGAGCAAAATCAGTTTGAGTTTCATTCCATTTTCTCCTTTTTGGATTTATTTGTGCTCAAAATATAGCATAAAATAAAAAAAGAAAAAGCCTGCGATTATCTCGTAGGCTTGACTAATTATAAACTTATTCTAAGAATGTATCGCCGTTTTAGTTCCCGCGATCGCTCATGCTCGAGAACATGGCGGTAATTTCTTCGGTGAAGTTGCTCTTCGGAAATTTGTCGGCAATGGCTAGCGCTTGTTCCAAGTGATCCTGGGCTTCGGCCTTTGCCTTCGCAAAGCTCTTCTTTGCAAACAGACGGTCCTGAATCTTTTCAGGAATGCCTTCTGCAGAAGCCTTTGCGATAAAGCCTTCCATTTCGTGGCGTTCTTCTACGGTGCAGTCCTCAAAGTAATAGAGGAGCGGCAATGTGATGAGGCCGTTCGAGAGATCGGTGAACTTCGCCTTGTCCATGTTCACGGAACCATAGCCGTAGTCCAGCAGGTCATCGATAATCTGGAAAGCGATTCCAAAGTGTGTGCCCATCTTGGCGCATTCCTCGACCATCGGTTGGTCGAAACCAGCCAAAATGCCACCGATGCGTGCTGCAGCGTCAATGAGCGCTGCGGTCTTTCCATCGATGATTTCGTTGTAAGCCTTGCGAGAAAGTCCCATGTCACCGCAATGGTCGAGCTCCAGAATTTCACCGACAATCAGTTTGTCGGCTGCATCCGAAATAATCAGCGGTACGTTACGAACTTTTTCGTCAATGACGCAACGCATGGACTGCGAAAGCACATAGTCGCCAATCAACACGGCCACTTGCGTACCCCATTCGCGATGGGCAGTCTTTTGCCCGCGGCGGACGTCCGTGCCGTCAATGATATCGTCGTGCACGAGGCTTGCGAGGTGCAAAAGTTCTACGGCTGCGCAGGCGTGTGCTACACGGTCGATATCCGGCTTTTGCGAGCCGCAGTTTGCGAGCAGGCAAAGGAGCGTCGAACGGATGCGCTTGCCTTTGCGACTAAATAGCGTTACAAGGCGGTCACTAATCCCTGCGGGGGCATTCTTTGCCACCTGCATAATGACCTGTTCTGTCTTGTCTAACTCCACTTTTACCAAGTCGCGAGCTTGGGATAAAACGGCTTTGAAGTCGGCTTTCGTCGGACTCATTTAAATATCCAAATCGTTCAAGACTTTATATGCGTTCGTTTCGATGAACTTGCGGCGCGGTTCCACGTCTTCGCCCATGAGCATGCTGAAAATCTGGTCAGCAAGGACGCTGTCTTCCACATGGCACTGCTTGAGGAATCGTGTCTTCGGGTTCATGGTCGTGTCGTTCAGCTGTTCCGGCGACATTTCGCCCAGACCTTTGAATCGGGTAATCGCGACATTCTTCTTGTCTTCGATTTCGGCCATGACCTTGTCCTTTTCGTTTTCGTCGAACAGGTAGCGTTCTTTCTGGCCAATCTTTAACTTGTACAGAGGCGGCATGGCAAGGAAAATGTGCCCAGCGTCAATGAGCGGGCGCATGTAGCGGAAGAAGAACGTGAGGAGAAGCGTCTGGATGTGAGAGCCGTCCACATCAGCATCGGTCATGATGATGATTTTGTCGTAGCGGAGCTTTTCAATTTTGAATTCCGTGCCGATGCCGGTACCGATGGCGTTCACCAGGTTCTGGATTTCTTCGGTATCGAGCACGCGGTGGAGGCTTGCCTTTTCGACGTTCAAAATCTTACCGCGGATAGGGAGAATGGCCTGGAATTCACGGCTACGACCCATCTTTGCAGAACCACCTGCAGAGTCTCCTTCCACGATGAACATTTCGCATTCCTTCGGGTCGCGGCTGGAGCAGTCGGCGAGCTTGCCCGGAAGGCCGCCACTTTCAAGAACGTTCTTGCGGCGGGCGAGTGTACGTGCGCGGTGGGCTGCTTCACGAGCCACAGCGGCGTTATAAACTTTATCCAAGATAATCTTGACGGCAGCCGGATTTTCCTGGAAGTATTCTTCGAGCTTGGCACCGAATGCAGAAGCTACATAGCCTGCGATTTCGGAGTTGCCGAGCTTGCGCTTGGTCTGGCCTTCGAACTGCGGTTGTGAGACCTTAATAGCGATAACTGCGGTAAGACCTTCACGGATGTCGTCCGAGGTAATCTGCGCTTCTTTCTTGCCCTTCGGCATGTCTTGTGCGAACTTACTGATAACACGGGTGAGGGCCGTCTTGAAGCCCGTCACGTGCGTACCGCCATCGTAAGTATTTACGTTGTTGACGAAACTGAAGAAGTTTTCCTGATAACCGTCATTGTACCACATGGCAACTTCCAAGGGGTACTGGCCATCGGGGAGAACCAAGTGGATCGGTTCTGCAAAAAGCGGTGTGCGGTGTTCGTCCACATAGCGCACAAATTCAGAAACGCCACCAGGGAAGCAGAACGTGTCGGTCTGCTTGTGTTCTGGATCGCGTTCGTCCGTGAGCGTCAAGCGCAGCCCACTCATGAGGAATGCGAGTTCGCGGAAACGCGTGGCGAGCGTGTCATACACGTAGACGGTTTCGGAGAAAATTGTATCGTCCGGATAGAACTCAACAGTCGTACCGGTCGTTCCGTCAGATTCTCCAATGTCGACCTGCGGACCGCACGGAATACCGCGTGCAAATTCCTGACGGACAATGCGGCCATTGCGGCGCACGGTCACGATAAGCTTGTTAGAAAGTGCATTCACGCAGCTCACGCCCACGCCGTGCAAACCGGCGGAAACTTTATAAGAGCTGTTGTTGAACTTGCCACCGGCGTGGAGCTTGGTCATCACGACCTGGATGGTGCCCACCTTTTCTTTCGGGTGGATGTCGGTCGGAATGCCGCGTCCGTTGTCGGTGACGCGGATGCCGTTACCCGGTAAAATCGAAATTTCGATATGGTTGCAGAAGCCAGCCAAAGCTTCGTCCACGGAGTTGTCGACCACTTCCCAAACGAGGTGGTGGAGCCCGCGAATATCGGTAGAACCAATGTACATTGCAGGGCGGACACGAACTGCTTCTAGACCTTCGAGAACGGTAATGCTTGAACCGCTATAATCTGCTTCCGCCTTCTTTACTTCTTCTGTTTCTTCTGCCATAATTCCTCTATTAAACCCCTCTTAGACGAATCGTATGCCTTGTATAAAAGGCTTCCCTAAGAGGGTATTACATTTACCAATAATAGCTTTTTTTTGGAGGTTTAACTCGAACTTTAGCACCGAGTTAGCGACCTTAAGCACCAATATATTTTTGTCGATTTTTTCGGGCTTTACATGCTCCACTAGGAGGGGACCAACCACCTCCGAAAACCGCTCCGAAATGGTCTTGAAGTTCATATCTTCGGTGATATGGTTCTTCTGGAGAACGCGTTCTAAAAGAACTTGAATGTCCTGAACTTTGTTCCCCGTGTAGCTCTTGTTGCTTGTGCGTTTTGTTTCGAACATTTGTACAAATTTATCGCGTTAAACAAGCAACAATTTGGAGAGGGTGAACCCGCCAATAAGGATGCTAGTCATGCCGGCAACCACGGTTGCCTTGGTGCTCTTGCCCACGCCTTCTGCACCGCTATGGGTAAAGAAACCGAAGAAGCAAGCGTAACTCGAAATGAAGAATCCGTAAAGCGTTGCTTTGATAAGGCCCACGACCAAGTCCCAGTTTTGATAGAACATGCGTACGCCGTAAAAAAACACCGAGAACGAAACTTCCTTGTACAAGTGCGCGACTTCGTAACCGCCGACAATACCGATGAAAATGCTCAAGATAGTGAGCACCGGAAGCATGATGACTGTTGCTATGAGTCTTGGTGCAAGCAAATATTTATAAGGGTTAAGTCCTAATACTTTGTATGCATCAAGCTGTTCTGTGACAGCCATTGTGCCAAGTTCCGAACACATCGAAGCTCCAATGCGCCCTGCAAGCACCATCGCCGTAAGGATTGGGCAAAGTTCCACCATCACGGATTTGCCGACGGCCATACCGACAAACATCATGGGAATCATGTCGCCAAACTGGTAAGCGAGCTGCCAGGACATAATGGCGCCTGTTGCAAGCGATGCGGCGAACACCACGGGAATGCTCGTGATGCCCACATGGTACATCTGTTCGACTGTTGTATGCAAGTTGGTGAAGGCTCCGGGAATATTCTTGAACAGTTCCCAGATGAAAAGCACGTAACCCACCACCTTATTCAGGAAGCGTCTTACGGCTCGTCCAAGGCCTTCGGCCATTTTGTTCATTAACGAAATCAAGTTGAACCGTTACTTCTTGGGCTTTGCGGCGTTCTTCTTCTGTTTCGGCGGAGCGCTGATGGCTTTCTTGTAAAGCTGCATGTCGCTCAGGTACTTGATGGCTTCGTTCAGCTGCTTGTCGCGCTTGAGCGAGAAGGCTGTGCTGACGGAGTCGTTCACGAATGCCGTGAGGAGTTCGCGCTTGATGGCATCCTTGATGTAGTCCTTGTTGGCTTCGAACTGGGCATCTCGGTTGTCTTCAAGAGCCTTGCGCATTTCGCTGATACGCTTCACGAGCGTAGAATCAGAAATGGTCTTGGCGCTGTCGCCCATGTAGTTCTGTTCACGGATGATGCTCTTTTCGAGCTGGTCCACGCCGACGAGAGCGTTGCTCTTGACCTTCATGAAGTTTGTGTCTTTCTTGCAGAATGCCTTAAACTGCGTGAAGAGAGAATCAGGCACGGCCCATTCGGAGTTCACCTTGACGCCGGCTTTTTCGAGGCTCGGGCGAATCTTGACGGCGAACTTGAAGTACATGGCCATGCGTTCCTGGACTTGGACAACCCACGGCATCGGGTCAAGTTCCACATCGACGTCTGGCTTGATGCCGCCACCGCCGAACATCATACGGCCGTTGTTCGTATAGAACGTGTCGCGCTTGGCAGTGTCTGCCTTGATAGAATCAGTCTTGGCAACGTCTTTTTCTTCATCTTCGTATTCTTCGTCTTGCAGGGCGAGGCCCTTGATGCCGTTTTCAGGCTTGTTGATGCAACGACCGAAGGGGAGGTAGTAGAATGCCGTTGTGAGCTTGAGGGCGTTCCCCTGGTTGTCGAGCGGGAAGATTGTCTGCACAGAGCCCTTACCAAACGAAGTCTTACCGACGATCAAGGCGCGGTCCCAGTCTTGCAGTGCGCCAGAAACAATTTCTGCAGCGCTTGCGGAACCCTGGTTCACAAGGACGACCATCGGAACTTCCGGCTTTACGAGCGGGGTTCTGCGGGCTGCACTTTCGGTCTTCTGGGTGCGGCCACGGGTGCTAACGATGACGTTACCCGGCTTGAGGAACAGTTCGCTGATTTCAATCGCCTGGTTCAGAAGTCCACCCGGATTGTAGCGCATGTCGAGGATGAGCTTCTTCATGCCCTGCTTCTGGAGGCTGCGGAGGGCGTTTTCAACATCACTTGTCGTCTTATCGCTAAAGGTGGCAAGCTTGATGTAGCCGATTTCCGGAGTGACCATGCCGTAATACGGGACGGCGTGAACGATAATTTCTGCTCTGGTGATGGTGTAGTCCATGAGGTCGGGAACGCCTTCGCGTTCAATGGCGACCGTCACGTCTGTGCCGATTTTACCACGGAGCTTGTTGACCGCGTCATCGAGCGACATGCCTTTTGTTTCTTTACCGTCAATTTTGCGGATGCGGTCGCCTGCACGGATGCCGAGCTTGAATGCCGGAGTGCCGGAGAGCGGCGAAATAACTGTGAGGATATTGTCGCGAAGGCTAATCGTGATGCCAACTCCACCGAACTTACCTTCCATCGAGACGCGAAGGCTTTCGTAATCCTTTGGAGCGAAAACGGTTGTGTGCGGGTCGAGAATGTTTCTGATGCCATTGATGGCGGCGTCCGTGAGTTCCGTCGGGTTGACGTTTTCTACGTACTTGCGGTTGACTTCGGAAAGCACCTTGTTCAATCGTGAAACTTCGTCGTAAAAATCTCCGGGAGGAGTTTTCTTGTCGGTAGCGGCGTTCGCGATGCAAAGCGCGGACAGCGTTGCCATGAATACAGAGCGGAAACAAAAAGATTTAAACATCATGCTCTAAAAATACAATTTCCTATAAAAAATCACCACCTTATAAGGAAAAACCGGCTATGAATAGCCGGTTTTTTTACGAAAGGAGAGAGTATGAAACTTGTTAGGAGCAATAAAGTGTTATGCAGCTTCGCAGAGGAGGCGTTCAACTTCGGCATCGCGGAGCTTGTTCAAAGCGTTTTCCTTGAGCTGGCGCACGCGTTCCTTGGAGAGACCTACCATCGGAGCGATTTCCTTCAGGTTCAGGTCGGAATCCATCTTGAAACCGTAATAGAGCTTGATGATTTCCTTTTCCTGGTTAGAGAGGTTTTTGTCCATCACCTTGTCGAACACTTCGGCGCGGTTGTTGTTGTCGGCGAGTTCATCGGTGCGGCTCTCGGAATCGAAAATGGTATCGCCAAGCGTTGCGTCTCCGTCTTCATTGACCGGAGTATCGAGCGAAGATGTGGAATTGCCCATCATGAGAATCTTTTCGATTTCGTCGGCCTTGTACTTGGAAAGACCTTCGAGAGACTGGGCGTTGACCGTGTAGGTCCCGCCAATCACCTGCTGGACATCCTTGGCATGGCGGTTGAAACGGCGGAGCATCAGTTCCTTTTCGGCGCTAATGCGGATCATGCGGCCTTTTTCGGAGAGCGCGCGGGTGATGTTCTGGCGAATCCACCACACGGCGTAGCTGATAAACTTGATTTTCAGGGAGCGGTCAAAACGGCGAGCCGCTTCAATGAGTCCCATGTTCCCTTCGTTGATCAGTTCCATGATGTCGAGACCGCGACCCTTGTAGAGGTTAGCGATGTTTACGACAAAGCGGAGGTTGGAGTTGACCAACATGTCCAAGGCAGCCTTGTTGCCTTCGGCGGACTTCTTAAGCAATACTGTTTCCTGTTCTCTTGTGAGCAACGGGTAACGAGAAATGTCGTTCAGGTATTGCATGTAAATGTCTTTTTGATCTCGATTGTTAAGGGTTTTCATGGTGACCTCCTCATTTTTACATTTTCAAATTTACCTCCGTTTTAAGTTCCTTGTGTCATTACTTAGAATGCTGCGTGCAAAAGTTAAATTGAGTTTTTGTTAAAAAAAATCGTGATTTTTGTCACGAAATTGTCATGACTGGTCAAAAAGGTGGTCAAATAACTACATTTTTTGCTATGAATGACAATCGCTCTACATTTTGTAATGAAAAAAGTGCTGGCTTTATCCAGAAAATGCGAAACTTCCTCTCGGTCTTGCAAGAGATGGACTTTGAACGTAATGAAGAAAAGGTTCGTAAGATTCTGGAGGACGACCGTGAATTTATTCGGTTCCCGATTCCCTTTTTTTTGCCGGCGCTCCTTATTTGGCTGTTTATGCTTCTGTTCCCGCTGGTGTTTATCATGGACCCCTCAAACGCCTCTAGCGTCAATTTAAATGGTCTCCTTACTTTCTATTTTCCGTTACTTTGTACATTGCTTATCTTTATGCTGAACCAGAGGTACTTGGTCCCGCTTTGTATCTTTAAAAAACGTTACGGCTTGTATTTCCTTAGCAACTCGGTCTTGGTGTTTGCTACGCTGTTCTTGCGTGAAGTGATGTTGTTTGTGATGGAACGGACTCCGGACGATGGCGTCTCTTATTTTTTTGATGCCTATTGCTTTTCTTCGCTTAAGGGTCATTTTAGCTTTGGTACTGTGGCAACTTTTGTAATGCTGGTGAGCCTAGTTTGCCTGATTTGCGTCTTTTACCACCTGACGCTTCGTCAGATTATGCGAGCTTTTATTTTGCGTGAGCAAAAACGCATGGGCCTCCAGTATGAACTGGATTTTTTAAAAAATCAGTTAAGCCCGCATTTTCTCTTCAATACTTTGAACAATATATCGGCTTTGATTCAAATTGACCCGAAACGTGCCGAAAGTTCTATGAACAAACTTTCACAACTTTTGCGTGTGATGTTGTACCAAGTCAAGGACAAGTACATTACATTGCAAGAAGATGTGGATATCTTGCAAAAGTACGCCGATTTGGAAAAGCTCCGTCTCGATGAAAGTTTTGATTTTGTCTTTGATGTAAAACTTGATAATCCGAACATGATGATAGAGCCGTTGCTGATGATGCCTTTGATGGAAAATGCGATGAAGCATTGTGTGAACCCGAACGGAAAAAGTTTTGCACATGTCTTGATAGCGCAAACGGGTGACGAAGTCCACTTCCACTCCGAAAATTCCAATTTTCCTCGGAAGTCGAACCGCAAAAATGGCGGACTTGGGCTTTCGACATTCGAAAAGCGCCTGGACATGATTTACTCGGGAGCATACGAGTACTCTGTGAATATTGTCGATGATGTATATATAAGTGATTTGACCATTCACCTGAAAAAAGAAAATTCATAAAATTTTTTAGCGGACCCCTTTACACAATAAAAAAAATATTGTAGTTTATTTGACGCTTCGATTTAGTCGGGGCGTTTTGCTATATCATTATTTATATTCATTCCTTACATCGTTAAATAAATCCGTTACGGCTGAATAGGCCTGTTTATTCTCAAAGTCAATATAAAGGAAATCCTATGATTTGTAGGATGTTTAAGGGTATTGCCTTGGCGGGAGCGATGTTTGCTCTTGAAGGCTTTGCCGATGAATGTAAGGGCGTCGCGCTGTACACTGACGGTAGCGATAATGGTCAAATGGTTGAAGCGGGGAGGACGTTCCCGGAGTCGCCGGAGTGGAAGGCGAACTGGGGAAATTTCGATGGAATGGAAGCTCCGTACATCCGTCTTTCTGGCATTAAAAATGTAGAGGGTGACTGGAAGGGATTGCTTTCGTTCCCGTCGTTTCCGGTGCGGGTTGAAGGAGGTGCGCTGCGGCTGAAAGTCCGTGCTACACAGAATGCAAAGTTCGGTGTCTGGCTGAAGGAAAGTTCGTCGGAGAGTCGCGTCTACTACGTGAACTTGACGGCGAATAAAACGCAATCATTGGATATCCCGCTTGCAAATTTGGGCGTGAACGGCATATTTGATGTCGCGAATATCGGTATTGGACTTTTCCAGGTGCCGCAAAACCAGTATACGACTCTCTTTATTGACGATATTGGGTTTAGCTGTGTGAAAAGTTCTGGAAGCTCGGAATCGTCATCTTCTGAATTTGTTGCGGAGGGACCGTGGACGTATGAATTTCCCAATACGGAATCATGGTCAGCGAATCGTGAACCGCGACTTTTGCCTGCGTTGGAACCGGAATTCAGTGCCGCTTATTCGGCGCAAAAGAGAAACGCTCTTGCGTCGACAACGGATGCGGATTTTATTGTGGGCATGCTGGATCACTTGAAAATTGCGAACAGCATTGGCGCTACTGAAATGACGGCTAAAAAATCGCGGTTGGCATGGTATGATAATTTGTACACTGTTGTTCGTAACAGGCTGCGCGAAAACATCGTGGCAAATCCGAAACAGCTTTATTTCGAAGCGGAGGCAATCGCCGCACGGTCTGATTATACGGTTATTCCTTTGCTTGTTGCGGATTTGGAATATGAATACACTATGTGCGCCGATTCTGAATGTGCGACCATGCGAAATGAAAATGCGCATTTGCTTACAGCTGGACTTCCGACATCGTTTGTACGTGGCTCTAAGATAAGCATCGTGCTAGACCCGTATTTTGTTGTGACAAAGCAGCGTGAATTGCCCTCCATTTCTGTATGCGTTTCAGGAACGTGTAAACCGATTGCGCCAAAAGAACGGCTGGAGCTTGAGTTCCCGTCATCGGGGTTGCAGGTTATTGTCGTCAAGTTGAAAAGCGATGGACGAAATGTTGAACAGAAACTCTTTGTGGAGGTAAAATAATGATGCGTTTATTGTGGCTTGCCCTTTTGGCATTTTTTTCGTCTAATGTTATGGCCGCATATAAGGATTATTCGTTCTTTGTAAACGATGCGGATAGACTTTGTATGGAGTATGGCAAGATGCTCTTGGGCCCGGTTGGGTTTGATAATGATGGAAACCCGTGTTCGGGTAAAGTAGAATCCGTTCGAATCCGCATAATCGATGCTCCTGCAGATGAAAGCTCGACGACTGGAATCTATCTGGAACGCCCGTTCTTGATTATTGATGGGATCAACCTAGACCCTGTAGAAAAGAAGACTTTGACCGACTTGCATAATGAAATCAATCAGGTGTGGCTCCCGGTTCTGCTTAAGAATCTAGGATATACGCCAATCTTGGTGCAGTTCACGGAAACGGTTAGGACGTCGCTTCAGGAAAACTCCAAGGTACTGAGCCAACTGTTTTCGTTCTTGAACCATAACCGGTATTTGCCGTTTCCTGGGGCGAGAGAAGATGGCTTTGTCGTGATGGGGATTAGCCAGGGCGGCGTTATTGGACGCTATGGAGCTTACCTGTACGATACGCATCGTGGGTCCATTGATGCTCCGATTCGCTTGTTCTCGTCGCTGGATTCTCCGCATCAGGGCGCTGTTATGCCGATGGGCCTTTTCAATACGGTTGCCTTTTGGGCCAATAACGGCTCGTCGTCGGCGCAAATGTTTAAGGATATTTTGCTTTCGAAGGGGGCGGCGGATTTGCTTGTTTACGAAAACAAGTGCGATGGGGCTTCGTGCAAGTCTGATGTGAATACGAAGGGGAGGTTCCTTTTTGAAGATTACCGCAAGGCCGCTGAATATAAGGGATTCCCGACAGTGCTTGTTTCTCAAGGACAGTTGAAGGGCTTTAGCCCTGAGCACAAGAATAATTATTACCACTTGGAGCGCCATGTTGAAAAGGGACCACTTACGCTGGGATCTGCAGTAAGCCGTATGCACTATTCTGAAAATAATGGTACGGTTGCTCGTAATCGTAAAAAGGAGACGACGGATGACGCTGTGCTTGACGATTACAAGGGCGTGTCCAAGTATGACTTTATTCAAGGCTCAACATATCCGTTTGCGGCGACTATCTACAATTCACTTCGTGAAGGCTTTTATGATGCTATGCCCACGAACATGAAAGAAAAAGTGTTCCTTTTCAGTATTAAGCTGAATACATATTGGGGTGCGGATGAGCTGACGCAGGACCGTAGTACGTTCATCCCGACTGTTAGCGCTATGGACATGAAGTGCAATGGAGACTTGGCGATTCGTTCAGATTGTGGCTTTACGCAGTCTTCCGTTGGATTCCCGTTTGAAAATCCGGGGAATAGGAGTACTGCAACGGCTGCTTTTGCGGTAGATCCGTCTCACCCGCGCTATGCAGAAGCCATAAGCGGTCGCCATATCGAGTTGCCTTTAGAATCAACGGTGGGAAAGTCCGTGCTTGATGGCATGAAGTATGATTTGTGGCGCATCTTGTGCGAGGTTGCGAAGCATGATTACGATTATGAATTAGGGCAGTTCCGAAATCCGAAGCTTATCGGATATTTTGCACCGAATACATCATGTATGGATGCTTCCAAGATGCCGGACATTATCAATAATGTGGGGCTTTATAGAAAGGTGCCGTTTGCCTATGCGCGATACGACTACAATATCGATGCGACTGAGCGAGAAACTTCTGTGAAGTTTAGCGTTCCGGCTGGCTGGAAGAAGGTCGCTACTTGGAACTATGGTGAAAACATCCAGCCGAATACTTCATTTGAAGTGAGTGTCAAGGTTGATAATCCGAAGGGCAACTGGATGAAGGCCGAACTTCTTGTGTGCCGCCTGAAGGGTTGTTCCGGACATTTGCAGTTGAATGAATATTCTGTCCCTGTCGATGGCAAAAAGCATACGTTGCGTTGGCAGATGCCTGCCAATGATGGCGCGCTTAACGGAATGCACTGGTTCCGTCTAGTGCTGAATTCGGATGGTGGCGATGTGACTGTGTCAGACGTGTCCCTCATCTTGAACACGCAAAGTGACCAGATGGTCCCGCCAAATATAGGCTCTGCAAGCATTTATCCGGGACGTTATGAGTTTTTCCCGTGGACGAATGAAGTTCGTGGAACACCTTACGTGGATGAACTGGGGGCAGGTCTTGAGTTTGCGTTTGACAAGGCTCGTCGTGGTGTTCATTTTGACTTTGGGAATGCTGTTTCGATGGACGATTACAGCAATCTTGTTGTGGATTATTGGCCGGGAACATGCCAGCGGACGATTGCCTATTTTGACTCGAAAAAGTTGACCGACGCGAACCTTGATAACGGTAGATTGCAAAATGGATTTGTACGTAAAATTTTACCTTTGAGTGAAATTATAGATACGGATGTTACTCCGCATGGCTCAAAGTCCGCTCGCCGCTTGAATTTGCAGTCTGTTGTGCCCAATGAACGCTGTGTTGTCAAATCAATTACGTTGCAGTGACGGCACCTTGTTGTAATGGACGTTTTATGGTATATTAAAGGAGCATTGAAAACATGAAGGAGAACAAAATGAAAAAATCAATTCTTTTCAGTATTATATCTGTGGCTTTTTTGACTTTGTGTGGCTGTATTAATCCACACTTAAGCTCGATGGGCGCTTCTCAGATGATTGTCGCTCACCAGCCGAGACTCGCTGTTAACGGGGATTCCTCTTCTATGACCTTGTCTGTCGATGCTTTTGGCGGCGCTAAAATGTTTGGCCGTAGTATTGATGATGGGTTTGCTGCAGGTGGAACGGCGGCCTTGAATTACAGGCCGTTTGGATTCTCGAATCCATTCTACGTGGAAGCAGCCTTTGGTGGCAAGGGCGGGCAGGCTTCGTTTGACTGCACTGAAGCGAGCAAGTGCAATGACGGCTACCTCGTCTGGCTGGGAAGTAAGGCTGGAAAGGAAAAATATTCATTTTGGAGCTTGCAGGAACGCATCGCATTGGGCGCTGACTTTAACGTAGGTCCTGTTATTTTGGGCCTTGGCTTCGGCGTCCAAATTTTTGAAGGTGGTGGCGATTTTGACGATATGCGTGACTATCTTGGAAAGAGTCTTGCAGATAACGACGATGAAGGTTATGGTGTCAAACTTTATTCTTCGGCGCGCGTTGGAGCTAGGCTCGGACAAAATGGTGTAATTGCGCTCAATACAGATTTCATGTGGCTCAAGACATTGAACATCGGCGTGATGCTGAATTACTATCATCCTTCCGGATTCCATGGTGGCGTCTTTGCTGCTGACAAAGTCGGCTTCGGTGTGAACTTCGGCAAGACGTTTAGCTTCTAGTCTGTAGAGAGAAAATGCTCCCTTCGGCTGGTTTGTGAGCTTTGTTTGAATGGTGTAAAAAAGGCTTCGAGCGGATGCTCGAAGCCTTTTCAGTGCTTGGGGCGAAGTCTTTTGACTTTCGCGAAAGCTTACTTGCTGAGGGTCTGAACCTGAACGTCCCAGCTCTGGTTGCCGAGGGCGATGCGGTAGGTGCTTGCAGCGCCAGCCTTCATGTTCTTGGTGTCGACAGCAGGTGCTGCGTTCGGGTCCTTCTTGGGAACGCCAATGTGGCGGTTGCCCTTGAGGAATTCGATACCCTTGTTGCCAGCCTTCGTCTGGAGGCAGCCCGTGATGAAGATGGTTTCGTCGGTAACCGGCAGACCATTTTCTTCGAGGAGAGCCTTGGCCTTCGGAATGCCCGGTTCGAGGATTTCTTCTGCGCACTGGACGCCCGGATAGGCTTCCTTGAACGGCTTCATGTTGAACTGGTCGGCAGCAATCTTCACGAGTTCCGGATCCGGTTCGCAAGGAGTCTTGCCCTGGTAACCGAGGAGCATCTTGCCGTAGCCTTCGGTCATCTTGAACCAAGTACCGCGGCCTGCAGCCTGGTTCAAGGTGTTCATGTAAGCCTGCTGGAAGTAGAACTGAGAAACCGGCGTCACAGAGGATGCGAAACCACCGCGGCGGACGCATTCACTCATGTTTTCGATAACCTTCGGGAAGAGGTGGAAGGTCTTGGTTTCGCGCATCATGAGCGTGTTGGCCGTGAGAGCGCCACCCGGCATCGGGCTGAAGATAACGTCGGTCGTGATCTGACGTGCTTCAGGCGGGAAGTTGTAGTCCTTGAGGCATTCAACAGCGACGTTGTTTGCTTCCATGAGTTCCGGAATGTGATCGTCGACGATGCTGTCTTCACCGAGGGCGAGCTTGTATTCCGTACCCTTGAGGGCGTGGAACATGGAGAAGAGGTCCGGCTG
>NZ_DGUZ01000008.1:0-47158 GCF_002394865.1 Fibrobacter sp. UBA4297 | reverse complement strand
GCCTTGTACTGGGCCACACCGGTACCGCAGGTGTCATGGCTGTGGATGCGGAGTTCAACCTTGTCACCGAGGAGCTTACGAGCACGCTTGAACGTTTCGTAGACCTTGGTCGGGTTCGTCGTACCGGAAGCGTCCTTGAAGCAGACTGAAGCGAACGGAACGCCGGCGTCCAAGATGTTGCGGAGGATGCGTTCGTAGAATTCCGGGTTGTGGGCGGCGTTGAGGTCGCATCCCGGAGGAAGTTCCATCATGGTGACGACGACTTCGTGTTCCAGACCGGCGTCAGTAATGCACTTGCCGGAATAGATGAGGTTGTTCACGTCGTTGAGGGCGTCAAAGTTACGAATACGGGTCATGCCGTGCTTCTTGAACATCTTGGCATGAAGATTGATCATGTCGCGCGGCTGCGGAGCGAGAGCGACCACGTTGATACCGCGGGCGAGAGTCTGGAGGCGAATCTTCGGGCCTACGACGCGACGGAATTCATCCATCATGTCGAATGCGTCTTCGCCGCAGTTCTGGTACAGAGCCTGGAAACGGGCACCGCCACCTGCTTCGAAGTGGGTGATGCCAGCCTTCACAGCTGCTTCAACGGCAGGCATGAAGTCCTTCATGAACACGCGAGCGCCGAAGATGGACTGGAAGCCATCACGGAACGAGGTGTCTTGGAACAGAATCTTTTTCATAATGTTTTCCTGTGGGATTTAGTCCCTTGTTTTTACTGTACAATAAAAATACGGGGTCAAAGATAGAAAAAGTAGGAAGTCGGAGGATGGAAGTAGGATGAGAAATGAAGATGAATTGTGTGTATTACACTCCGTAAACAAAAGTTTTCATGCAAATGCGAAACTGTTGAAACAATCTATACCATCTAAAATTGCGTATTGTGAAAAATGTATTTTTTACCTAATCAAATTATGTACACATAAAATTGTGTTGGAATACGGAGTCTTTATGAATAAAAAGTACGCTCTTGCTGTAACGACTTCTCTTTTGGCTGCAGAAGCGGTTTTTGCTGCTTCGTCTGCGGACAAGACTGTGGTTGCTTGTGGCTTTGACGACATGTTCGGTAATTCTTGCTACTGGCGCTGCCCGGATATGGAGGATACGTTTAGAACGGAAAAGAAGGACGATCGTTGTGCCAATGTTCTTTTCAGGTGCGCCAATTATCCGCGTTCTTTTATGCGATCCTCGGTAGGAAGCAGTGAAATCTGGGTAACCCCGGACAAGTACAACTACTATTTTGGCAAACTTCCGCAGGAATATGATTGCAGTATTTCTGAAGAAGAGCGCATTGCACAGGCTTCGCGCCCGACCCAGCCGCCTCCGCCGAATCCGTATGCTTCGAACAAGTACCAGAATACTTCGACTTACGATGAAGCTAGGAACCTTTTGATTGATAACCGCGATGGTGAACGTTATTCCACGGTGAAGATCGGTGGCCGTGTATGGATGGCTGAAAACCTGAAGTTCCGCCTGCCTGAAAGTTATTGCTACGAGAACAATACCCAGAATTGCGAAACTTATGGACGCCTTTACACCTGGAGTGCCGCAAATAGGGCTTGCCCTGATGGATGGAGCTTGCCGAAGGGCGATGACCTCAACTATCAGGACTTCAATCTGAATAGTTTCAGGGTGATTGACGGCGGTTACTATGTCGATGGTGAACGCTATATCGATCTCGGCAATCGTGCATTCTTCTGGCTTGGTGACGACAAGGGTGGTGACCGTGCTGATGCGATGAGCTTCAGAGGACAGAATCTTGAAACATTTGCTTTCCAGGGACGCAAGGCGAATGGTTACTCTGTACGCTGCATCCAGAACTGGGAAGCGGCATGCAAAGACCGTTTGGGCGGTGTGATGGACAATGCCGGCAAGACTTACAGAACGCTTAAGGTCGGCGATCAGACTTGGATGGCCGAAGACGTTGTTCTTGATCGCTTGGACGAAATGGAGTCCCGAAATCTTGGACGCGCTTGCCCGCGTGGCTGGCATGTGCCGGAACAGGCTGAATATGAGCTGCTTTTCTCGAAAGCTTCGGAATTTGAAATTCATGCCAATGACAAGCGTGTAAGAAGCAGTCGTGATGCTAGAGAGAATCCGTGCAGCTTGAATTTTGACTTCAAGCGCGGTTACTGGACATCTTCAAAGAATGGCAATGAAATGACATACGTGGACTGGAAATACAACGCCATCCGCGAAAAGGGGACTCCGTACTTCAAACATGGGGATGCTTATACGAACAAGCTCCGCTGCGTGAAAGACGGCTCTTCTTATGGAATTCCAAAGCCGCAGGTGAAGACTTCTCAGGCGGGTGCAAAGCCTGCGGTACAGGCGAATTCTGCGAAAAATGCCGCCAACAAGACTGTCCTTGAAAAGTTCATTTTGCAGGGCGTGACATTTGGCGTTGGTCAGTCTAGATTCACCCGTGAATCTTCCGAAGGCTTGAATAGACTTGCGGGCCATCTGAGAAACTATAACGGCAAGACGATTGAAATTGTTTCCCATACGGATAACTTGGACCGCCCGGAAAGAAGCCGTGTGCTTGCCTTGAAGCGTGCCGAAGAGGTGAAAAGCTATTTGGTGACGGCAGGCCTTTCTGCGCAAGATATCGTTGCGACAGGTAAGGGTGGTGATGAACCTCTCGTGCCGAATACGACTCCAGATAACCGAATGAAGAACAACCGCATTGAAGTGTTTGTGTACTCTTATGATGCTCCGGCCCAGGCTGCAAAGCCTCAGCAGAACAATGCTCAGAAGGCGACTGAACCGGCTCCGAAAAAGCCGTGCAAGGAACGCGACATGGCGAACAACAAACTTGGCGAATGCTATTCTTATGCGGAAGGCTCGAAGGACCACAGGCGTTGCATGGCGGCGTACAAGAACCTGCTGAACCTCGCCAATTCTAAGTGCAAATAACGTATTAAAATCCGCCGGTTCCTGACGGTGACATATTGTGAAAACAAAGAAGCGCAGCTCTTTGAGCTGCGCTTCTTGTCTAAGTTCTGCCAACTAAGTTCTAAGAGGGCTGAAAGCCCGGTCTATCCCTAGATGAACATCATCGTGTTGAGCTTGGCGCGGTACTTCCAGGTGAGTTCGTGCTTGGGACCGAGAACGCCGAAGAGCGTGAGCATCGCCTTCTTGGCTGCGCCATTGTTCCATTCCGGAGCTTCGACATATAGGTTCAGGAATGCCTGGAGAGCGCTTTCGAAATCTTCTTCGCAGGCGAGCTTGCATGCCTCGTGGTAAACGACGGCTTCTTTGCCTTGCACGTCTTTCTTGGCGACTTCGGCGTGGAAGTCGAGGAGTTCCAAGAGCGATTTGGCTTCGCGGTACTGGTCGTCGCTTTCGACAAACTTGGAGAGGATATCTTTTGCCTTTGCGGTATCGCCGAGCCCGAGGGTTGCTTTTGCCCACAGGAGCTGGAGCTTCTTATCGTTTGGGTTCTTGGCGAGAGCTTCGTCAAGCATCGGGAGCGCTTGGTCAAAGTTCTTTTGCGCGATGGCGTCTTCGAGTGCTGTCTGGAAACGGGCTTCTTCGGAAACGTAGAACTTTTCGAGACGCTTCTTGAGGTCGGCTTCGGGGAGCACGCCTTGGATGACGTCTGCAATCTGGCCTTTGTCGACCACGTGGATCTCGGGGACGGACTGCACGCGGAACATCTGGATGAGGCGCATGTTTTCGCGGTCGTCGCAGCTTACGACGCCAAGCGTAAAGTCCATGCTTGTGGAAAGCTGGCCTGCCAACTGGGAGTACGGGGCGCAATCCGGATATTCTGCGGAAGAGAAAAGGATTGCGACTGCGCGTGATTCGGAGGCCTTGATGACCTCTTCTTCAAAATTTTCTGCTGTAATTTGAACTACTTTAGCCATGGAATAAAATATAGAACTTAGAACTTAGAGCTTAGAACTTAGAGGATGCAATTTGTGTTTTTGAATGCATTTTTCATTTTTCTAAGTTCTGCCAACTAAGTTCTGCCAACTAAATATCTATATTAAATTTCATGAGTAAATGTTCTTTTTGCGGTTCAGAAGTCGAGTCCCTCAGAATTGTCAATCTTGATCTGAGGATTTGCCCGAGGTGTTATTCCATCTATTTCCCGTGCAACCAGACGTTCGCCTTTTACGGTGGACTCTCGGACAAGACGCGTGAATTATGGCTTAACGACTTGAATAAGAAAAACGTGCAGGATCCACCCTGCGAAAATCCGAAGTGCATCGATCATGGAGAGCCGCTTGTGAAGGGCAAACTCCCGCATTACGGTTTCGATGGCTATGTGACAACCTGTTGCGAAACGTTCCACATGCCGCCTTCGACGGTGAAACAGCTTTTGCAGTGGTCCCTGGATATCAAGGCGGCTCCGCAGGCAAAAGAAGGCAAGCATCACTTCTTCTTTATCCATTGGATTGATTCGCTTGTGAACAAGCTCTTTGGTGAAAAGCCTGTAGAAGAAGATCCGTTGGATTACATTCAGTACAATAGAACTTTAAGGAAATTTTTTGAGTAAATGAAAAAAACATATACGATTTTAGCAATCATTGCGTTTGTCGTTATTGCTATTTACGTGATGCTCCCGAAAGACCGGTTTGCTGAAACGGTCTTTCCGCTGGGGGAGAGTGCGAAAGTCTCTGCGTATGACGATAACGCCAACGGAGGAACATCCGTAATCCAGATGAATGTTACGGATTCGCTGGTGACATTCCAGTGCGCGCTCAGTGCTGATAAAAAGAAGCCGGCTTGGTGCGGGCTCGTATTTGACTTTGACCCGAATGGTGAAAAAAAGTACCACAACTGGAAAAATGTCGATACGCTTTATCTGGATATCGATGTGGCCGGAACAAACGAAATCAATATTAAAACATGGACGTTTGACCCCGATGTGACGGACTTGCAACATCCGGAAACGTTTAGGCTTTTGTTGAAAGAGGTCCCGGTGAGGACTGGCCGAAACAAGATTGCAATACCTTTTGAACAACTTTATATTCCTGATTTTTGGTACGACGACCGTGGCGTAAAGCGTTCCCGTAACCGTCCGCATCACGAAGGCGTTGCGCGATTTGAAATCTCGGCTGGCTGGAATCAGCCGCGAGGGGCAAACTTTGCTGTCGCCGTCCGTGAAGTCTCGGTGAGCGGAGTAAGCAATAAGACTTATGGCATATTCCTGTTCATTATTCTTGGACTTATGATTGTGGCGATTGGACGAAGCCACCCAGTGAAGGAGTACGATGAAAAAAAGTAGGTGGATTGGAATCTCGATTTTCCTAGTCCTGCTTATTGCTTGGGGCTTTTTCTATTCACGCTGTGGGGGAGTGGCGGTGGAGCTTTTCCCTGAGCGGACGTTCGATGTTTTCCCGCTAAACGATAGCGCTGTCGGGGGATTTTCGACAAGTGAAGTCCAGCTGACGGATACGCTCCTGATTTCATCGGTCGTGATTCATTCGGGGAAAGCTTTTACCTATGCGGGTGTTGGCTTTAACCTAAAGTCTAAGGATAAACGCCCTGGTAGCGTTTTTGACCTGACGAAGTTTGATTCCTTGGAAATCCATGTCGCATCGAAGCGCATGAATTCTATGAAACTTCGCATCTTGACGGATGACCCTGTCTATACACGTAGTGGCGATTATGCAACGCTTCGCGTCCTGGAAAAGGAAATCCCGTCGGCGCCTTACTTGCTGATGGGCGGCTCGAAGGAACGCTTTGCGGTGAGCAAGTTCTCGCTGAGCGAATTTCGAGTTCCGGAATGGTGGCTTTCGCAGCAGGGGCTTGAAGAAGATGACGGCAAGACCTATTTGAATCGCGGTTCGTTTTTTGAAATTGTAAGCGGCGGATCGACGCTTCGCGGCATTCCTGATGAAATGGAAATCCGCTATGTTCGTCTTTGGGGCCATAATGCCGAACAAAAGAAATTCTTGTACATTGCGTTTGGCTCCATTCTGTTTGGATTTGTTTTATTCTTAGTGCATTCCGCAAAACAAGGCAGGAGGGAAAATGCAAAGAAATTGGACGCTTGATAGGGTGATGCGCTATGTGCTGATTGCAGCTGCTGTAGCGGTTTCTCTTGTGGTACTGAATTACTTGAGCGGAGTCTTGTTTCCGTTTTTTGCGGCGTTCTTGATTGCGTACATCATGGACCCGCTTGTCTGTAGATTGCAAATAAAATTCCGCTATCGCGTCATTGCGGTTGTGGTCGTGCTATTGGGCGCCGCTATAATTATTGGCGGTTGTATGTATTTCTTTATCCCAAAAGTTATGCACGAAGTCCAGTATTTGGGAACGCTCATTTCGAAAATCTTCACAGACTCTACTTGGAGCGACAGAATCATGACTTTCTTGCCTGCAGATACATGGGCTTCTGTAAAGACGATGATTTCTTGGAATAGCATTGCAGAGGCGATGGAATCGCTTGATGTGTGGAGCGTGGTGCAAACGGTCTCGGACCGCATACTCCCTGGCGCCTGGGATATCCTTTCGAAAACATCGACGATTGTCATGGGCGTGTCTAGTGCCGCAGTCGTGTTTATGTACCTTGTCTTTATTATGTTGGATATGCACAAAATAAGGAAGGGCATTCGTCGCTTGATTCCGAGACGTTACCGCCGCGATGCCGGAGAATTTGCTTCTGCTACGGACAAATTTATGGGCACGTATTTCCGTGCTCAGTCCATGGTAGCCTTTACGGTTGGCGTTTTGTATGCAATTGGCTTTAGTGTGATGGGACTCCCGATGGGGGTTGCTTTTGGACTTTTCTCTGGGGCCTTGAATATGATCCCGTACATGCAACTCACGACAATCCCTTTGGCCTTACTACTGGCTGTGGTTTACGCTCTGGACAAGGGAATGCCGTTCTGGGAAGTGGCCATTATCATCCTTGCGATTTACCTTGTCGTGCAGATTATCCAGGACTTCTTCTTGGTGCCTCACATTGTGGGGAAGTCGATGAACCTCCCGCCGGTCGGCATCCTCCTTTCGCTCTCGATTTGGGGCAAGTTGCTCGGCTTTTTGGGCCTTTTGGTGGCAATTCCGTTCACGTGCATTTGCCTTGTTTATGTAGAGAAATTAAGGGATAAGGCTGACCAGTACGTGGAAGATGCGGGCAGACTGGCGCCCAAGGCTTGATTTTGCGCGGTTTTAAAAACTTTTTTCAATAAAAATCAATCTTATCTAAGAAAAAAAAAGTATAATATTACCAAACAATTCACAAATCTGACTCAAGGAGTTAAAAAATGAACAAACAAGATCTCATTGAAGCCGTGCTCGCTAACAAGGAAGCTGGCATTGAATCCAAGGCTGCAGCAGCTCGCGCAATCGACGCAGTCCTCGACGGTATCGCTGCTGGTATCAAGAAGGACGGCAACGTCCAGCTCATCGGTTTCGGTACTTTCACTGTGAAGTCCCGCGCTGCACGTACTGGCCGCAATCCGCAGACTGGTGCTACCATCAAGATCAAGGCTTCCAAGACTGTCGGCTTCAAGGCTGGTGCAGCTCTCAAGGAAACCGCTGCTAAGAACAAGCCGGCTAAGAAGTAATTTCTGAGCTAGATTTGCTTTTGCAAAGGTGGGTCGCTTTCGGGCGGCCCTTTCGTTATTGTTAAATAACAATTTGAGCTGAGTTTATTATATTGACGGATAATAACTTAGAGGTTTTGTACAATGCGTAAATTTTTTGGCTCTCTTATCGTTGCGTCCCTTCTTGGAATTATCGCCTGCGCGGCCCCTGACGATGCTGACTATGAAACGCTCCATGAAAAATGCAAAAATGAGCCACAACTCCCTGAATGCCAGGAGCCTGATGAAGGTCAGGAAGATTTTGGTTATGGAGAAGATTATTAACTAAAATCCAAGTGGTGAAATAGCTTTTTTTGCTACTCGCTATTGCAAGGTTTTGGAGCATATTCTATATTTGCGCAAGTTTAAGTCTTTGCGAAATAGGAACGTGATGAACGGAATGCTCAAAAACTTGAAGCGCAACTGCGACATTATGCATGTCGCGCCGTTCACTACTATTTCTATTTCCAATGTTGTTTTTAAAGATGCTGGACTTTTTAGTTCAGCGTTTTTTTTATGTCACCCTGGAGCGTAGCGATAGGGTCCAGGGCTGTTTAACACAAGAGTTTAATAATTAGTTCAACGGAGATAAAAAATGAAGATTGAAGGCATCGACAAAGTCCTTATCATCGGTTCTGGCCCGATCGTGATCGGTCAGGCTTGCGAATTCGACTATTCCGGCACCCAGGCTTGCAAGGCCCTGCGCGAACAGGGTTACAAGATTGTGCTCGTGAACTCTAACCCAGCTACCATCATGACCGACCCGGTCATGGCCGATGCCACCTACATCGAACCGCTGAACGTCGCCCGCCTCACCCAAATTATCGAAAAGGAACGCCCGCAGGCACTCCTCCCGAACTTGGGCGGTCAGACTGGTTTGAACCTCGCCTCAGCACTCAGCAAGGCTGGCGTGCTGGACAAGTACGGCGTGAAGGTCATCGGTGTGAACCTCGACGCTATCGAACGCGGCGAAGACCGTGAAATCTTCAAGGAAACCATGCAGAAGCTCGGCATCGACACCCCGCGCTCCGGCATTTGCCACTCTGTGGAAGAAGCCGAAAAGATCGTGGCCGAAATCGGCTACCCGGTCGTCGTTCGCCCGGCATACACCATGGGCGGTGCAGGCGGCGGTTTCTGCTACAACGTGGAAGAACTCCGCACCATTTGCTCCAACGGTCTTGAACTCTCCATGACCCACCAGTGCCTCATCGAAGAATCCATCCTCGGCTGGGAAGAGCTGGAAGTCGAAGTGGTTCGCGATTCCAAGAACCAGATGATTGCCATCTGCTTCATCGAAAACATCGACCCGGTGGGCGTGCATACCGGTGACTCCTTCTGCGCAGCCCCGTTCCTCACCATCGACAAGAAGCTCGAAGAAGAACTGAAGGAAAAGGCCTTCAAGATTGTGGAATCTATCGGCGTGATTGGCGGTACCAACGTGCAGTTCGCTCACGATCCGAAGACCGGCCGCGTGGTGATCATCGAAATCAACCCGCGTACCAGCCGCTCCTCTGCCCTTGCTTCCAAGGCTACCGGCTTCCCGATCGCCCTCATTTCTGCAAAGCTCGCCGCAGGCCTCACCCTCGACCAGATTCCGTACTGGCGCGATGGAAGCCTCGAAAAGTACACCCCGAGTGGTGACTACGTTGTGCTCAAGTTCGCTCGCTGGGCATTCGAAAAGTTCCGCGGCGTCGATGACTGCCTCGGCACCCAGATGAAGGCCGTGGGCGAAGTCATGGCTATCGGCAAGACCTACAAGGAAACCCTCCAGAAGGCTATCCGTGGCCTCGAAAACGGTCGCTCCGGCCTCGGCTTTGCGAAGGACTTCAACAAGAAGAGCAAGGAAGAACTCCTCGAAATGCTCAAGACCCCGAGCTCCGAACGTCACTTCCAGATGTACGAAGCTATCCGTAAGGGTGCTACCGACGAAGAAATCTTCGCCGCCACCTACGAAAAGGCCTACTTCGTGCAGCAGATGCGCGAACTCGTGGAACTCGAAGAAGAAATGCTCAAGACTCCGGGCCGCCTGCCTTCTGACGAACTCCTCGTCAAGGCCAAGAAGGACGGCTTCAGCGACAAGTATATTGCCAAGATTCTCGGCATCCGCGAAAAGGACGTGCGCAAGAAGCGCACCGAACTCGGCGTGGTCGAAGGCTGGTGCGCAGTGCCGGTGAGCGGTGTTGAAAACCAGTTCTACTACTACAGCACCTACAACTGCAAGGACGAATCTACCGCTTCTGAGAACCCGAAGAAGATCATGATTCTCGGCGGTGGCCCGAACAGAATCGGTCAGGGTATCGAATTCGACTACTGCTGCTGCCACGCTGCAATGGCTCTCCGCGAAATGGGTTACGAAACCATCATGGTGAACTGCAACCCCGAAACGGTTTCTACCGACTACGATACCTCCGACAAGCTGTACTTCGAACCGGTCTGCCTTGAAGACGTGCTCCAGATTTACCACAAGGAAAAGCCGGCCGGCGTGATCGTGCAGTTCGGTGGCCAGACCCCGCTGAACATCGCCCGCGCCCTCTCCGACGAAGGCGTGAAGATTCTCGGTACCAGCATCGACTCCATTGATATCGCTGAAGACCGCGACCTGTTCCGCAAGATGATGGACCAGCTTGGCATCCCGATGCCGGAAAGCGGCATGGCCACGAACATCGACGAAGCCCTCGCTTGCGTCAAGCAGATCGGTGGCTACCCAGTGATGATCCGCCCGAGCTTCGTGCTTGGCGGCCGCGGCATGGAAGTCATCTACGACGAGAACATGCTCCGCGAATACGTGGCAAAGGCCGTGGGCGTGACCCCGGACCGTCCGCTCCTCATCGACCGCTTCCTCCACAACGCTTTGGAATGCGAAGCCGACGCCCTCTCCGACGGTGAACACGTTTACATCCCGTCCGTGATGGAACACGTTGAACTTGCCGGTGTCCACTCCGGTGACTCCGCTTGCATTATCCCGCCGGTAACCATCACGAAGGAAAACTTGGCAACCATCAAGGATTATACCCGCAAGATTGCCGAAGCCCTCCACGTTTGCGGCCTCATGAACATGCAGTACGCTATCGAAGACGGCAAGGTGTTCGTCCTCGAAGCGAACCCGCGTGCCTCCCGCACTGTGCCGCTGGTCTCCAAGGTTTGTAACACGCAGATGGCCCGCCTCGCGACCCGCCTGATGCTCGGTGCCAAGCTCGAAGACCTGAAGCTCAAGGACAAGAAGTTCAACCACCACGGCGCCAAGGAAGCTGTGTTCCCCTTCGACAAGTTCCCGAAGGTGGACCCGGTTCTCGGCCCCGAAATGCGCTCCACCGGCGAAGTCCTCGGCCTCTCCGACGACTACGCCCTCGCTTACTACAAGAGCCAGGAAGCCGCAGGTTCCTTCCTCCCGAACGAAGGTGCCGTGCTGATTAGCCTCTCCGACAAGGTTAACTTGTCTGAACAGGCCATCGAAATCGGTAAGGAATTCCAGAAGCTCGGCTTCAAGATTTACGCCACCGAAGGCACCGCCAAGTTCTACGAGAAGGCCGGCGTCAAGTGCGAAGTCGTGAACAAGATCGCCGAAGGCCGCCCGAACGTCCTCGACATCATCCTGAACAAGCAGGTGAACCTCATCATCAACACGCCGTGGGCAAAGCGCGACGCCATCAAGGACGAAAGCGCCATCCGCAAGGCCGCCATCAAGTACAAGGTGCCTTACATCACGACCCTCGCCGGTGCGTACAACACCGTCAAGGGCATCGCCGCCGCTCGCAACGGCCACGGTGCTGTTAAATCTCTTCAGGAATATCACGCGAGCATCGAAGAGGTGTAAGGTCCCTGAGCCTGCCGAAGGGCCGAACCGCTGAAGGGTCGTATTAGGATGAAGGGGGAGGGGTCCCCCTCGCTTCAGCCCCGACCCGCCCTTATAATCACGCCCACTCAAGTAAGAGTGGGCGTTTTGCATAAACATCTTCGGCTCGGCAGTGCCCACGCAAGCGTGGTCGTTGCTCTTGCCTTACGATGTTTTCTGTATAACCCGCCCTAGTCGGGTCTTCCGCTACCCTTTCTAGCGGGTGCTCAGACGCCGCACCCGCAACGCCCGGCTTGAACCACCCACCCGCCCTTTTACCATGTCCGCGTAGGCGAGCATTTCCCTTTCTTGTCAAAATAAAGTATATTTCTCATAGACATTTTTTTGAGCTTTTGCTCTCGTTCTCCGTTCTGAAATCCGCGAAATTTCAACACTACCGGAGAGTGGGACAGACGCTCACGCATATATGCTTTGGTGTACTATACCTTGTATAGTGCGCTTGGGTGTATTTCGACAGCGATGGCGTATTGTCGTCGTATTTGTCGCCCGTCTTGGGGCGTGAGTTGTTTGTGCTTGTTTGGTAGTGGGTCTTCGCGGAACCGCAGAACGGATAAGTACATTCAACCTCACGCCTTCTTTGTTTGGCTGAATGTACGGAATCTGGGCAAGCTCCAAACGGAGACGTGCTATGCCCAATGCCGATTTTTTACACAAGGCCAAAAAGAACAAAAATGATGAGTTCTATACCCAGTATGCGGATATACAAAAAGAAGTAAACGCATATCTCGAATATAATCCAGATGTGTTTCGCGACAAAACAGTTCTGTTGCCCTGTGATGACCCTGAGTGGAGTAATTTTACAAAGTTCTTTGCTCAAAATTTTGAAACTTTTGGACTCAAGAAACTTATTAGCACGAGCTACGCCATTGAAAGCAAGAACGTGGACTGGGACTGGCAGCCGACGTTGTTTGAAACAGAAAATCCATTGTTTAGTATGGATAAGACAAAAATCAAGGGAAAGATTTTTACGCTGACGAAGGATGAAAATGCCGATGGTAAAATCAACATCGACGACTTAAAATGGAATTATATGGAGGGCGATGGAGACTTTAGAAGTGAAGAAGTTCAAAGACTCAAAGATGAAGCAGACATTATAATAACAAATCCTCCTTTTTCGCTTTTCAAGGAGTTCTTTACATGGTTGATTGATAGTCAAAAGCAGTTTTTGATTATTGGGAATATAAACGCGATTTCCTACAAAGAGATTTTCTTACAAATTAAGAATAATGAAGTATGGCTTGGCAATGGTATGGGACGGTGGATTTCTGGTTTCATTGTTCCTGATGGTTACGAACTTTATGGAACGGAAGCTCGTGTTGATGAAAATGGCAATCGCATTGTAGCGACGAATAACTGTTTATGGCTTACGAATTTAGAACATGGCAGGCGGCATCAACCTTTAGAGCTTAACACCATTGCACAAAACATTAAACACTCAAAACATAAAGAAGTGAGAGAGAATGGTTATCCCAAATATGATAATTATGATGCGATTGATGTTCCTTTTACAGATGCGATACCTTGTGATTATAAAGGTGTAATGGGCGTTCCAATTACATTCTTGGATAAATATTGTCCAGATCAGTTTGAAATTTTAGGGCAAATGGTGACAACTAAAATAGATGAGTACAATTTTGGCTATCCGTATATAAACGGAAAAAAGGTGTATGCAAGAATTCTTATAAAGAATAAAAAATAGGAGACCTTTCAAAATGAAAACCGAACTTCGCACAGACTTCACTATTGAACAAATTTGCAAGGGCTTTGTCTATAACACCCTCGAAAATAAGGGCTTGTATGGCTTGAACGGAAATCTCGTCATACAGCCGGAATACCAACGCAACTACATTTATGCCGATGGCAAGAAGGATGTCGCGGTTATCGATTCTATTTTGAAAGGCTATCCGCTAGGTCTCATTTATTTCAATCGCCGCCAAGACGGTAAACTTGAAATTCTCGACGGTCAGCAGCGAATTACTTCTATCGGTCGATTTGTTACGGGCAAGTTTGCCATAAAAGATGGAAATGGAATGGAACAGTATTTTGCCGGGCTTAACGAAGAAATCCAGCAGAAAATCAACAATACAAAATTGCTTGTCTATATTTGCGAGGGCGAAGAGACCGAAATCAAGGAATGGTTCAAGACAATCAATATTGCTGGTGTTCCGTTGAACGATCAGGAACTTTTGAATGCCATTTATTCGGGCTCCTTTGTGACTAAGGCGAAGGAACAATTCTCAAATTCTAACAGCCCAAAAATAAATGTTTGGTCCGATTATGTTTCGGGGAGTGCAAATCGTCAGGATTATCTGCACACTGCTTTGGAATGGGTTGCTGCCCGTAATTCGCAGAGTGTAGAACAATACATGAGTATGCACCGTAACGATACGGATATCAATGAAATCAAAATATATTTTGATACAGTAATTGACTGGATTGATGCGACATTCAAGGAGACGACGTCTGAAATGCGTGGCTTGGAGTGGGGGCGTCTTTACGAAAAGTTCCATACAAATGGCTACAATTCTGATGAGGTCTGGAAACGAGTAGAAGAACTTCTTGCCGATGACTTTGTAACGAATAATAGAGGAATCTTTGAATATGTTCTCGGTGGCGAAGAAGATAAGTCGCTATTAAATATCCGTGTTTTTGACGAACGAACGAAAAAGGCTGCTTATCAAAAGCAGACGATTGAGGCGCAAGAAAATGGACATTCCAATTGTCCTTACTGTGCGATGTCTGATAATGCAAACAAAAATAAAATTTGGAAACTTGCCGAAATGGATGCCGACCATGTGACTGCGTGGAGTAAGGGCGGCGCTACTGACCGAGCCAATTGCGAAATGCTTTGCAAGTCACATAACCGAGCAAAAGGGAATAGATAAAGAACGAATTCAAACGGTTAAAAACCTTTTATGCGTTGCTCAAATACTTTTTCATATTGGTAAAGAAGGGGCGGGCATAGTTCGCCCTTTTCGATTTTTACTTTGTTAAAATGGTGGGACCGTCGATCACCGAATTAGGTTAAACCTGGTGCAATCGACCAGCTCGCTAATAATATACAGTTTTTTATCTTCAAAACAGCAAAAAAAACAACTATTGACTCCGAATAGAGTTTTGGTTATATTAGGATAAAGTATTCTAGGAGCAAATTTCCCAATGGTTCTGCTGGACGAATTGACTTATCTTGGTAATCTCTTAAAGGCTGCTGGCGTTAAAACGCGGATGTGCGATGGCTCAAACTCGAAAATGTCGGTAGAATGCGATGGTCATTCCTATTTGGTAACACTGGATCTTGTTATGGATTCTCTGAAACTTCTTGATGCAAAGGCGTCTGTAGAAGTTGTTTCATTAACTCCTGAACAAGCTTTTTTCCGTATAACAGGGAAAAACTTATAAAGGGAGCGTTTTTAGAGATACGGTGTTCTCCAGTGTTCTATGCCGATTTGCTCAATGGCGTCAGCACCTAACACGCCGCTTTCCCATAACGCATCCGCTTCTTTTTGGACTTCTTTTTCAAGAACTTCTGAACGAGGGGCTTCCTGGATTTTTTTGTTTTTATCAGTCATATGGGATTTGTCGCTATGAAAATGGCGGGACAGTCTGCCCGCCGAATTAGGTTGAATCTGGGTCTTTCGACCAACTCACAATAATATGTTTAGGCTTCGAACCAATTCTCCAATTTTAGGGGAGTGATTTTTGCGATAGGTTCGAAATCTTTTGTATTCCGCGTTACAAGAATCAAATCGTTGGCCAAGGCTGTTGCTGCGATTTGAGAGTCGCATATCGGTCTTGGTTGCCCGGCCTTGTTGCATTTGGCGACTACCTCGGCATAATAAGCCGCTGCAGTTGCGTCATACGGAATGACATCAAATTTTTGCTTTACGATTTCAACATATTCCTTCAGTTTATTCTTTCGGGAACCGTCTGGCAGGAGTTCGACACCGAAGAGAGCCTCTTGCAAGGTTATTGCCGAGATTGTACATAAAGGCTCAAATCTTTGTATGTTTGTTAAAACGTTGGTATTTGGCTGTGGCTTGGAAAGTTCGGAAATAAGGTTGGAATCCAGCAAGAATCTCTTGTCCATCTTACCCCCAGATATTAGCCTTGCTTGCATCGGGATATTCTACGACGCGTCCAGCCTCAAGGTCTTTAGAAAAATCGTCATCAGGCGAACATCCTTGACGCCAACTCTTGAGTGCGTCAAGAAACGATTCCTTGCGGTTGAGAGTCTCGTTCATATCGCGCTCAATCTTCCCAAATTCCATTTTTAGTTTCAGGTAGAGAACAAACTTCTCTACCTGCGAGATGTACTTGCTGGGCAGGGCTCGAATTTCTTTATTCAAAACATCCGTAGTCATGATTTTGTCCTCTTTTTCTAATAATATATCTTTTTTGAGTAAAAAAAGCAAGCCTAGCTGCATTTGCGTTAGGGATAGTGACCCCTTGGGGCGGCATTGTGGTGCCGTTTTATGAGGTTGGGCGGGAACGCCCAAGGAAGAATTTTCCCGCACGGTGCCGCTGGTCTCCAAGGTTTGCAACACGCCTGTGAGCCGGAGGCGACTCATTTTAACGAGTCGTCGAAGGCGACCTTTGACCACTTAGTACTTTAGTGCTTACGTGGGCATGGCGACCTTTAGGTGGGAGTGAGGCGTGAGCCGAACGGTCTTCATAATCGAAGTCCTTGGCCTCTCCGACGACTACGCCCTCGCTTACTACAAGAGCCAGGAAGCCGCAGGTTCCTTCCTCCCGAACGAAGGTGCCGTTCTGATTAGCTTATTCGACAATGTTAACTTGTCTGAATAGGCCATCGAAATCGGTAAGGAGTTGTAGAAACATCCTCGCCTCAGTCATGCCAGTCCGCAAGCGGCCTGTCGCGACATTCGGCTTGCGGCGTTTTCCAGAAGCTCGGCTTCAGTATCAACGCTACCGAAGGAACCGCCAAGTTCTACGAGAAGGTCGTCGTGAAGTGCGAAGTCGTGAACAAGATTACAGAAACTCTCTGCGCTCAGTCCTATATTTAAAAGAAACGAAAATCACTCCTTCATTAGTCTATTTTTAGAAATGGGTAGGAGATGGGCAACCCGAGCGCTCGGTAGCGCCAGACGCAGTGCATGACATTGGGACCCATCTCCCTCAACCCAGGACCCCGAACAAGTATGCTGGCAAAACGCAGATGCCGAATACCTTTGGACAATGGGGCGTGGGGTGATTACCCGTTAACAATATAGCAAAGGAATCTTAAAATGGAAACATGGGTCGGCATCGACATCTCCAAGGACACTTTCGACGCAGCCTGGATTATGGACGGCAAGAAGAATCATCTGAAGCTGGAAAACGGTTCCAGCGGTTTCAAACGTCTTCTGAACGAAGTGCCGGCCGGGTCTCGTTTTGCGATGGAAGCTACAGGAGAATATCACCTGAACTGCACCAGATACCTGTCCAGCCGCGGGAATCCGGTTGCAGTCTTCAACCCGTTTGCCGTGAAAATGCATATGCAAAGCGACCTCAGACGCTGCAAGAACGACAGGGCCGACGCCTATTCGATAGCGAAATTCGCAGCGGAAAAGAATACCGTTTGTTGGAGTTGTCCGACAGACGACGAAATAAGGCTCAAGCATCTTGATGCCGTTATAGACAACTTGCAGAAACAGATCCGTCAAAGCAAGAACGTGCTGCATTCGCTAACCCAGGTCAATTTAAGCGACGACCAGGCCGTTTCCATCATCAAGAAAACAATATCCAGTCTGGAAACCCTCATGGAAAGAGCCAGAAACAGGCAACTTGAAATGGTCAAGACCAGCAGGAAAGAAGAAATAGCCTTGGCATGTTCCATTCCCGGGATCGGTCTGGAAACATCGCTGAAGTTTTTTACGCACGTTGGAAATATCAAAAAATTCGACAGTTCCAGAAGCCTAATTTCCTGGATTGGCCTGACTCCGCGGAATGCACAATCGGGGACAAACTGCGATGCCCACGACAACTACGACCCCTTGGGCTGGCAGGGCGACGGCGAAAACGCCGACGGTTTCGGTGCGCACTACCAGAAACCAGGCGAGGGCGATACGACCAAGTTCATTGGGTGCCGTTCCTGGTGGAACAGCGACGACGGATTCGACTTCATCAACCAGGAATTCCCTGTGGTGCTGGAAAACTGCTACGCCATGGGGAACGGCTACAGCGATTACGGGCTTGGAAACCCAAAGAACGGCAACGGACACGGCATCAAGATGGGCGAAAGCACGCTCGGTGGCGGGCGGCATACCATCAAGTTCTGCGCCGCCTGGAAAAACAAGGCGACGGGCTTTTACGCGAATTACACCGGCGTGGGCAGCAAGTGGCTCAACAATACGTCGTACATGAACAAGGACCGCGAATTTGCCATGGCATCGACGCTCTTCGATTCTGAAGGGAACCGCATTGCCGAGGTGGCGCCGCTCACCGACGACAACGCGCACGTGCTCAAGAACAACATCGCCTTCCCGAACAGGAATTCGCAAGTCGGGGAATGCTGGGAAAAGATTGAAAGCCAGAACATCGACCACTATGTGGAATGCCCCGCCGGCGAGAACAACACGTGGAACCTAAATCTCGACTTGACCGAGGATGACTTCGTGAGTCTCGATGACCCGAGCATGACCGTGACCGGCAAGGACCTCTCGACCATCGCGGGAATCTTGGGCCCGCGCAACGCGGACGGCAGCATACCCGACGTGGGCTTCTTGAAACTCAAGAAGGGGAGCCGCGCTATTGACAAGGGCGAAGATCTCGGATTTCCGTTTGTGGGCGAGGCGCCCGACCTTGGCGCATTCGAATACTGACTTTCGAGCAGCTCCGTGGCGCCTTCGAGCTCGGCGGGCGTTTCGTCGAGTTCGGGCACGACATCTATTGCAACTCGCTTAGACAGTTTTGTGAACGCCTTGGAATCGGCGACGGTGTTTGATTTGCAGGGGCGCTGCTTGGGAACTTTGCAGGTTGAACTTTTATGTGGACCCGGTGCCGCGCGCAACGCTCTCGAATCCGCACTCCGTGCAAAGTTCAAAACGCCGGGCGCCTACTTGGTGCGACTTGGGCGCACTTTGCAAAGAGTGAATGTAAATTAATTCGATTTAATTTTTCACGCAACGGATAGTTATCTCTAATCTTGTATTGGAGAGAACGTTGCTGTTGTCGGCAGTATTTTTTTGCTGATGTACTCTTTGTATTCCTCAGAACCGCATGGCGTCATGGCTTCGTTGAGTTTATTAGTCATGACGATTTCCAGTTTTTCGGAAAGTTCTCCGCAGTACGAGAACAGGAATCCGACGTGCATATCAAACGGACGGCGCTCGTAATCGCAGTTGTCGTAGAACGTTGCGACTGTGAGGGTGTCCTTCGTAATTTTTGTGAGAATGTGTACGGCAGGCGAGGTCTCGTTGATATTCAGCACGTAGAGCGGGCAACCGTCAACTTCATGTAAACTACCACCCATGAATTTTGCTGCAGTCGGGAAAACGAAGCTTAAATCGTTGAACTCTTTTGGAGTAGCTGCTTTATGCAATCCGATTTTCCTGAACTCGGCAATGCCAGGGCTTTCAAAGCATGTTTCTTGAGATACATCGCAACTTTTGAAGGTCACGTTATAGGCAAGGACATTGTCGTCGTAAGAAACTTCGGTGATGTTATAATTTTTGAGATAGTCGTCAAGCGTGTATGCGGACTTACCATCTGAACCGCAATAGCATGCTGTGCCGCTTTTGCATTGACAATCGGGATTGCCGAAATCTGGGTTGCCTGCACCTTCAAAGCCGCCTGCCGAACTGCTTGATGGTTCGGGATCCATGTGTATGGGGGCATAGCCATCTTCCTCTTTGCGTGATGAAGATGTAATTTCTACCGAGGGCGTTGGGCTTGTGGCGCTGCTTGTGATAATAGGAAATTCGTTTGGGAGTCCTGTAGATTTGTCGGAGCTCGATTCGATGGTGCGGTCTGCAGAACTACTGGACTCTGTTCCTTGGGCAATCTGGTTTGGCTCTTCGGCGGTGCCTGCAATTTTGTCTGAACAGGCCGAGAGGCTAAGTGCGGAGAAAGCCGCGACGCTTATAGTCAAGAATTTATTGAACAACTTAGTCATTGCCTTTCTCCTTCGCTTTCCTTGTGAGAGGGAATAACTGTAAATTTAGTCTATAAACTTGTTCAATGTTTTTATCGCCTGCAGCAATGCTCACGATTTTGCGGCGACATTCATCGAGTTCCTTGACGATTTGTTCGTAAGAGTCCTTGGAAATGCCCATGGTGACGCCAGTGAAATTGCGCTCGGTGCGGGCGAGGTCGAGCGAATTGGCTGCAATTTTCGCCATTTCACGGTGCATGTCGCGGATGGCGAGTTTGGTTGCTTCTGGAGAACCCTTGATGGATGTCTCGGTTTGGGTGTAGGTGTTCTCTCCGGTCTTGTTGAGGAACCCTGCCTTGACCAAAAAATCGAGGGATTGCTTGATGTCGGCCGCGGAAACATCCGTGTAGCACATCTTGGCGAGTTCGCCCGGAGTGGCGCCTGGCATGAGCGGGGCGAGTTCTCGCAAAACCGGATTGCGCCAGCTTTCGTAAAATTCAAAAAGATCGCCTTCGACAACTCGGACTTTGTGGACTCTCGCGATTTCTAGCATTTCGGCGTAGGCGGCTTTCTTTTTCACTTCGTCCGTTTCTTGGCCGAAGTTGACCATCGCCCTGAAGTAGTCCATCTCGAACCCGACTAGCCCCATGGCCTGCCCGGTACGTTCGACACCGATTCGACTCAGGTTGCTTTTCCCGTCGCAGACGACCTTCATGTAGGAGGACGAGGTGAAACCGGCGGCTTTGGAAAATTCACGCCACGAGAAAACATGTCGCAGCTTGCGCTCTTCGTAAAAGTCGCGCATGTACTGCCTGAAGTCAGAGTATTCGATAATCGCTTTCATTTGACTATAAATATATACCGAAAATGTCTGGAAAACAATATTGATATGCAACGAAATGTTATAAAATTGTTTGAAATTGCTGTATTTTATGTAAATTCTGATTAAAATGTATTGTATATGCAACGTCTGGAGCTTTTCTATGCGCTTGTAATAAGCGTAATATTACATAGTTTTTGTAGGCTTGTTTATGCGCTTTTAAGAAAAAAATATATTTTCTGTATTATGAGCGTTTTTGGTTTTTATGCGGAAGTCAATCTTGGGTGCGTTTGTCTCCTGTTACTTCTGTGGTATACTATCAAAAAACTTCCGACGCCGCAACCGAAGTACGAGCTTTTCCGGACTCTGGTGTTATGGCATATTCTGTATTTTTTGAGTGATTCCGCTTGGGCTCTTGTAAACAACGCTACTATTCCGAAGAACATTTTTAGCGTTTTGATAGTAAATTATCTTAACGTCTTTATCCTTCCGATGGTCGCTTATAGCTGCTTTATGTTTGCTGAAATTGGCACTCGTGCGGATATGACGCGCAAGCAGATAGAGCATCTCCAGAGATTGCTGAAAATTCCGATTATAGTGCAGGATGTCGGACTGTTTATTTCGTTTGTCGTGGTTCCTGATTTTTGGATAGATGATAAACTTGAACCTGTAGACCTCTATTACGTGGTTTTGTCGCTGTTACCGCTGCTTTATTGGATTGCTGCTACGGTTCGCGGACTTGCCCGTGTAAGGAATGCTCAAAATCGTCCGAATTTGCGAACGTACTTGATTGTGTCAAGCTATACGCCGGGTGTGCTGATTGCTGGCGGGGCTCAGATATTTTTTGCGATGACATCGCCGATATTCTGCTTCTGGTGTACGTTTATTATTTTGTTTGCGTATCTACATTTGCAAAACCAGCTGATATCGATGGATCCTCTGACGATGCTCAACAACCGTAATCGTTTGAATGACTATTTACGCCAACAGCACGAGGTTGAAGATTCCTATGTGATTATGGTGGATGTGGATCATTTTAAGCAAATTAACGATACATACGGCCATGCCGAGGGAGACCGCGCGCTTATTGTTGTCTCGCAGGCTCTCAAGAAAGCTTGTGAACGTCTGAATTTTTCAATTTTTCTGTGCCGCTATGGTGGTGACGAATTTTTACTGATAGCTCATACCGATGCGCCAGACGAAGTTGTACAGAAAATCAAGGCATGCCTGCAAGAAGAAATTTCTGTGCAGGAGGGGAAGCGTTCCTATAATATTGAAGTGAGTGTAGGCTATGCCCGTTGGGATGGCAATTCGGAGAACTTCAAGGAATGTATGATTAATGCCGACAAGAAAATGTACGAGGACAAGCGCTTGGCTTAGCACCTTCGGTGCTGTTGGCTGAGCTTAGCTCGCTACGCTCTAAGTTCTTAATCACCCTTCAAGTTTGTTCTTCAAGTAATGCCTTGAGGTATAGGTGAGGAACATGATGTCTGCAATGATGAGTGCAATGGCGCATGCCAAGAACACTTGTCTGTGCATGCTGAAGTGGTTTGCCATGGCGCCGCCCACGAGAATTCCTGCTCCGATGCCGATGTCCCATCCCGAGAGATAAGTGCTGTTTGCCGTGCCGCGCTGGTCGTGGCGGGCGAGGTTTACGCACATGGTCTGGTAGCCAGGGAAGATGAGCCCGAGACTTGTGCCAATGAGAAATGCTGCTGTGAAAAATGCGATGGGACCATGGCAAAAGGCGAGAATAAAGTAAGCGACGACAATCAGTGTCATGCCGGAACCGACGAGGTGAATCAGGTAACCGCGGTCAATGAGTCGACCTGTCATAATGCGGTTCAAAATGAGGCCTGTCGCGATGAGTGCGTAGAACCAGCCTGACCCACCGATGCCAAGCTCGCCTGCGTAAATGGCGATGTAGTTTGTGACGGGGCCGTATGCAAATCCGACGAAGATGAAGTTTGCAAATTGCGGAACGGCGCGTGTGAGGAAGAATCGGTCAAGAGAGAGAGGGGCGCGTTGCTTTTTTTCGCGTGGCTTTAGCTTGAGCGTTTGTACGAGAATGAGGCCGATGATGCAGAGCAATGTGGAAATCGCGAAAACGATTGTGTCACCGAACGCTTCGTACAGGAACATTCCGGTCATGGGACCGGTGGCGAAGGCCAAGTTCACGCTGATTCCAAAGTACCCGATGCCTTCGCCGCGGCGGCTTGCTGGCAGGGCGTCAATGGCGACTGTGTTACTTGCTGTGCTCGAAATGCCAAAGAACAGTCCGTGTGCAAAACGCACAACGGCAAGAATCGGCAAAAGCCCGACCGTCTTGTAGCCAAAAAAGCAGAGCGTGAACGCGAAAAAAGTCCAAAAGTATAGAGGCTTTCGACTGAACGTATCTACGAGAAAACCGGCGAAGGGCCTGCAGGCGAGAGCTCCAATCGTGTAGAGCGAGATGATAAAGCCTGCCGTTGCGTTGTCTGTCTGGAATTTGTCGATGATGTACAGCGGGAGAATCGGCAGTAGCTGGTAGAAACTAAAGAAAAGCAAAAAATTCGCTGCAGCGCATGTCGTAAAATTACGTGTCCAAAGTGCCGGTTTTTCGTTTGATGTTGCCATATCTAAAATACCTCTCTTAAAAGATAGAATCTTTTGCAGGTAATTATGGAATGCATTTTGAGGTGCAATCATTCCTGTGGGAACGGGATGCTATTTTATTGATACAATTAAAATTAGTATATTAATAATATGTATAAAATACAACATTTTGTATTGCTGCTCTTATTAGCAGCTATGGGGAGCGTTTCTTGTTCGGATGGAGACCATTCCGATAGGGGGAAAGCTATAGCTCCGATTATAGATAATGGGACATTTGAGGGAATGCTCTATGTTCAGGCCATGGGGAAAAAGACTTCGCTTGGGACAAATGAAACATCGGCGAAAATGCTTGAACGCCCGAAGATGGAGGTTGAATTTTCTTATGACTATTATATGGACCGTCACGAAGTTATTTGTAAACGGTTCAACGATGTTATGCGTAAAGTGTCTGGAGTAAAAGTGACATGTTCGCAAGACTCCATGCCTGCTGCAAATGTGACTTTTTATGATGCTGTTTTGTATGCAAACGCCTTAAGCAACGAAAATGGTCTTGATTCTTCTTATGAATATACTTCTGTTGATTTTGATTCGGAAAAACATTGTGTCAAGATGGATGGTTTCAAATTTAATCCGCAGGCGAATGGCTTTAGATTGCCTACAGAGGCGGAATGGATTTTTGCTGCGTCCATAAATTGGGATCCAACGCAAAGCTGGAATGGATTAAATTCTAAAAATGTTGTTCATAAAGTTTGTTCTTTTGGTGAATCGAAAAATGACTTTTGCGATTTGGCTGGCAACATGCTTGAATTCGTGAACGACCGCTATACATCTTTTAAGGATACAGTTGTCCAAAATTTTGTAGGCTCGGTCGATGGAGATGCTATTGGCTCGTGCGTGGTGAAGGGCGGGAGCTATTTGAGTTCGCCTTCGGCGATGTTCTTGTTCAGTAGAGGGGATACTTACCCAATATTGAGTTCAACAAAAGGGGATTACATCGGGTTTCGCCTTGTAAGCGGTTCGATTCCGGATGCTGTGTGGTTTACAGATGACGGTAGCGTCGTGTCTACTCCGATTACGCCACTGGTTGATGGCGCGGAAATGCGCCGAATGACGGATTCCTATCGTGCTAAGCTTGTATTCCGAAATGATTTGAGCGGGAATCTTGTCTATGTGGATTTTGCAAAAAACGCGAAAATTGTAGAAATTGAAGACAAAATAGATTCCTACCATCCTGATGTTTCTCCAGATGGCAAGCGCGTGGCGTTTTGTACGTCAATGGAAGGCGTTCGAAAAGAATCCACTGTCTTCGTTCGCGATTTAAATGAATCTGGGAGCAATCTGGTGAAGTTGCCTGTGGAAAATGCTGCAATCCCGCGCTGGCGAGTGAATCCGGATGGCGATACGGTGATTGTGTATGTTTCGTCTGCCAAGAATAACAAGGACGAAGATTTTATAGAGGAAAGTACATGGCAGGTCAAATTTGAAAATGGCAAGTTTGGAACTCCGCAAAAGCTTTTTGATGGCGCTTACCATGGCGGTGTTGTAAACGACAATAGTTTTGGAATTTCTTCTTCGACGTTGCTGCGTGCGCATTTGACAGACGTGCTTACGGGTACGGATGTGATTTGGTACAATGGGGAGCAGGCCTGCAATGCGTCATTGTCGAAGGATGGTACGAAACGTACGCTGTTCCTTGATTTTGGCGGCACGCGTGGGCGTGATTTTGTGGGCGTGAATTATGGTGTTCACGAACGAATTCTCGTGGCGGATAGCACGGGACACTTGGTGCGCACGGTGGCGTCTCCTGCAAAATATACGTTTGACCATACCGAATGGGCGGTGGGCATGTTAAGCGGTGAACCAAGCAACTTGATTGTCACAAGCCTTACGGATTACAATGGAACGCACCGCTTGCTTGCTCTTGTGAATCTGGAAAATGGTGATGTCGTGCCGCTTGTGGAAGGCGAGGAACTTTGGCACCCGTGCCTGTGGGTTTGGCAAGATGGTGAGGACCATCCGAAGCCTACTGTGAATGTGGATAGCGCTGGCGCCTATTATGACAACAAAGCAAAAAGCCTGTTCCCATTTGCAAATGTGGAACTGGGTATGAGACTCAAGTCGTTCTGGAGTCAATGCGATAAGATTGAAGTAGCCACTTTCGGAAGTTCGATGCTTTTGAACGCCGTGATAGAAGATTCTATTAAGTCCTATAAGGCAATTAATATGGGTGTGAGCTTGTCAGATCTCTACCTGTTTGACTACTTAATTCGGAATTATGTTGTACCATACGCTCCTAAGATAAAGTTCCTCGTGATAGAACTTTCTCCTGGGTTCTTTTTCAGGGCTTATAGCGATATGACTGGGCCGGTTCTTGAAAGTTCACCGGGTATCTGCTATGACATGAGATATTTGTCCGAATCAACGAAAAAAGATATCGCGCAACTTAGTCAGGACCAACAGTTTCCGCAAGTCTTGCTGGGACAGCAGTATATTGAAGGTACGTTCCTCTTGCCTGCTGGAGAATGGGGCGTTCCTGTTGTGAATGTGGATCTTTCTATACTGAAATTTGAATCTCCGTTTTTGCAGATAAGTTTGGAATATATTGAGGCTTTGAAGTTGTTTGTAGAATCCAAGGGCATTCAGTTGGTTGCCGCAATTCCGCCACGCAACCCTGGCTACAAGGATACTGAGGCTTTTGACCCGTATGGCCCGAGCTGGGATGATGCGCACAAGATTATTGACGCGGTTAAGGAAATGGAGATTCCCATTTTTGATGAATATAAAGATGGCCATCACGACTATTCAGGCGAGATGGCAGCTAATACAAACCATGTGAGCTATCTTGGGGCGGCTCAGTTCAGTGCAAGGCTTGACGCCTTCTTGAAAACGCTGAAGTAAGTTGCTAGTTGTTAGTCAGTAGTCAATGGTCTAAAGTATGGCGACGAAGTCGCGAATATGAAGCCAATAACTAATGACTATTGACCAATTACTTCTTTTCTAGTGCGACGAGCGTTTCGAGGTGCGGCGTGCCGGGGAACAGGTCCATCGGCAGCACTTCCTTGACGCGGTAGCCGTAACGTTCCCATTCGGCGAGAGCTGCTGGGATTTCGTCGGTGCCACAGAAAATGTGGAGCACGCGCACTGGCTTGCGCATCGCGAGAGCTCGGATGACGCCCGGTTCGGTTCCCTTGCGCGGCGGGTCAAGCAGAATGCGCTCCGGTTCGCCAGGAATCGGTCGCGGAAGTCTCATTTGCACAAACGTCTCGTCAATCTTGCCGGCGATGAACTTGTAGTTCTTCTTCAAGAATCTTGCAGAAGCCTTGGCGCAATCGATGGACGGGCCTTCCCATTCCACACCGAGAACGGACTTTGCGGCTTCGCCGAGCGCAAAGCTAAAGAGACCGTAACCGCAGTAAAGATCTAGGAAATGGTCGCCCTTTTCGAGACCGAGCAAACGGCTTGCGGACTTGATGAGGTTGTGAATCTGGCTTTCGTTAATCTGGCTGAATCCCGTCACCGGGTACTTGAGCCTGAAATGGCCGAGGTCGAGCGAAAGTTCGCGCGGGCCGTAAAGCTGCTTGAAGTTGAGTGTGTCAGTCGGGCGCTTTGCTTCGAGGTAGTAGTTGGAACCTGTGGGGTCCACGTAGGCATGGGCAGCGGTCACGTGGTACGGGCTCTGCTGCAAAACTTCGGAAATCTGCTTGAGCTTGCGCACGATACTTGCATCGAGCTTTTTCACGTTGAAAATCACGATGCGGTACTTGTACGTGCCACGGATGATGAGCCAGTTGAGCGCATAGGCGAGCGGCTTGTAGGCCGGCGTGATGAGCTTGTCAAACAGCAAGCGATAAATGGCGTTGTGTTCTTCGGGCTCCAAAATGCTATCGTATTCGTTAAAACGGAGGTCGCCCGGCTTCATTTCGACTTGGCGCTTGGACGTTGTGCGGTAATTGCGCGGCATGGGGCTTGCAACAATCGGCTGCGGACCGCGGGCGAGGCGGTTCACTTCCCAAAATTCGCGGATGGCTTCGTTCTTGACTTTGAGCTCGTCCTTGTAATCGAGCGGAGCAAGAGTCTCGCCGTAAGCGGAATCCGATTCCTTCGTGTAATTCGGAAGGTTATGTGCGATGGCTTGTTCAAAAAACATGAAATCCTCTTTTTCTACCCCTCAAATTTAAAAAGTTCCCGGAAAGTTTAAAGTCTATTTTTATGCTATGAGGGAGTGATTGGTAAACAGTGGTTAGTAAGCAGTGGTTGGTGGTTAGGGAGTGTGGGGTGTGAAGTCGGGCTAAGGTTGGTGCACTTCGGCTGGCTCAGTGACCTTTTGTCGAACTACCGAGCCGGGGGACCGATAGGTTCCAATGCAATAATAAGCTTTTATTATATTTCGTATAAAGGTATGAAATTTATGAAATGGATAGGATTTTTTATCATTGCTGCTATGCTTGTGGCTTGTGCGCCAAAGGCTGTTACTACCGTGCCTAATTCAGATGCCCCGGCCAAAGAAAGTGCTGGTCAATATAAAGATAAGCGTGATTCAACCTCGGCTGCTAAGGGCCGTTCCGCCCAAAAGATTATGGAGGTTGTCAAGGCAAATACCCCGAACCGTTTGAAACCTTTGTACAATAATTTCTTGCGGACAAAACCGGGCTTTGGTGGCAAGATTACGGTGAAGTTTAAAATACTCCCGGATGGCAATGTGGAAACGGGAGAAATTGTCGGTACAACTATGAATTTCCCTGAATTTGAAAAGGCTGTGCTGGATGATATCTTGCAGTGGAAATTTGATGCTGGGGATTATTCAAATTGTACTGTTACGATTCCGTTCACGTTTAGCGAATAATTTTTTAGGGAATTGTTTTTATGAATTACATTCGTTTTGTTAATTTACTTGCTGCTTTGTCGTTGGTCTTTGTAGCTTGCGATGATGGTAATTCTGCCACGCAGGCGGATGAACCTTCGCCGTCGCTAGAAACTGAGGGTGTTGCTAAAACTTGCGTTGAGCTGCCGGCTTGCGATACTATGGTCAAGTCCGACGTAAGCACTTGGCACTTTGTGCGTAGTGACGCATTCGGTGGCGATGCCGAATACACCTACAAGGCTGATGGCCGAGACCTGATTGTGACCATCAAGGACACTCATGGTTCAATCGATACCAAGACTTATTCCATGTACAATATGGAATCTGAAGTCGGCGTGGAAATGGCTTATAGTGCGGCGAAGGCTACTTGCAGGGACGGTGGCGGCAACGACAGAACGACGAAAGTGTGCTCTTGATGGTGTTGCGAAAATTTTCAAAAGTCCTAATGGCGTTGGTCATGGTTTGTTCGACACTTTGTTGGGCGGACTGCCATACCCTTGATCTATCAGTAATGATTGCAAAAGATTTTATGGTCATCGGTGCCAAAGGTGGCTTTTCTCCAAACGTTTTCTATACAACGTTGTCCGACCAACATGGAACTCGTTATGTGACGCTCCATCGCGAAAGCGAAGATGACCCGGGCCGCATTATGTGGGCGCTGTATTCCGAAAAGAATGGCGAACTCGACCATGTAATCGTTGATAGAAAGGGTAAGATGTACAAGGCCGTGGGAAGTGGCGAGGGCGGAAAGAATCCTCCGCCGAAGAAAAATTTTAAATATCACGGGAAAGACGGCGTTATTGCGCCGCTGTCTGCTCTTGATGAAGTTGCCTGGAATTTGATTGAGCTTCGCAAAACTGCAGAAGACCGCCATGACACAAATGATATCTTAATTGTTGTGGAATCGGAACAAGATAGAGATGATTTTCTCCGCAAAATCCGTTCCTATAGACCTTTAGTGCAGATGGCAAAGAATGCGGGCTTCTCGTATTTTTCCTTTGCTGTGTCAGGCAAAGTTGGTGCAAACTTCGGGGATTTGACAAAATTATCCCAAGACATGTATGATGTGGTGTGGCTTAAAATGCCATCTCAAGAAGAAGTGAAGAAGCATCAAAGATGCTCCTGTGTCGTTAGTTCTGAAAAGAGAACTCCCAGAGCTGTAATGTTCGAGAATGATAATCGAGACGGGGTTAGAGAACCCGTAAAAGCAAAGACTCCACGGAATAGGGGCGTGCTGGAAGTTCTTAAAGGTAATTAGCCGTTCAAGAGAAGCCTTGATTAAAGCAAAAAAGACCTCCCAAAGGGAGGTCTAAGAGCGGCGGACCGGGATCGAACCGGCAACCATTAGCTTGGAAGGCTAAGGCTCTACCATTGAGCTACCGCCGCGAGCATGGACAATTATACAAAAATATTGCGCTTTTTAAAGGGGTTCTTAAAAAAGTTGTTGGAAAAATATGAAAAAAATTCTAAATTTACGCTCGCATTAACAAACAATCATATCAGAGGTAGCATACTTGTTCCCTAATCCGCGCGATCGTCGCATGCCCAACCGTCCCAGTGATGGGACTCGTATCAACGAAGATATCCATATCTCTCCGATTCGTCTCGTGAAAGAAGATGGCGAAGCTGTCATTATCGAGACGAGCAAGGCATTGCAGATGGCGAAAGACGCCGGACTGGACCTTGTGGAAGTCTCCCCGAACGCTAAGCCGCCTGTCTGCCGCATCATCAACTACGGCAAGTACAAGTTCGAACAACTGAAGAAGGCTAAGGCTGCAAAGGCCAAGCAGCACGTGGTGAAGCTCAAGGAAATCAAGATGCACCCGAAGACTGCCGAGAACGACTACCAGTACCGCATCAAGCAGGCTGGCGAGTTCTTGCAGGACGGTATGAAGGTGAAGCTTATCATGCAGTTCCGTGGACGCGAAATGGCGCACATGGACTACGGCAAGCGCCTTATGGAACGCGCCAAGGAAGACTTGGCTCCGTTTGGCGATTTGGAAATGGATTCGCGGGTGGAAGGCAACACAATGCTTTCTATCTACGGTCCAAAACGTGGTGCCGGTAAAAAACAAGACCAGGCACCGAAGCCCGTAACCGAGCCAAAGGCAGCAGGTGAGGCTTAACTATTAACCTACGAGGTAAAAATGCCTAAGATGAAAACTCACAGCGGTGCTAAGAAGCGCTTCCGCGTGACTGGTTCCGGCCATGTCAAGTTCAAGCGCGCTGGTATGCGCCACATTCAAGCTAAGATGAACACTAAGCGTAAGCGCAACCTTCGTAAGGGCGCTCTCGTTAAGAAAGTCGATACCTATCATGTCAAGCGTCTGCTTGTCGTAGCATAAGGAGAGTAAGAATGCCACGCGCAAAAACTAGAGTTCCTTCCCGCGAACGCCGCAAAAAAATCCTCAAGGCCGCCAAGGGTTACTATGGCCGCCGCAAGTCGAACCTTCGCCTTGCTATTGACGCCGTTGCCCACGCTGGTCAGTATGCCTATGCACACCGCCGCGACAAGAAGGGTGATTTCCGCTCTCTGTGGATCACTCGCTTGAACGCTGCTGTTCGTGAATTCGGCATCAGCTATAGCCAGTTCATTTACAAGCTTTCCAAGGCTAACATCAACATGAACCGCAAGGTTCTCGCTGACTTGGCCGTCGCCGATCCGGCAGCATTTGCCAAGGTCGTCGAAATCGTGAAGGCTGCTTAAGTCCTGACTTAGCAAAAACGCGAGAAATTGCGCTCCGCCCGAAAAGGCGGGGCGCTTTTTGTATTTGATTTTACACAAAATGGTTTTTGATGGTCGATTTTGTGCGTACGTGCATATAAATTTTAGATTTATCGTTTTTTTTATATGCATTTTTAAGTTGGTTGTATACAAATTATTGTGCTGTTGGCTCGCTGTATTGGCTTTGGTGCATATAAAATGCGATGCTTTTCGATTTTTATATGCATTAAATTCTTGAAACAAAGTAATGAAATGCAAAAATGAGCATATAAAATCGGTTTTTTGTCCGATTTATATGCATGAGTCTGAAATTTGAACGCTTTTTATGCTAAAAAGAGGAGATGCCCGCACAGTGGCGGGCATGACAAACGGTTCAGGCGGACATGAGAATCGTCGGCAGTCGTGACAATTTGTTTTTAGAAAAAGTCTACGTCGAGGACGGTCTTCTTTTTGCTTTTGGGTTCGACGACGGCGATGGAATATTTTGCCGTGTTGAGCAAACGGTTGACGGTTGCGAGGACTTCGTCTTCGGTGATGGCGCGGATTTTCTTTTCGACGTCTTCCATCGTGTGGAACTCTCCGAGGTGGAGCGTCTGTTCCGCCATGCGCAGCACGCGCTTTTCGGGACTGTCGGCGCCGAGGTGGAGCCCGCCGAGGATGTTCGTCTTGGTGCGTTCGAATTCGTCTTTGATGAACCCGTGGCGCAAAAATTTCTTGACTTCGGCGATGGAAAGCGCGAGTGCGGTCTTGAGCTGGTGCGGCTCAGTGGCAAGTGCAACGCCCCAGTCTACGCAGTCCTTGTAAAGGTCGGCTGTAGAGTACACGGAGTAGGCAAGCCCTTTGTCTTCGCGGATTTTCTGGAACAGGCGCGATGCCATGCCGGCACCCATCGCAACGTTGAAAAGCGAGAATGCACAACGGTCGCGGTCGCTCATCAGCGAACGGTCGAAACTCAAACCCCAGAAAAGGTTCGATTGTGTGATGTCGCTTTTCTGTACAATCTTGATACCTTGATTTGGTGTGTAGATATCTTCGGGTGTTGTTCCGTTAATCTTTTTTTGTTCAAATTTTTTAGCACAAAGTTCTACGAGCTCTTCGTGCTTGACTTTGCCCGAGGCGCAAACGTAAAGCGGAATTTCGTCGGTGACTTGATTCCCGTACTTGAGCATTTGCTTGCGCGTGAGGGACTGGACTTGCTTCACGTTTCCGGTGATGGAATGCGCGATGCCGCAGCCCTTGAAATGAATGGCGTTAAAGATGTCACCTACGAGTTCTTCGGGAATGTCGTCATAGCTGTGGACTTCTTCAATGATGACGTGGCGCTCCTTTTCCATTTCTTTCTTGTCAAAGCGCGGGTGCATGAGCATGTCCGAAATCACGTCAATGGCAAGCGGCATGTCGCTGCTTTCAACTTGCGCGTAAAAGCCTGTTTCTTGGCGGGTCGTGTACGCTTCGAGATTCCCGCCGCGGTCTTCGATGGCGTGGGCGATTTCGAGTGCGGTGCGGTTCTCTGTTCCCTTGAAAACGAGGTGCTCGTAAAAATGGCTGAGCCCGAATTCATCGCTTGCTTCGTGGCGACTCCCACGCGGGACCCAGACGCCGACGGCTGCAGAATAGGCGTGCGGCATGTAATCTGTTAAGATGGTAATTCCGTTTTCGAGGACTGTCTGTTTGATGTTTTGTTTCATTTTTTGTAATACGCGCGTCGTATGGGAGCTAAAAGTCTTATTTGCGGCTTAACTATAGCAAATTTGGGTAAAAATGTAACAAAAAACACATTTTTGGCACCCTTTTATTGTTGTGTAAATTTTTCTAAATTTGCGCTTGAAAAAAGTTATGATTCACAGGAGAACGAAATGGGAAAAGACTTAAAGGAAATGGCTCTCCAATACCATTCCATGGGCAAGCCAGGCAAGATCGAAATCGTGCCTACCAAGCCGCACAGCACACAGACGGACTTGGGCCTTGCATACACGCCGGGCGTGGCTTCACCGTGTCTTGAAATCGAAAAAGACCAGAACCTCGCTTACGAATACACGGGCAAGGGTAACCTCGTCGCTGTGATCAGTAACGGTACGGCTGTGCTTGGTCTTGGCGATATTGGCGCACTCGCTGGTAAGCCGGTGATGGAAGGCAAGGCCTTGCTTTTCAAGATTTATGCGGGCATTGACGTGTTCGACATCGAAATCAACGAAAAGGATCCGAAGAAGTTTATCGAAATTGTGAAGGGCATTGCCCCGACGTTTGGCGGTATCAACCTCGAAGACATTAAGGCTCCGGAATGCTTTGAAATCGAAGACACGCTCAAGGCTGAACTCGATATTCCGGTGATGCACGATGACCAGCACGGTACGGCTATCATTTCTTCTGCAGGCCTCTTGAACGCAATCGAAGTTGCAGGCAAGAGCATTCGTAACGTGAAGATGGTCGTGAACGGCGCTGGCGCTGCCGCTTGCGCTTGCACGCGCCTCTACTTGTCTCTCGGTCTCAAGAAAGAAAATCTTGTGATGTGCGATAGCAAGGGCGTTATCCGCAAGGACCGTAAGGGCCTCACCGAAGCGAAGGCTTTCTTTGCAACGGAACGCACCGACATCGAAACGCTCGAAGATGCCATGAAGGGCGCAGACGTGTTCGTCGGCCTCTCCAAGGGTAACATCCTCACTCGCGAAATGGTCCGCAGCATGGCTGACCAGCCGATTGTCTTTGCTCTTGCAAATCCGACTCCGGAAATCAGCTACGAAGAAGCTATGGCAAGCCGTGGCGACCTCATCTTTGCAACGGGCCGTAGCGACTATCCGAACCAGGTGAACAACGTTATCGGTTTTCCGTACATCTTCCGTGGCGCACTCGACGTGCGTGCAACGACGATTAACGAACACATGAAGCACGCTGCTGTCCGCGCGATTGCCGCTCTCGCTCACAAGCCGGTTCCGGATGTGGTGAACATTGCATACAACTCACAGCGTTTCACGTTCGGCAAGGAATACTTGATTCCGAAGCCGCTCGATCCGCGCCTTCTCACGGAAGTTTCTATCGCTGTTGCCAAGGCTGCTATTGAAAGTGGCGTGGCCCGCAAACCGATTACCGATTGGGACGCTTACTACGATCGCCTCCGCGATATGATGGGTTATGACAACAAGCTCATCCGTCAGTTCAGCGATACCGCTCGCAGCAACCCGAAGCGCGTCGTGTTTGCCGAAAGCAACCTCAACATGCTCAAGGCCGCTGTCCAGGCTCAGGCCGAAGGCGTTGCACACCCGATTATGCTTGGCAACCCGGAACGCATCCAGATGATTGCCCAGCGCGAACAGCTCGACCTCACGGGCATCAAGATTGTGAACCCGCGTTCTCCGGAAGAATTCGAACGCCGCCGCAACTACGCCGCTATCTACGCCGAAGAAAACGGCCGCAATGGCGTGACCTTCGAAGAAGCCCGCGACGATATGTTTGAACCGAACCACTTCGGTATGATGATGGTGAAGGTCGGCGATGCCGATGCGCTCATTTCCGGTGGCTATTCCAAGTATTCCGAAACGATTGAACTCGCTAAGGAAATTATCGGTATCCGTCCGGAATACAAGCACTTTGGCGCTATGCATATCCTCAGCACTAAGAAGGGTACGTTCTTCTTGGCCGATACGCTTGTGAACCGCGACCCGGATGCCGAAACGCTCGTCGATATCGTGAAGCTCACGCACGACGCTGTCCGCTTCTTCGCTCACGAACCGGTGATGGCTATGCTTAGCTACGCAAACTTCGGAAGTGACAAGGAAGCTGCACGTGGCACAGTGAACAAGGTCCGCGAAGCCGTGAAGACGATTCACGAACAGTATCCGGATTACGTTCTCGATGGCGAAATGCAGGTAAACGTGGCTCTTGACAAGGATCTTCGCGATACGAAGTATCCGTTCAACAAGATCAAGGGTCAGACCGTGAACACGCTTATCTTCCCGTGCCTCTCTTCTGCAAATACCACTTGCAAGATGCTCTTGGAAATGGGTGTTGGCGAATCCATCGGTCCTGTTCAGATGGGCTTGAACAAGCCGGTTCACTTCACCGACTCCGACGCTTCTGTCCACGATATCTTTAACTTGACCGTTGCTGCCGTCATCGACGCCATTGTTCAGGAAAAGAAGGACGAAGAAAAGAACAAGAAGAAGTTCGACAAGATTTGGTAATTCGTGATTCCTGCTCGCTACTGCGCGGGCGCATCTCGTAACATTTTAAAAGTCGCTGCGGGTAAAACTGCGGCGATTTTCGTATACAGTACAGTGTGTACTATATGGTATAAAATTGCGTTTTTGTATTAAATAAAATTGCGTAAAAATAAAGAATTTTAAAGAAATTGTACTATAAAATATTGACGTGGAAATGTCCGGATAGGTATATTTATAAGTATGAAGCCGATTGTTGAATATCAAGACTACCACGCTTTTTTGAGCGACTACTATGAAGAACGCAAGAGAACTTCTGCGTTCTCGTGGCGCGAGTTTGCCAAAATTGCGGGTTTTGTCTCGCCGTCGTACCTCAAGATGGTTTGCGAGGGCAAGACGAAATTGAGCAAGGTGACCATGGGGCGTGTGGCCCAGGCAATTGGGCTTGTGGGTTACGAGGTTGAATATTTTGAAACGATGGTGCTGTTTGGTAATGCCAAGAATGACGAACAAAAGAAAAAGTTCTTGGAACAAATGAATTTAATGGCTTTGTCTCATAAGGTTCGCATTGTAGATAAAGATGCATTTGAATATTACGATACCTGGAAAAATCCGGTGGTGCGAGAGTTGGCGCCTTTGATGCCGGGAGCGATGCCGGGCGATATTGCAAAAGCCTGTGCGCAAGATGTTTCGGCGCTAGATGTCCGCAAGTCGCTCTCGTTCCTGGAACGTGCTGGATTCTTGAAACAAGTCCGCGAGAATGTTTACGAACAAACTGAAAAGTCTGTGGAAGGCTCCAAGGAAGGATTGCCGCTTGCCATCCGCTCCATGCATCGTGCCATGGGAAATTTGGCGGTAGATTCTCTGAACCGCTTTGCGCCGGACGTGCGAAACGTTACGGGAATTACGATGGGCGTGAATCGTGAGGCGTACGAAAAAATTGTCGCGGTGCTTGACGAGTGCCGCAAAAAGATTACTGAAATTGCAAATGAATGTAGCGATATCACGCAAGTTTACAGGTTGAATTTACAGCTGTTTCCGCTGTCAAAGGAAATTGTGAAAAAAGAGGAGGCGTAAAATGGAGAATAAACTTTATGCGGTGTGCGGTGCTGTGGCGCTAGCGTTTTGGGCGGCCGCCTGTTCGGATGATAGTGTTTCCGGGACATCGGTGGAGCCGAATACGGTTGCGTTGAGCTCGTCGAGTTATTCGTCAAGTAGCGAATTTTTCCCGAACGATGGTCTGCCAAGACTGTGTCGCGTGTCTGAAATGGAAAGTGCGCCTGCCGGGTGCGACTGGTTTGCTGAAATGTGGAATCCGGAATCCGGAAACCGCGTCCATACCGGTTTTGATAACGGAACGAATACGTCTGGTATTTGGTATTGGACGCTGGATACTAACGAAGTCCTGATCCCGAGTGTTTTGTGGGTGGGTACAGCTCGGCAAGATTACGATTCTTTGGCCATGAGCGATGTGATTGAACTTTGCGGTGGTTCTATTTGCGGCAAGGCTCGCTTTAATGCGATTGATGGCGTAAATGGTTTTGACTATGAATTTATGAGTGTGGAAAAGCCTGCGTCCGTTGATATCGCTTTTGGCATGGCGGGTAAAAACGCATCTGGGCGATTTGATGAAGTTGACGCTAGTGGACTAGGCGGTTTTTGCGTGGGCTATGCGTCAAACGGCTTAATCACGATGTCTCTTGATTTTAGCGATTCTGTCAATGCTTTGTTAGGTGACGAAATTTACAGAGTAATATTGAATAGAACTACGGTCAATGAAAAATTGAATGACTCGGGTTATCGTGAAGAATGCTTTGCGTGGACCGATTTTGCGAATTATGCTAAGAACGTTATGCGTGATGGTGAACTTGCCGTTAGCGTTGAAAATGCGGTAAAGCATTTGGTTGGAGTCCACTTTAAGATAAACGGCTATTACGACAAGTCAACTTTGTCTTTTAAGATTGTTCGATTCGGGCGCTTTGCTACTGCGAACGGTCGAAGAGCGTTGGATGGTGAAAACCTCCCGGTAGTTGATGAATCCTGCCTTACTCCGACTGTTGTTGAACGTTTCTGCGCGTGCAATTATGCGGATTCCAATGCTGCCTATGAAGGTACCCGTTTAGGGCATTTGAATGCGGTTGACGAGGCTAGGGGTATCTGGGGCCAAAGTGTGCTGGCGGAAAATACATGCGTCAATGCAATGTGGATGCGCTCTACATTGGAAATGCCTCTCATCACGACGAAGAATCTGCCTTGTGACAATGCGCAGCCCAAGATAATGCAATGCGCCGATGGCTCGTTCCGCTATTCTCCGGAATTTGCGTCTGTGAAATTGCGATATGATGATATTGTTGAAGAAAATGCACTTGCCAGAAAACAGGTCCTTTTGGACCGCGTCGATAGCTGTATGAATTTGTCTTCATCATCGGTTAGCAACTCGAGCAGTTCTTCGTTCTTCCCGTGTTGCACGCTTCCTTCGGGCGATGGAGATTTGTGGAACGGGTATACTGTAGATGTTGATGTCGGAAGCTTTGTTGAATCGCGTAGGGATGACGTAAAATATGGGGTCTGGTTCTTGGCTACTGATACCATTGATGGGGGCAAGTCCGATGTGTATTGGCCGGTGAATTTTGGCGATGACTTTAATGAAGGTGCAATTGAACCGTTGATTGATCATTGCGGAGGTGTCTGCGGAACGGCTGTCTTGGATGAGGGAACGTTGTCTTACCAGCCGTATGTGGTTATTGGATTTTCGTTGGCGATTGATGAATATGGGGCGGGCAAATCTATCCCTATTGATGTTTCGAATTGGGGTGGAATTTGCGTTAGCTATACGTCGACTATTCCGCTTAATCTTGAACTGGATGTAGGTGATTCGTTAAGCTTTTTGCTTGGCTTCGCTTTGCCGGCAGCGCCTCTTTCGAAGTCTGCAAGCTTTAACAAAAAATGCTTTGAATGGAGTGATTTTGAATTGCCTTCGTGGGCGAAATCTTCACCTAATGTAGACCAGGATTGGTTAAAAACTTCTGGATGGCTGGATAGCGCTGGTGTGTTGGCATCCAGGCAATTGGCGAAGGTGAATTTCAAGATGCAGTCTGCACCTGGGGTGTATGAGTTCAATATTATGTCGATTGGAACGAATCGCAAATAGAAAACGGAAAATAGAAAGCGGAAAATTGTTAGGAGGAAAAGAAAAAAGGGCTCGGCGATTGCCGGGCCCTTTCCCCTAAACAACAGGAGATAGGTCTCTCTGTTATTCCCTTGCTGTAAACACTCCAACATGCAAGGGGCTTTAAGTTAGCGGAGGCGGACTTGCTGTACGCTCTTCTGGCTGCCCATCTTGACGATGAGGACTGCAGCACCGCGTGCATTTGTGCTCAACTGGACTTCGTTTGCACCGACGTGGGCGTTGAAGTTCTTTTGAGCGATGACCTGGCCCATGGAGTTCATGAGCATGGCCGTACCGCGAGTAGCCCTGTTGGCGTTGAACATTGCAGTGACGGAGCCTTGGACAACGTTCAAGCGGAGACCGGTTGCCTTGGCGGCGACAGGCTTGATGGCGGAGGAGCCGGAACCGGAGATGGCGACGATCTTGCTAGAAGCGGTGCCTTCGGTGGAGGGCTTCTTGTCGAAGTCATCGATGATTTCGGTAGAGCCGTCAGCCTTGATGCCCTTGATGTAGTCAATCGTGATGGTACCGGAAACCTGCGTGCCGTAGAGGTTGAGGCCAATTGCGTTAACAGAGTTGAGGCCCGTGGGTTCGGTGCGGAAGTCTGTCCACTTGATCTGGAATGTCTGGAACGTGGTGGCGTCAAGTTGCTGGTCGGCCTGTTCCAAAACGCTAGCGTCGAACCATGCCCATGCGCTACCGGTCATCATGAAGAGGTCCATGGAAGTCCAGCCGTATTCGCCGCAATCCTTTGCTGCGTTGGTGCAGGGGCCTGCAGTTGCGACTTCGCCCTTCATGCGAATTTCGAGACCGACATACTTGGAGAGGTCCTTGCTTGCATTGGGAAGATTGATACGGAGCGTGCCGGTTTCGCTGGAGTCGGCGGTCTTGCTCGTGTAGGTGACGAGAACGCCCTTGCCGTCTGCAGTTTCAGGAACTTCGTTTTCGTTTACGAGACTGTCAAGGTTGCTCTTGTTATTGCCTTCCTGGCCGTAAGCCTTCTGCAAGGCGTTCAAAACATCCGGGTCGAGAATAGAGTAGGTGCCCTTCTGGCGGGTGATGATGGTCATATTGCCATCGTCTTCTGCACCGGTATCCCAAACGTAAGGAATAATGCCGTTTGCTTTTGCATTCTTGGCGACTTCACCATAGAAGAGTGCGCGGCCCTGCAAGTGGAGCTTGAGGTTTGCAGCGTCGGTAATTTGACCGGTGCGCTTGATGGCGCCGAGTTCACCGATAATTACAGGAATGCCCTTGTCGCAGAACATCGTCTTGAGTTCGCCAAAAGCCTTTGCAATTTGGTTCGGAGTACCGAGAGCGGAGTTGTCGATGCTCTTGCTGTAAACGTTCCAGCCCATGTTGTGTTCCTTGTCATTCGTGCTGGAAAGTCCGGTGTAGTAATAATACTGCTTGCCCCAATCTTCGTCGGCGGTCATGAGGGAGTACTGGTACGGATAATAGTGGACTTCGGCCATCATGTAGCCATCGCCAGCCGGGTCGGTAGGCCAGTTTTTGCTGAGCATCGGGGCGTTGTCCATTTCGGTACGCGGAGCCTGCACAATCAAGGTACGGGTGTCGTTGTTGCCGCCTGCGCTGCGAACGGAAGTGATGAAAGCGTCGTAGTAGCCCTTCAAAATCTGCATACGGGAGTCGTCGAATGCCCACTGACCGCTTGCGCCCCACGGGTCGTTCACGCCCGGTTCGTTGGCACCTGCAAAAAGGAGATGTTCGTCGTAGTCTTTGAAGTAAGAAGCAATCTGAGACCAGAAAGCGGCCTGACGGGCCTTTGTCGTTGCGGAGCTGTTGGCGATGTCGCCGGAACCGCTACGCGGATTGGCGGTGCCTTCGTAGACGCGGTCTTCGAGCCAGCCTTCGTCCCAGTGGGAGTTCAAAACGACGTACATGCCTTCGGCGATGACCATGTCCACCACGTCCTTTACCTGCTTGAGCCATGCGGCGTCGATGGTCGGATTGGTGAATGTGGCGGCCTTGCCTACGTGGGTGTATGCGCCGTTGTCTGCGGTACCGCCGTTTGCGGCGATATCTTTGGCGAGAGCGTCAGAATGGGAATACCAAGCGCAAGGAATACGCACGGTGTTGAAACCGGCTGCCTTGATGGCCTTGATGTAGCCTGCGGTCGGGAGCGGGTTGCCCCATGCTGTCGGATTTTCCGGCACTTCCATGGTGTTGCCGATATTATAACCCATGCCCATCGGTTCGACCAATGCGGTTGCCTTGGGGAGGGCGGCGAATGCTGATGCTGCCATGAGAAGCGAGCTGCATGCGATGCCGAAGGTATTCAATCTCATGTCTAAGACTCCTTGTTGAGACTTGTGATTGGGTGCCTTATTTTGTGAGATTTTAGCGATTTTAGAAATTTTTTGAGAACATTATGGAGCACGTTAGCCCGATCTCAAACATCCCTTTTCTCATACACGTAAGAATACACCCGTTGTATGGATTCTAATATATATGAAAAAGGTTGCAAACGCAACTGAAAAATTATTTACATAGAAATAAATAACATGTTTGTAAGAACAAACGTGGTCTAAATCACGTCTGTTTGAGAACTTTTTTTGAGAACATTAGTGTGCTTCGAGCCAATTTTTGCCGAAGCCGACGCTCGCGACGAGTGGAACTTTAAGTTCCATGGCTCCTTCCATCTCGGATTTGACCATCTGCGAGAGCGTTTCGACTTGATCGCGCGGGCATTCGAAAACCAGTTCGTCATGCACCTGGAGCATCATGCGGAGCGGGAGGTTCTCATCGTTGATGCGCTTTTGGATACGGATCATGGCAATCTTGATGAGGTCGGCAGCGCTGCCCTGCACGGGGGTGTTCACGGCCATGCGTTCAGCCATTTGCGATTCCATGCGGTCGGAACTGTCGATGCCTGCGATGTAGCGGCGGCGTCCGGAGAGCGTTTCGACGTAGCCGTCGCGGTGGGCGGCGGCCTTGGTGTCGTCGATGAACTTTTGTACGCCCTGGTACATTTCGAAGTAGCCGTCGATGAAGCTCTTGGCCTGTGCCATCGGAATTTTCAGATCGCGGGAGAGGCGGAAGGCGGTCATGCCGTAGAGCACGCCAAAATTCACGACCTTCGCGTCGCGGCGCATGTCGGCGGTCACGTCTTCGAGGCTTACGCGGTTGATGGCGGCTGCCGTGCGGGCGTGGATGTCGATGCCTTCCTTGTAGCTTTCGATGAGCGCTTCGTCTCCGCTCAGGTGTGCGAGCATGCGGAGTTCAATCTGCGAGTAGTCCACCGCGAGAATCACATTGTTCGGGTTCTGCGGAACGAATGCGGCACGGATCTGCTTGCCGAGATCGCTACGGACGGGGATGTTTTGCAAGTTCGGGTCGCGGCTGGAGAGGCGGCCTGTTGCTGTACCCCACTGGATAAAGCTCGTGTGGATGCGCTTGGTATCCGGATTCACGAGCGTCGGGAGCACGGAAACGTAGGTGCTCTGCATCTTCTTGAGTTCGCGGTATTCGATGACCGCAAAGACAATGGGGTGTGCACTGCGGAAGCTGAGTTCTTCAAGGACTGCGGCGTCGGTGCTGCGCTTTTTGATTTCGGGGAGTCCGAGCGTATCAAAGAGCACTTCGCCGAGCTGCTTGGGCGAGCCGATGTTGAATTCGCAACCCGCCATGTCGCAGATTTCTTTTTCGAGCTTTTCGATACGGTGCTGCAAATCGGTTTCGAGCTTCTTGAGAATCTTGGTGTCGACGAATGCGCCAACGCCTTCCATCTGGTAAAGCACCTTGAGGAGCGGCATTTCTTGGCTGAAGAAGTACTTTTCGTAGTCGTATTTTTGCAACTTGGCGCGGAGCGGTTTCCACAAGCGGAGCGTATACACGGCGTCTTCGGCACCGTATTCGGTCGCGTCCTTGATGGGTGTGCGGTTGAACGTGATTTGGTTCTTGCCGCGTCCGATGAGGTTTTCAATCGGAATCATTTCGTGCTGCAAAAGCTGCATCACCTGATTGTCGAGGCCGAGCCCGGTTTGGCCGGGCGAGAGCATCCACGCGGCGATGAGCGTATCGACGATGTTCGCGGAATCGATTTGCTTTTGCGTGAGTCCGAACGTGCGGGCGAGAACGTGCAAGTCGAATTTGGCATTATGGAAAACAAGTGAACGCTTTGCACTGTCGGGCTGCTTGGATTCACCATCGGGGAGTGTGCAAGAATCGTTCCAGAAATCGATAAACCACTTCTTGGTGGTGTTGAAATCGAAGTTGCCGCCCTTGCCGGCAGGGTACGGGAACCCAATGTCGTCGGTGTGCCTGAGCGGAATATAGTAGCCCTTGGGAACGCTTCCGTCTTTTGCAGCAGCGGCGAGGCAAAGTCCGACAATGCTGCATTGCATCGGGTCGAGTCCGTCTGTTTCTGTATCAATGCCGATTTCGGTTGCTGCGTCAAATTCCTTTTTCATCTGTTCGAAAACATCATCGCTATCGACGCAGATGTAAGTGGGCGGGAGGTCGGCGGGTGGTTCGGCTGGCTCACCAACCTTGTTGTTCTCGGCCCCCGTCGCTGAGTCGTCAGAGCCGTCGTTGCGCACAAATCCTGTTTTGCTCGGAACGTTTTCTAGCAAGCGAATCAGGCTGTTGATTTCGTGTTCTCTGAAAATGCTTTCGAGCGTATCGCTGTGGATGCCGCAGAACTCTAGCGCGTCGAGATTGCCGTGGTAGGCACGCTTTGTCTGTAACGTCACGAGTTCGCGGCTGAGGAACGCTTGTTCCTTGTTATTCGCGAGGTTGTCGTGCAAACCTTTCTTTTTGATGTTGTCGAGGTTTGCGTAAATGTTGTCCATGTCACCATATTCAGTCAGCAGCTGGATGGCGGTTTTGGGGCCGACTTTCGGAACGCCCGGAACATTATCGCTCGAGTCGCCCATGAGGGCGAGGTAGTCGCGAATTTTTTCAGGAGGAATGCCGTATTTTTCGAGGACTTGCTGCGGTCCAAAATCGATGCCGTCGGCGCCTTTTTCCAAATGGAAAAGGTGGATTTTATCGGTCACGATTTGCGACATGTCCTTGTCTTTACTGATGATGACAACGTGGTCAAAACCGGCGTTGACGGCGGCTTCGGCGGCGCTTGCCATCACGTCGTCAGCTTCGTAGCCGGGTTCCGACAAAAGTGGGATGCCGCTAGCTTCCATCGATTCGCAGAGGAGCGGCATTTGCGCTGCCATTTCTTCGGGCATGGGGCCGCGATTGGCCTTGTAGTCTGGGTAAAGTTCGTGGCGGAAAGTCTTTGTATGCGCGACATCGCGGGCAATCGCAAAATGTGTGGGCTTGTGTTTAGCCAAAATGCGGAGGACTGCGCCCCAGTAGCCGTGCATCATGGAAACTTCTTCGCCCTTGCTGTTGACGAGCGGGTTCTGGCTGTAAGCGTAGAACATGCGGAACGCGAGTGCGAATGAATCAAGAAGTAGTAAAGTCTTTTCTGCCATGAAAGGGAATGTAGAAATAAGTAGGAAGTAGGAAGTAGGAAGTAGGAAGGAAATTGTAGGAGAAAAGTGCTTGTAAGGGGCGAGCTCAGCGGTGCTTGCAAGTATTAAAGAACTGGCCGGCTAAAAACGCTGAAATTGCAAAAGGGGCGGTGAAAACGGCGTAAAATTACGGATTTCACCTCCAAAAACGCATTTCCGGTTAAAATAACGATATGAAGCGTTTTTCTTTTGCCTTGATATTGGCTTTGATGTAACTTTTGTGTTGAAAAAATGCAAACAGACTTCGAATTTGTTTGGGGACTTCGTTGCGTGATTTATGTATATTTCCCACAAAAAAGGAATTGTCATGAAGAACTTTAGCGATAACATCAAGTACATCGGTGTCGATGACCGCGATTTGGATTTATTCGAAGGCCAGTATGTGGTGCCTGAGGGCATGGCGTATAATTCGTATTTGATTGTAGATGAAAAAATTGCCGTGATGGATACGGTCGATGCGCACAAAGTTGACGATTGGTTTGCCAATCTGGAGACGGCTCTCGCTGGCCGCAAGCCGGATTACCTGGTGATTCATCACTTGGAACCGGACCATGCCGGTGGTATTGCTGACTTTGTTGCAAAGTTCCCAGATGCAACTCTTGTGGCTTCTGCAAAGGCTTTTACAATTTTACCGCAGTTCATGGCGCTCCCTGAATCGGTCAAGAAGCAGACTGTGAAGGAAGGCGATACGCTTTCGCTCGGTACGCATACGTTGCAGTTTATTACCGCCCCGATGGTGCACTGGCCCGAAGTGCTGTTTAGTTACGAACAAAGTGAAAAGGTGCTATTCGCGGCTGATGCATTCGGCAAGTTCGGCGTGTACGATGCTGACCCGGACGACTGGGCGTGCGAAGCTCGCCGCTACTACTTCAATATCGTGGGCAAGTACGGCAACCAGGTGCAGGCGGTTCTCAAGAAGGCTGCCGCGCTCGACATCAAGACGATTTGCCCGTTGCATGGTCCTGTGCTCACCGAAAATCTCGGCTACTATATCGATAAGTACAACATTTGGAGTAGCTACGCTCCCGAAGACAAAGGTGTGCTCGTGGCATTTGCCTCGGTTTATGGCGGTACCAAGAAGGCCGCGGAACTGCTCGGCGAAAAGCTTAAAGCAGCCGGTGTCGAGAAGGTGGTGCTTTCTGACCTTGCCCGCAGTGACATGGCCGAAGTTATCGAAGACGCCTTCCGTTACGACCGTATGGTGGTGGCTGCAACAACTTACGATGCGGGCCTATTCCCAGCGATGGAAAATTTCCTCAATCACCTGAAGGCGAAAAATTACAGTAACCGCAAGGTAGGTATTATTGAAAATGGCTCGTGGGCGCCTATGGCCGCAAAGAAGATGACCGAAATCCTCGCTACGCTCAAGAACGTGACGCTAGCCGAAACGGTAGTGACGGTGAAGTCGAGACTCAACGCTGAATCTGAAGCGGCACTGGACAAACTCGTGGCCGAGATGGTTTAAGAGAACGCCTGCGGGAGTGCTGCGATGACGTCGCTTGGGAGCATGGAGAATGCTCCCATTTTTGTACGGGTGATTTGGCCTGCTTTTTGATGCAACAGGGCTCCGAGTACGGCGGCTTCTGCAGTCGGCAAACCTTGTGCGAGTAGCGCTGTGATAATTCCCGTGAGCACGTCGCCGGAGCCGCCTTTGGCAAGTCCTGAGTTGCGAGCCGGAATCACGAATACGCGACCGTCGGGAACAGTAACGAAGGTCGGTGCGCCTTTTAGCAAAATGACTTTGTTTGTGCTTGTGGCGATGCTTCTCAAATAGTTCGGGATGTCACGACTGTTTTCTGGGAGCGTGCCGAAAAGTCGTGCAAATTCCCTTACATGCGGCGTTAAAATTGCTGGCGCCTGTATCTCGCGCAAATAGCGGATTGCGGCGCTGTCGTTTGTCGCGCCCTTTGCAGTGTTCTTGTTCAATGTTGCGATGGCGTTAAGTGCGTCGGCATCGATGACCGTCGGCGCGTTCAACTGCGGGAGCAATTTAATAACGGCTTGGACAGTGCCGGTGTTTGTTGAAAGTCCGGGCCCGATGGCGACTGCACTTGCGTGTTTTGCGCGATCCAATAACGTTGAAATGTGTTGTGGTTGCAAAGACCCGCAATTCTCGGAACCCGCACCGTTTGCTCTATCATCAAGACTACAGAAAACCGGTTCCGAAAGCTTTGCCTGGATGATCGGCGTAATTGCCTCGGTCGTTGCGAGCGTGACAAGCCCAGCGCCACTGCGGAGTGCCGATTCAGTACAAAGCGCTGCTGCACCTGGCATATCCTTGGAGCCTGCGATAATCAGGACGGTTCCTTGGTTCCGCTTGTCGCCCCATTCGTTTCGTTTGGGCAAAAGTTGTGGAATAAGCGACTCGTCGGCTAGATAGTTTTTTTCGTCAAATTGCGCAACAAGCTCGGCCGGATATTGAAGAGGGGCTACAGTCACATTCCCGAATACGGGACCGCCTTCTTTTGCGTAGGCATCCAACCGCGGAAATCCGAACAACATTGTTTCATTTGCGTGTGTGCAAACTTTGTTGCAAACGTGTGCGCTGGAATCGTAACCGGTAGGTGCATCTGCGGCGATGACGGGAAGTCCGCTTTCGTTAATGATTTGTACCGCTGTTGCGAATTCTGAGCGGAGTTCGCCTTTGGCTCCGTTTCCGAGCATGCAATCGACGACGAGCATGAATCCGTCGTGCAAAAGGAGCGAAGCTTGCTTGGAATCTTCGGTGATTTTCTTGAAAGCAAAAAGAGAGCCGCCCGCTTGCAAAAAATCGTCAAGCGCTAACTTGGCTTCGTTTTTGAATTTGCTTTCTGACGTAAGGCTAAAGACGATGCTTTCAATTCTAGCTTGCAAAAGATGCTTGGCTAGTACAAGTCCATCACCGCCATTGTTTCCGCCACCGATGAAAATTGCGATGGGTTTTGCATGATGGTTTGCGGCGCCTTCAGCGATACTTTTTTGTACAAACTTGAAAAGCGCAAGTCCAGCCTCTTGCATTAACGTGTATCCGCTTTGGATAACGTCTTTTTCAGAAGGTTCGCTCGTAATCTTTTGTGCTAAAAATTTTTTCGATGCCGCATCGAGATTGCGCATGCCTTCGGTCGAAAGAATTGGTTGCAAATCTAAAGACTGGAGCGAATTCATGTTTAACTTCTTTGGATTAAATGAACCAATAGGTAACGCCAAACTTGAACATCATCGTATGGGCGCCTTTCAAGTTGGAGAAAGAACATTTGACGCTGCGCTTGGGCTTAGAACCTTCGAAATCGTCTGCGTTGAGTTCGTCAAAATATTTTACATCGGGGAATACTTCGTTGAATCCCATGTACCAGCGGAAACCGATAGCTAAGTTGTCTAAAATATGATAACCGAGGCCAATGTTGATGCCCAGTTCAACCGCACTTTGTTCGATGTTTTCAAAATTATCGTATGCTCCGCTTTCGTTTTCAATGGAGTAATCGCCACTGGTGTTAATGGAAATTTGCGGACCGACTTCAAGGTAGAATGTTTTGGTGATTTCTCCTCGTACGTAGAATACGAAATCAAGGAATGTCATGTCGAAGTTTCTGGTGTAGTAATCATCGTCTCCGTGTTCAAGATAAAGGAGGCGGAAACCGATTTCCGGAGTGAACAAAAGTCCTTTTGTGATGGTGAATCGGGCGGTAACGCCGAAATCGCCGCCGAAACCAGACGGGGCGTCAAGATCGTCCAGGTTTTTGAATCCCCAGAAGTTGCCGTAGATGAATGAAGCGCGTGCACCAAAACCGATTGCGTTTTTTTTCGGAGCAGGTACTGCTTGCTGCTCGTCAATGGGCATGGCTTCGGAATCCTGGGTTACTGTTGTTGTTTG
>NZ_DGUZ01000007.1 GCF_002394865.1 Fibrobacter sp. UBA4297 | reverse complement strand
GTCTCGTTAGTAAGGTCGAATTCGAAATTTTCCACGCGTTCTTTAGGATCGGAAACTGGTTTGTGATTCATCCAGTTGTACCCGTGGACGGTTTTTGCTACCATCTTTTTGCTAGGAATCAGGTCCTTCCATTTCTGTTTCGTCTCGAAACTCCTGAACGGCGGGTAGTCGGGGTCTTCGTCCTTGAGAATTTGTTTGCAACGTTCTTCGTCGTAACAGGGATTTGGATTGGAGGGTGCTCCAATCATGGGTTCACCCCAGCAGGGATCACAATTCGAACATTGATCCGTGTCGCATTCGTTCTCCATCTTCTGTGGATCGGTGCCTTCTCTACAAGCGACGGGGCATTGGTAATACTCCTTGTCGAGCGGGTCGAACTTGTTATGGAGCCGTTCCCATTGTCCGTCAACGCACCTGTACATGACAGCGTTGTTGTTGATGTCATTGTCGCATCTCAGTTCGCCGTTCAGGCACTCGCCGCAGATGGCCTTGTCGGTACGGCACGACTTGTTGCCGCATATGGAAACGGCTTTCTTAGCTTCGCCGGCGACGCACTCGTAGACGGTTCCCTTTCCTTCGTCATCGTTGGTACAGGTGTGTTCGTAGTTCGTGCACTCGCCACATGCGTTGTCGCGCGGGTCGCAGGATTTTCCGTTACAGCTCTCGGTCACCTTCTTGCCCTTTTCGCAGCGGGTGACTGTCGCCTTAAAGTTTTTGTCTTCGGTGCAGGTCTGTACGTCGTTGAGGCATTCGCCGCAATCCGTGCCCTTTTCGTTACAGGAGACCAAGCCACACGAGCGGTTCACGACAATTCCTTTTATGCATTCCTTGACAATACCGATTCCCATGGGGCTGTCGGAGCAGGAGTTCTTGTAGCTATCGTCACATTCGATTTCAACAGCGTCCTTGTTTGCACATTCCTTGCTCTTGGTATTGCAGAGCACGCCTTCGTCACAAGCAACGGTCTTACAGACGCAAGCACCATCTTTTGCGGTACCACCAGAAGCCTTGCACAGGTCAGCAAAAGTTGGAGCAGATGCCGAGGAAGAGCTTGACTTGGATTCAGAAGAGGCGGCAACAGAGGAAGAACTGAGCTTGACCTGGTTTCCGCAAGCACCCGTGACAGTGTTGCAAACGGCACCTTCGTCACAGACATCACCCTTACAGACGCAGGCGCCATCTTTCATAGAGCCACCAGAAGCCTTGCACAGGTCGGTAAAGGTCGGGACATACGCCGAGGAGGAGGTAGACTTAGATTCGGAAGAAGCGGCTACAGAAGAAGAACTTTTTTTGGAATCAGAAGATATATCGGAGGGCTTGCTACGGTTTCCGCAGACACCCGTGATTGTGTTACAAACGGCACCGACGTCGCAGAGTTCCTTATTACAGACGCAAGCCCCGTCTTTTGCGGTACCACCAGAAGCCTTACAGAGTTCCGTAAAATTCGAGAGTTCGTCCTTACCCTTGGACGAGGAACTGGCCTTGCTACTAGATGATTTTGCAGAACTTAAAGAATCTTTCTTGGAAACAGGAATCCAGTTTTCGCTGTGGCAATAGTAATCAGCATCTTCTTTTTTGGCATAAACTGTATCGCCTTCATTTTCATCACCACATATCCCAAGTTCGTAAATCGAGTTGACCTCCGTAATGATTTCTCTTGGGAGAGTCTCATCGCTAGATTCATTACTACAGGCGACGAGAATTGTCACGACCATCATAGCCGCAAATAAAATGTCTAAAATTGTTTTTTTCATGATTTTCCTCGATAACAAGGGAAAAGAAATAAAATCTTACGTAAAATTTAAATAAAATAACAATTCACGTCAACGCGCTTGGGCGTTACAAGTTCAATGAAACCAATTCCATTGAAGTCTTACCATGCGACGTAATCCAGCAAATTTCAACAAGCGGATTCTTTTCATAATTCCACATTTTTTTTCTTTTTTCTTTAAAATCCCCTTGCCAATGCGTTTTTTCTTTTCTATAATTGTGCGCGTCCTAAGCGACTATGGATGATTAGCTCAGTTGGTAGAGCAGCTGACTCTTAATCAGCGGGTCGCAGGTTCGACCCCTGCATCATCCACTAAATACCAAACCGAAAGGCAAGGTATTGCAAATACAAAAGCGTCAGACAAAGCTAAGCGTTTTTGAAAGCGAAAGCGGAATCTAACGAACTTTGAAACTGCGGCTTTTGATTTTTGCAAAGACATAGCTCCCTTCGAAAGACGGGATTGCGACCTAAGAATTTTGGATGATTAGCTCAGTTGGTAGAGCAGCTGACTCTTAATCAGCGGGTCGCAGGTTCGACCCCTGCATCATCCACTAAACACCAAGCCGAAAGGCAAGGTATTGCAAATACAAAAGCGTCAGACAAAGCTAAGCGTTTTTGAAAGCGAAAGCGGAATCTAACGAACTTTGAAACTGCGACTTTTGATTTTTGCAAAGACATAGCTCCCTTCGAAAGACGGGATTGCGACCTAAGAATTTTGGATGATTAGCTCAGTTGGTAGAGCAGCTGACTCTTAATCAGCGGGTCGCAGGTTCGACCCCTGCATCATCCACTAAACACCATCTCAACGAGATGGTGTTTTTTTATAACACAATTCCAGCACATAAGCGCAACACAAAGCGCCCCCAAGCCTTAATACCGCAGTCCCATGCAATGCCAGGTAAAGCCGACCGCAATAAACGGCGAAAGCCCCTTCGCCTGCCCGATATCCGAAATATTGATGTTCTGCACCCCAAGCTTTAGGCGCACGCCGAAACGGTTCCCTATCCCCGGCTCGAAGAAACTATCGACAGGCTTCCCGATCAGCTTCGGGAACAGAGCTTCGACATGAACACCAAAGCCATAGCGGAAATATCGTTCCTCAACTGCAGCTAATCCGAGATTGCCCCAAACGCCGCTCTCGATATAATCCGTCTTCAGCCACAAATACCCAAATTCCACATGCGCGCCCAAATCGTTCGTACCACAAGAATCGCACCTGGCATCAAGCTTGCGGATACTCAACCCAAGCCCAGCAAACCAGTTGCGGCTATAAAGATTGAAACCAAAATCCAAATAAAAGACCGGATCAAAACCCGGGAAATCACCCGCTAAGAACGGACGCCCGAAATCGGCATACGCATTAAAGCGCCCCCTCCCCTCGCCCTTAACAAACTTTTGCGGCGTTGCGCTAGGCACTTCGATATTCGCGGTCATCGCAGTTTGTACGTTCTCTGCATTCAAATCGACGTCATACTTCAATCGGTGCGGGAAATACAGAAGCTTCTCGAAAATAGAAGTATCGACCAGAGAATAACATTCTTCGGAATAGCCGTCCATGAAGAAGATTCGCTTGACAGTCATCATCTTTTCTTCGGGTTCATTCAAATGGCTCATCATTCTCTGTGAAATTTTCCAGGACGTGTCTTGCGAAATATCCGGCCCCACATACGCAAACGAAAAGAGTTCCTTTTTCTCTTCGCCCGGTTTTGGCGTCACCCACGTCTTAGTTACCTTGTCATAAACTTTATCTACGCGAATTTCGTCGTGAATCAAGAAAAAGCCTTTCACATTCATCGCCGAATAACGTTGTTCAAACATCTGTTGGTACTTTTCAGGCGCCAGCGTCAACAATTCATTTTGCCGTTTCTGCTTGTAGTCAGACCAGCCCATAAAAGACTGGTACACTTGCGGAAAGTTCTTTTCGAATTCCGAATTGTACACGTCAAAAGATTCACGTTGCAAGTATTCTCTTTGAATGAGCTTGCCATAATAAGCGACCGGGGCGGTTTCCAATTTTTGAGCCACCGTCTGCATTTGAGAAAATTTGTCTACAACAGATTTAAATGAGATGTGCCAATCATCAATTTCCCAATTTGCAAAAGAAACCGAAATAGCGATCAAAAGGAGTACAAGGCTACGCATTACCATTTTCACGATTCTCCTTTTATTGAAGGTTTTATTGAAAGTTTGAATTCAATAGACTTTTGGGATTAATATACACAAAGAGTGGTTTTGAAAACCACGCCATTTACACACAAAAAAAGACCCCGCACGAATGCGGAGTCCTTTTCAAGATTTCGAGAATCTAGTTTGCGAGCCTTAGCTCAACACCTTATTCCAAAGTGATGAGGGTAAGGGTGCGCTTGCCAACCTTGATACCCTTCGTGATATCGACAGTCTTAGCCTTCTTGGACGGGTCGTTTGCCCAGCCTTCCTTAAGCTTTTCGGAGGTCTTGTCCAAAGTCTGGACCTTGGCCTTGCCCTTGAAGCCCGGAATGTCAAGCTTGATGTCGAATTCGCTGTACGGGCTCTTGTTCACGAGGAGGAGCTGCTTCTTGTTGCCGTTTACAGTGTAGTAAGCGGTCAAGAGAGCGTCTTCGTCACCCTTGATGGTGGTCTTCATGAGCTTGCCACGGAGAGCGTCGGAAGCCATCTGGAATGCCCAGTAGCTCGGGCGCGGGCAGTTCATGCATTCTTCACCAGAACGGGTCAAGTAACCGTAGTCACCGCCTTCCGGAGTGATGTCGTTGTGGATATCCCAGTACTGAGCGTTGTCGACGTTTTCAGTAGCGAGCATACCGAGGTAGTCAGCGACGAACAAGCCGTTTTCGACAGACAAGGTCTGCGGACCCGGGTTGAAGTCAACAGAGTTCCATTCGGTGAGCCAGAGTTCGATCTTCTTGCTCTTGTTGAACTTTGCAGTCCACTTGTCGACGACCTTGTGCAAACGTTCGTAGATTGCAGTGAGGGTCTGCGGAGCAGAGAGCATTGCGAAGTCGTTTTCTTCACCGAAGTGCTGCGGGTAGTGGTGGACGATAAGACCGTCAGCAATGTCACCCGTTTCAGCAAGGACCTTTTCGTTCCAGTCGCCTTCGAGAACGCCGAGCACAGCCACCTTGATGGTCGGGTCAACTTTCTTCATGGCTTCGATGAACTTACGAGCGCGCTTACCATAGATGGTACCGCCGTCCTTACCATACTTTTCGTAATACGGATGCCAGTTACCGTAGATTTCGTTACCGATTTCCCAGTAGAGGATGCCGGCCTTCTTGTCGATGTTCGTGTGCTTGACCCAAGCAGCGGCTTCCTGTTCCGTGCCAGAACCGAAGTTCACAGTGAACATGGCGTTAGAGCCAGTCTTCTTCAACCATTCGAGGAATTCGTCGGTATCGACCATCCAGTCGTGGTTGTCGAGGATTTCCTTCCAGTGGTCGTCATCAGCACGGAGACCACCCGGATAACGGATAATGCCGTGGTTGATGCGCTTTGCAAATTCACGAGTCTGAACCTTGAAGTTCTTGTTGTCGAGCATGTCGCCGTCCCAAAGGGCTGCGTTGATACCGAACAAGCCACCAGAGATTTCCGGGTTGAGAACTTCCTTTTCGCCCTTCACCAAGACCTTGATGACAGCCGGACGTTCCTTAGCCTTGACAGCGCGCTGGTTGGTGAGGCGGATGTTGTCGATCTTGAAGCCACCGGCAGTACCTTCACCACTCGGCTTGAAGTCGAGAGCAGTTACACCCTTGAGGTCGAAGAGACCGTTTTCAACAGCGTTAGGCGGTTGATAGTACGGGAACTTGCCGAACGTACGGAACGGAACGAGGATTGTGGTCTTGCCCTTCGGAGCACCGACGTTAGAAACGAAGATTTCGTTGCCAGCATCCTGAACCTGAACGGTGATGGACTGCCAAGCCTTGTCGGAATAAACGTCAAACATGAGGCCCCAGTGCTTGGTCCAGTCACGGTCAGCAGCCGGACGGCCATTCTTCTGCATGTCGAGCACGACGTCAACCCAGTCAGCAAGGAGGTAGTGTTCGATATTCAAGCAGTTGCTCTTGAATTCGGCGCAGTTTTCAACCTTGAACTTGAGCTGAGACTTCGGACCGGTGGACGGTTCCCACTTGTCCTTAGCAAACTTGCCTTCGAAGTCGGAAATCACGTAGTCCGGAGCGTTGGACTTGAAGGAATCCCACTTGAGATCCGGGTCCACCCAGTCGATGTTGGACGTGAAGGTAATCTGGTCCACGAAGACCGTCACAGGAGCCGGCTTGCCCGGTTCGCCTGCGTTTTCGCCCTTACCGACAGAGAAGCGGATTTCCTGAATCTTGTCCCACTTGATGTCCTTAGCGACTTCAGCGGACTTGTTAGCGTCCCAAGCCTTACCCTTGTCGGTGAAGCGCTTGAGAGGAATCTTGGCGAGCTGCCAATCCTTGGAGACCTTGATCCAGTCGTTGAGGCCGACCTTGGTCTGGCTCTTGATGTCGTTGCCCTGGTTGTCGAGGATACCGACATAGAGCTTTTCGCCACCGAGCTTACCCTTGATCCAGAAGTAGAGACCGCCCTTGTCGCGAACCTTGGAAAGGTCAATGAACTTGCCTTCACCGAGAGAGTAGGTCACGCCAGACCAGTCGTTGTTATCGATGTACATGGCGAGCACGTTCTTGTTGCCCGGAGTCTTGGACTGAGCTTCACGCTGAGCAGTAAGACCACCGTAGCTGTAAGAGAAGCCCTTGACCTGGTTGTCATAGAACGTAGCGAGCGTCTTGGCCTTGCCATCGAGCTTTTCCGGATTCTTCGGACCATCGATGATGTCGTTGTTTTCGTCCCAGTAGACAATCTGCTTCTTCGGGGCTGCCTTCTTGTTGCCCTTCACGATTTCGATGTTGTCGACCCAGACTTCGAATTCGCTTGCAGCGCTCTTGTCAATGGAGAAACGGATTTCAGCAATCTTGTCCCAGTCGATACGAGCCGGGAATTCGGACTTGCGGGTGTTGTCCCAGTAGAGACCACGGTCCGGGAAGTCCACGAGAGGAATGGAAACCTTCTTCCAATCCGTCGTCACGGTGCCACCTTCGATGTACTTGTTCATCGGAAGCACGACCTGAGTCTTCTTGCCGTCAGAAACTTCTTCGTCGAGGAGGCCGACCTTAACGGCTTCGCCACCATGCTTGCCCTTGATCATGAATTCGACCTTGGAATCGAGCATGTACTTGTTCAAGTCAAAGAATTCGTTGTAAAGGCAGATGGACGCACCGGAGTATTCCTTCGGGTCCAACTTGATGTTGAGGGCTGCCTTAGACTTGTAACCACCAGACTTGGTGATAGTAACACCCTTGCTCGTGCCACCGTAAGCGTAATCGTATCCACCCGGACGGTACTGTTCATCGAAGAACTTGTACACAGCCAGATGCGGACGTTTCGGCTGAGCCATTGCAGCTGTGACACTCAAGCCGAGGACGGCGAGCGAGGCAACTTTCAATGATTGCTTAATCATAATGTGCATCCTTTTGTTGTTTTTTTGAATTTAAATTACAAACTTGGAAATTAAAAAGCGCACACGTCAATCAATTTAACGTGCACGCCTGAAAACGTAGTTACTTGGTTTCCTTCAACATCTTTTCGACGAGATCCGGGCTGAAACGGTCCTGACGCTTGCCGTTGATGTAGAAGTTCGGAGTTCCCTGAACGCCGACCTTGACGCCCAACTGGAAGTCCTTGTCGATGCGAGCGCTCATAGCGGAATCGAGCACCATGTCCTTCTTGAACTGTTCGATGTTGAGGCCGACTTCCTTAGCTACAGCGAGATAAATGGAATCGCCGAGTTCACGGGAATGCGGTGCGAGAGCGTAACGGAATTCCCAGAACTTGCCCTGCTTCTGTGCTGCAATAGAAGCAGCGGCAGCAGCCTTGGCATTGGAGTGGAAGCTAAGCGGGAAGTGCTTATAGATGAACTTGATTTCGTTCGGATACTTCTTGTTGAGTTCCTGCATTGCCGGTGCGATACGAGAGCAGTACGGGCACTGGAATTCGGTGAATTCGACAATCGTGAGCTTCGGGTTCTTGGTGTTGCCAAAGACCGGGCTATCTTCGTCCGGGATGTCCCAGACCTTGTTGTCGGCTTCCATTTCGGCACGGGCCTGTTCGAGGGAGATGCCGCGCTTGTCGAGAGCGTACTTGATGATTTCAAATTCTTCCTTGACCTGCTTGAAATCCTTTTCGAGGTTATCCAGGCGAGCCTGCTGGTTGAACGAACCGCCAGCGGAAGCTTGGTTGCAAGCGACGAGGCCGGAGACTACAAGAGCCATAGCAATGAGAGAGAGACGTTTCATTTTAGTCCTTTGATTTAAAACTTAGGGGCAGAATTAACCCACGATGTGTGAGAAATATAATAATGAAATGTTAGTTTGATTTGAAAAAAACTTCAAAAAAACATACACAATCGTCTCATCTGTATCTGCAAAAAACGATTGTAAAATCTGATTCTTTGAGCATTTTTGCAAAAACAAAACCATAAGTCCATGCAAATAAACAAGATACAAAAAATGATCATTGAAAAAGAGCGCTACAGAGCCGATTAAAATTTTACAAAGTAGATTTAAAAAACAAAAAGCCCCTGTCATCAAACAGGGGCGGTTCCGTGAGCCGTAGGCGACTACAAGCAGTGAGCGCGGAGGTCTTCGTCGCTCAGAGTGCTAAGGTATGCAGGCGGAACGTCAAGAACGGTCTTACAACCAGTCTGGCCGTTAGCCTTCATACGGAGTGCTGCGCGGGCGTAAGCAACGAGAACGCTCGTCGTGAATTCCGGGTTGGAATCGAGCTTCAGGCTGTATTCAATCACGTGCGTGTGTTCCAAGTTCATGCCGGTCTTGCCGGTACGAATCACGAAACCGCCGTGAGCCAGTCCGCTGTGGTTCTTGTTGAATTCTTCTTCGCTGATGAAGTTGACTGTCGTGTCGTATTCGTCGAAGTAGTTCGGCATCGTCTTGATGGCGTTTTCGATATAGGCCTTGTCGGCACCTTCTTCGGCCACCACGTAAACGAGACGAGTGTGCTTCTGGCGCGTGGTGAGTTCCGGCATAGAACCGCTACGGACAGCTTCGAGAGCAGCTTCCACCGGGCAGGTGTACTGCTTCGCGTTCTTCACGCCCTTGATGCGGCGGACAGCGTCGCTGTGGCCCTGGCTAACGCCCTTGCCCCAGAACGTGTAGTCCTTGCCTTCCGGAAGGATGGACTGGGCATAAACACGGTTCAGGCTGAACATGCCCGGGTCCCAACCCACAGAAATCATCGCGATGTTGCCGGCGGCCTTGGCGGCAGCGTCAACAGCGGCGAAGTGCTGCGGAATCTTGGCGTGCGTGTCAAAGGAGTCGATCACGTTGAACATGGCGGCGTACTTCGGGGTAAGCACCGGCAGGTCCGTAGCGGAGCCGCCACAGATGATGAGCAGATCCACCTTATCCTTCCAGGCTTCCATTTCAGAAACATTCAGTACCGGAACGCCCGCCGTCTGGATCTTGACCGTAGAGGGGTCACGACGCGTGAAAACGGCGACCAGTTCCATATCCGGAGCCTGCTTCACGGCGCATTCCACACCGCGACCCAGGTTACCGTAACCGAGAATAGCAATCTTTGCCATAACAATATCCTTGTTTAAAATTTTTGCGTAGAAAATATAGGAAAGTAGGAAGTAAGAAGTAGGAAGTACACAGTGAAATTCATGTAAAAATTATAGGATATGCTGAAGCACGTTTTTTTCTAAACAATTCAAGCTATGAAGCTTTATAACAATCTTTACGCAGGATAATACACCGTCAGGACATCAGGGCCGATAACTGCAGATTCTTTAGCGACGATACCGGCAGGCAATTCAGGGTATTCAAGCCCAGCCTTGACGGCACCAGACTCGATAAGTTTTTCAAGGGAAATATCAACGGAAGAATCGGTGGAGCGCCAAATATCGAGGCGGTTCCAGAGAGGCTGCGCATTTTGCGTTTGCGAGAGATTGCGAGATTCGCCGTTGAACAGTTCGCGAGCAAGACGAGCACCCGGTTCCACCATCAGGCGGTGCATTCCGCGGGCAGACAAATCGTCAACCATCGCACGCCAATTTTCTGCAAACGAATCGTTCAGGAGTACAACGCATTCCGCAACATTCAGCAATTTCGGTTGCGCTACGCACGAAAACACAATTGGCGTTGCATCGCTAGCACTGAAAATTTTCAACCGCGAAATTTCATCGGCGCTAAATTCGTGATGCCCCGCCCAAACGATTTTCACGGGACTATTGCCTGCGGCATAACGCACATCAAGCCCCGGGTTATCGGCAAGGAGCGTGCCTGCGCCAACGAGAATGGCATCGCTCATCGCGCGGAGTTCGTGATTCCAGCAGTTCGCGCCTTGCTTTGTAATCGCAAGCGGCAAATGCTTGCCAGATGCATCAACACATCCCATAAATCCATCTTGCGAAATCGCAGATTTAATCTCGACAAACGTGCGCTTGGAGCGTACAAAATAATCATACGCTTCAAAATAGCGCTCGACTTCGTCAAAGACGGCTCGACCTTCCGCTTCACGCATGGCGCGGTTTTCAGATAACGTTCCCCGGAATTCAAAAACGCGGCATTCCGCAGAGGAATCCCCGTTTGAGCAATCGTCAACGCAAGCGCAAATGCAAGCTTCCACACCCTCATGGACTTCAATACCCGCTTCTTCGAGAATCTTGCGGGATTTTCCATGCACTACAGGATTCGGGTCGGAATGTGCAAAATAGACTTTCTGGATTCCGGCTTCAATAATAGCCTTGGTGCAAGGCGGCGTGCGCCCATAATGGCAGCACGGCTCGAGCGTCACAAAAATAGAGGCTCCGCGAGCGAGTTCACCCGCATCGCGTAACGCCATGACTTCGGCATGAGCGCTCCCGGGGCGCTGCGTACGCCCCTTCCCCACGACAATCCCGTCCTTCACAACCACGGCACCAACCGCCGGATTTGGGCGGCTTTCGCCTATCGCAAAAAACGCCTGCTCTAAGGCAAACTGCATGAAGTTTGTGATTTCTTGGGGCATTCCTAAATTAGTTCTGCGGCGGGAGAGCGAGGATACCACCTTCAACGTTGAACACGCGGGTGAAACCCTTTTCAACGAGGAACTTCGAAGCGGCCATACTGCGCTTGCCACTGCGGCAGTAAATCAGCAAGTCCTTGTCCTTCGGGAATTCACCCAAACGCTGCGGCATTTCCTGAAGCGGAATGTTGATTGCAGTTGCAGCGGCCATACCCTTTGCCACTTCGGCCGGGGTACGCACGTCAATAAGGACAGCTCCAGCCTTATGCATTTCAAAAGCCTTCTGCCAATCCACCGTTGTAATCGGAGCTACTTTCTGTTCCACAACAGCAGCGGCCGGCTGAACAGCCTCGACCTTTTTTGCAGTCGCCTGTTGCTTCGGTTCTTCAGAAGAATTACAAGCCGTAGCAAGCATCATGGCGCAAAAAGAAATTGCCAAAAACTTATTCATTTACGTACTCCTTGAAAATACAAAGTAAAAGATAACTTATTTCACATGGGAATCGATAAAGCTAAACGTTTCCTGATAAGCCTTATCGCGAACATCCTTGCGAGAAAGGAACAAATCGTGCAGGCCATCGGGGATTGTACGCGTTGTCACCTTTTCGCCCAAATTCGGTGCCCATTCCTGAATGTGATCCACATTTAACACACCATCGCAATGCGTGTAATCTTCGGACCATTCCTCGCCCACTGCAGAGCAATCGCCATGCATTACAAGCACCGGTGACTTTATATCGAGTTTAGAGTGTACCCTTTTTTGACCATTCATAATTGCACGGAGCCAGCCCAAAAACTGCTCGGGACGAGATTCGCTCTTCCAATTTTCATTGTATTCCCATTCGCCCTTTTCATGTTTCAAAAGGGAATAAGCATAATTCGGGTCGCCTGTAGAACCTACAGAAAAATCCGGCATAAATATCGACAAATCGGCAAGAATCGGAAGCCCAATTTTACGCAGGAACCAGTTGAAATTCATGTCCAGGAACGGGCTATTGAGCACTAGCGCTGCAAAATGCTCGTCACTGCGGTCATTCACGTACAAAGACGAAATCAAGCCGCCCTGAGAATGAGCCACAATCACAAACGGAACGCGTTCCGCCTCTTCGTAATCGTCCACTGCAATTTTCTTGCTGAGTTCTACAGCGACATCAAGTTCAGCGTAAAACTCCTTGATATTACGCATGTCGCCACGCGGTTCGCCATCCACATACGAGCGTCCGCAATAGTGCAAATCAATCGCAAAGAATGCAAAGCCCGCAGAGTCCGCCTTTTCGGCCAGTTCCTTCTGGAAGAAGTAATCGTTGTAGCCATGCACGTACAAAATAATACCGCGCAGGCTTACATTGTTCTGCGAATCCGCACGCGGAGAACTCCCGAACGGATACTCAATGAGCGTCGAACGGAAAACTTCCTCGCTATCGGGGCTCGTCTCTATTGGGTAAACTTTAAAAGGCTCGCCGAGTTCCATGTCCACCTGCACTTTAGACAGGGACTTTTCAATAATATCGGGATCCACATCAATTTTTGACGTGCTATCCAACATCACATCGTGCAACGCTTCGGCATTCGCAAAATACACATAAACCGCCGATGCGATAAAGAAAAGCACCAGCGGAATAATCATGACGATTATTTTAACTTTTTTCATGGCTACATAATACTAAAATTAGCGACGCTCGGTCATTACGATAGAAGCTGCATCACGTCTTTTGCGACCTGCGACGGATTCAAGTGATTTTTCTCACAGAGATCCGCAAAGCTCACCTTGTCATAGAACTCTTTAGAAAGCCCGCGCACAAGCACCTTCGCACTTGTATCGCCAAGAGAGGTCGCGACCTTTTGACCAAAACCACCCTCGATCACGCCATTTTCGAGCGTGACAAACACATCGTGAGTCTTTGCAAGTTCCAAAAGCAAGTCCTTATCGACCCCGCTTGCATAACGCGGGTTCACAAGCGTTGCATCAATGCCTTCGCGACGCAGTTCAAGCGCCACAGCCGCAGCACGCTGGTAGAAATCGCCAAGACCGATCAATGCCACACGCTCGCCACGATGCACGACTTTGAACTTGTTGAGATTGGAGTAATCCTTTTCGAAAATATCGCTGCGATGGTGCACTGCATTGGGAATGCGGATTGCCACCGGATGTTCCGTCTGGTCAATCGCCCAGTCCGCCATCGTCTTGAATTCCTCAACGCAGGTCGGGCACAAATAAACTAAGTTCGGGATATTCGAAAGCATCGGGATGTCGAAAATGCAAAGGTGCGTCGTGTCGTTCATACCGTCTGCACCCGACATCGTCACCAAAATTGTCGCCGGATTATTGTTCGCGCACAAGTCTTGCGAAAGCTGGTCGTAGGTGCGTTGGATAAACGTGCTATGAGTACTGTAAACCGGCTTGGCCCCGCCCTTCGCAAGCCCGGATGCAAGTGCGACCGCATGTTCCTCAGCAATGCCCACGTCGATATACTGCTTGCCCGCCTCCTTACGGCGAGCCGCATGGAAACCAATCCCTGCCGGAACCGCAGAATGAATCACGACAACCTTCGGGTCGCTCTTGATTTTTGCCATGAGGTAAAGGCCAAGAACTTCGCTGTAATTTTCGCCACTGCCCCAGTTGATTTCGCCAGTTTCGATATTGAACGGAGCCGCCCAATGCCAGCCTTCGCGGTTCTGTTCGGCATACGAATAGCCACGGCCTTTTTGCGTATGCAGATGCACCACGACTGGGCGCGTCGAATTTTTCACGGACTTGAAAATTTCAATGAGCGAAGCGATATCGTTACCTTGTTCAAGATACTTGTAATCAAAGCCAAGCGACTTAAAGTAATTGTTTTCAGACTTGCCCGCAGTCGCGCGAAGTTCTGCCAGGGACTTGTAAAGCCCGCCGTGGTTTTCGGCAATGGACATTTCGTTATCGTTCACCACAACGATAAAATTCGTAGCGTATTCGCCTGCGTTATCGAGACCTTCAAACGCTTCGCCACCGCTCAAGGAACCGTCACCAATTACAGCAATCACATTGCCAGATTCACGCAGCACATCGCGAGCGGTCGCAAGGCCAAGCGCAAGGCTCACCGACGTAGAGGTATGCCCCACCATAAAGAAATCGTGTTCACTTTCAGTCGGTTCGCTATAGCCCGTCACATCGCCGTAATGCGATTCTTCCAAGAACGCCTGGGCACGGCCCGTGAGCATTTTGTGGCTGTAGCTTTGGTGGCTCACGTCGTAAACAATCTTGTCCTTTGGAGAATCGAAAACGTAGTGGAGCGCAATCGTTCCTTCGACAAAGCCGAGGTTCGGCGCCACGTGACCGCCACGCTTAGAAAGCTTTTTAAGGAGTGCTGTGCGCATTTCGGCGGCAAGCTGTTCGAGACTCTTGATGTCCAACGCTTTCACGTCGGCAGGGGACTTGATATTTTCTAAGAACATGGGACCTCATGATGCCCGTCAAGCGGGGATAATACATTGCGGTAGAAAAACTTTTAAAATAATATATACAAAAAACGCCCGCAAAAATTGAGATTTCCGCGGGATTTTGTTAAATAAGTATAAAGAAGCTACAGCACGTAAAGCGCAAGAACAACAACGAGTGCAATAAACGGGAGCGCAAACAACGCTAGGAATCGCAAGCAATAGAGCGCAACTTTTACATTCCAGAAGAAGAGGCGCCACCGCCCTAGTGCGTATCCCGTTGCCGTCGTAGTTGTAGTACGCCTCCGTCGTGCCGCGCGTGATGTGACACAGTTTTTCGGCAAAGTCCCAGTCCATCGCGGAGAGGTGCGGCATGGAGGCCATGCTGCCGTGGGCGTTGTATGAGAAGCTCGCGGAGATACTCCCGACATCATCCGGATTCTCGCAGAGAAATCCCAACTCAAGCAACTGCGTTTCTAAATCAGAAGATTCCTCCTGAAATTTGTGGGAATTAGTCCGTAAAGAAACGCTGGGCATTTTCAAAAATCAAACGTTATTTAATATCCAATATAATATTTTATGATTCTTTTTTAACTTGCGGTATTTGTCTGCAAGTCGTCTAAAATTTTCTCTTGCATCTGGGTTCATTTTATCGCATGAAACGTTTTCGTCTATAAATATTATAAGATTTAAAAAGTTTGCATACACAAAAATGGTAGTCCCAAAGGATTTTTTTATAAACATACATGCGATAAAAAGGAATCACACCATCGATTTGAATTTTTTCATAGCACCATGGCTCAAAAAAATGCTTTTGGGAATAGATTATCCGATGTCCAAATTTTAAACCTCTGTGAAAGCCCTCTTCCGTAAAGAAAAAGCAAAAAAATTGAGAAAAAATGAAAAAAATTGTTAGAAAATAAAGATCATAATCAGGTTGCATATTCTTCCCAAAATTTTCTTTAAAAAAAAGGTCATATATACATATTACACCCAAAATTCCAAAAAAAATTTTCCACGAAATACGCAATCTTACTACTACATTATTATCAAAAACACATGCTTCATCTAAAGTATTCATCATATTTATTCCCAACAAAATCTGATACCTTATAACCAACAACAACAGCCAAAATAAAAGACAAAAGCAAGCCTGATACCACATTACTCGCTACTAATGCAGCCACAGTTCCGGCCCCAACTGTTAAGAGGTCTCTACCCCATGGATTATTTTGAGTTACCCTGTTGACCGTCAAATCAATTACAGCCGATGCAACGGGAACAGCCCCACTTGCAATTCGAGCAATCTTGGTAAATCGTTTCATTATTGACGCATTACGAGCTAATGATTCCTCCGCTTTTTTTATCTCCATATTATAGTTTTTCGTACTAATACTTTGATCAAGCCGAGCCTGCTTTATTGTTGACACTTTTTCTTCAGCAGATTTAAAGCCATTCTTTGCACTGTTTTCTACCGTAGAAGCTGTTCTATTCGCTTCTTTTATTTTTTTCTTATTTAAGTCAATATTATCCAAATCCATTTTTTCTGCGTTTGCTAATGCATTCTTAACAGATTTTTTAGTTATACTAACCGACTTTCCAGCCACTTCATAAACAGAAGATCTCCAAATTGCGGCTACGTCAAGGCCAGACTCACTGGTATTTTCATCAGAGTTTCCGACATTATCTGTTGCAGAGGGCATATCTGTAGAAGATGTGGGTAACATATCAACAGAATAAAGTGAAGAAATCTCTTTTTTTATTTCACTTATTGATTTTGCTTCAGGAGTCTCCTGATTTTTTGGCTTTTCAGATTTAACCTTTTTTTGAACTTGTTGTTTTGGAGAATCCGATTCATCAACAAGAGACTCTCCATATATACTTCGTCCGCAATTAAATGTGCATCTCGGATCAAGAGGGCCACCTAAGAGTTGTCCTATGACATCATGATCAGGACTAGGTCCACTTCTTTTCCCATCTTTATCCAGCATGCCAACGGGGTTTCCGTGCACGTACATGTACACGTTCAACCCGTCGCCGATGCCTATGGAGTCGGCGGCGGTCCAGCGCCCCAGCCAGCAGGCGTAATAGCGGGCCCCGTGGTAGTAGAGGCCGCTTTCCTCGTCCTTCTCCTTGCCGGTGTAGCGGTAGCGCTTCCGGCTCACTTCGTTCGCATTCCTGCCCGCCCGGTAGCTTGTGTCGCCGTAGGGGTAGTATTCCTCGTAGCTGATGATGTTCGCAGATTCGTCCAACTCCAGCGATGCGGAGCCGAGATGGTTGTCGAGTTGGAAGCGTTGCACGGGCAAAGGGGCCGCGACACGGTTCCCGTTTTCCACCGTAAGCGTCTCCACCAGCGCGACGCGTCTTTTGTCGTCCATGACGTGCAGTGTCTCGCGCTCGGTCTCGAGCGTCCCGTTCACGGTCTTGCGCCAGATCTCAAAGCCGCCAAGATACAGCCTCGTCTCCACGACGCCGCTCTTCTCGACCACCTTCCTTGTGCGGATGCCGTTGCCGTCGTAGTTGTAGTAGGCATCCGTCGTGCCGCGCGTGATGTGGCAAAGTTTTTCGGCAAAGTCCCAGTCCATCGCGGAGAGGTGCGGCATGGAGGCCATGCTGCCGTGGGCGTTGTAGGAGAAGCTCGCGGAGGCACTCCCGACATCATGCGGATTCTCGCAGAGAAATCCCAACTCATGCAACTGCGTTTCTAAATCAGAAGATTTCTCCTGAAATTTAGGGATTTTTCTCTGCAACGAAACGCTGGGCATAAGGTTAATATAGGATTATTTTTTGCATAGATTAAATTCAGGAAAATCAATTTCAACAATAATACACTTATTTGATACCTCTAAATAAGATGTTCTCCTTTTTCCAACACCAAATATATAATTTGCGTTTTCAATCTGAATTGGAGCTTCGTACATTATTCGACCATCAAGAACTAAAAAATTTGATTTAATGTACCATTTTCCCACATTTGAATCTAACCGATCCTTATCAGTATAAATTTGAAGAAACGAGTGATCAGGATATAGAGTAACAGATTCAATACCATACTTATGCTTACGCACATATGTGCCAATATAGTCATCACTTTTTGAGCATCCTAGCAACACAAGAAGAAATAAAATGAATATAAATATTCTCATGGCAATTATTTTAGATGTTTGACACAACATCAATAGGCAAATTACACCAACGAATCGTATTAAACCTAGCTGTGGATTAAGCTTTAGCCTTCATTTTCCTAAATACAGCAACAGCACCAAAAATGAATAGTAACAAATACATGCTATAGATAATAGCCGGAACCAATCTAAAAGCAACAAAGAATGCAGTTTCATTTGATACATTATATTGAAGTAAATCTTCAATAACTAAAAAATATCCGCATCCATCAACACGAAATTGACCACCTGTAAATGGGAACAACAGAGTTGTTAAAATAGAACATCCAAGCGAGATTCTCGGATGTACGTTCAACAAACTAAATAGTATTAAATTAACAATTATAAGATAAAGAAGTTCAATTTGTCCACACATATTAGGAATGTCAAGAAAATGAACAAAAAATTTTTGATTTCTCATCCATAAAAAAATCAAACTGCTGGTAAATAAATTTATCAAATAAATTGATATTTTCATAATGAAAATGTCCTATTGCTTTTGTAATTGAGGCTTATCCATATTTAGTTTATTTCGCAATAGCTGAACAGCCTCCATTCCCATATTTCCAGAACATTTTTCGAATGATAAACAACTATTGAGTGGTAATAATAGCTATAAGTAAGTTCAAGTTACAATACGTACAAAGCAAGAATGACAACTAGTGCAATAAACGGGAGCGCAAACAACGCTAGGAATCGCAAACAATAAAGAGCTACTTTCACATTCCAGAAGAAAAGCCGCCACCGCCCCTGTTTTGTCTTGCGGATTTCAGCCTGACAATCGGGGCAAACATTGCCGATTTTATTGCGATAACGGATGGCAAGGTTGCTTTCCATCGGGGACATTCCCACCTTGTCATTAAATTCCTTTTTGCAAATTGAACACTTACTTAGCATGCTGCTAATATAACAATTTAGTTATTAGTCATTAGTCTTTAGTCAGTAGATTTAAGTTTGGTGCCAATGGCGCGGTTATAAAACCATTGACTATTAACCAATGACCAAAGTCTAAATTCCTTTAAACAGCGTGGTTATTTCCAGGGAGCCACTATTTCCTTTAAAAGAATGTCCATTATAATAACTGTATTTCAATTTCCAAGTAATCAAAGTGTCTTTTTCCAAAGGGGCTTCAAGATAATTTGTCAGATAAAAGGAACTTTGGAAATAAGGCGTTGGATAAGTATTTGCGAGCCCGTAAGGTCGAAACATTTCCGTAACTTTAATAATACAAATCGATGTAGAATCCTTAGCCTTACACGTCTCTTTTTTTCTTGTCGAAGCCCAGTCCGGCAAACCCTCAACCGAAACAGAATATCCTGTGAACAAAGTATCTATTCCAAAGATTGGTTTTTGCGTATCAAGCGTATCTAGTGCATTGCGGAACGCGGCTGTATCGAACGCGGGAGCATTCACGGCAGGAACATAATCAGTCCACGCATTAGCCCCGTAATTCAGGAACGTTGTGTCAAGAGCAATGGTTCGATATGTCGTATGGAAAGCATCATGGAAAACAGTATCACGCACACAGCGGAACCCCGGTTGAGAACATAGTGGCTCATTCGTTATTAATACAGGATCTAAACGAACGACAGCAACCTCGGCAGAACTCGTTGCAAGATTATCTGTCTGATTATACATATAACACATACTGGAAATTTCACAGCTAAACGTCTTTTGCGTATCAGAGGAATCAAGATTGCAATAAACAGGAACTCTACCGCATGGGCCTGAAGTCCCACTTTTTTCTGCAGTGAGACTGACAAGCGTATCTTTTTTTTCCGTATAACGGTCAAAGTAAATAAAACTGGTGTACTTTTTATTGTCTGTAATTACGGTATCATCGTAAACAGTGTCCTTATAAACATTCACGACACTATGAACAAAAATGGTATCACAAAAAGTACGCAACGAGTCCAACTGTTCCTGAGTTTTGTACTTTAACATATCAATCGTACATTGGCCATCCGGAGTGTAACTTATCGGTTCCCGAAATGATTCCGGACCAGACGTTGAATTATTGCACGACGAAAACATCGCCACAATCAGAAAAAGCAAAAGAGTTTTGGACATGTTTTTCATGTAAATAAATTTACAAACGGAACCGTTAAAAAGTTCCGGAAAAATGAGGAAAAAACGAGGAATTGCTCGGAAAAATGGACCTAAAAAGCGTAAAATGTATTATATAGAACTTAGTTGTTTGTAATAGGTCACTAGTCAATAGTCAGTAGATTTTAGTTTGGCACCTACGGTGCGACTATTCTACTTTTTCACGGCCACAAGCACTACAGAGCCGAGAATCAAGGCGATGCCTGCGATGAGGCGGGTGGTGAGCGTTTCACCGAAAACGGTTACGCCAATCGCTACAGCGGTCACGGGTTCCAAAGCACCGAGAATTGCCGTGGGCGTGGAGCCGATGATTTTCACAGCCTTGACCATAAAAATAAGCGAAAGCACCGTCGGCACAAGGCCCAGCATAAAGCCCCAACCCCACGAACTGGCCTGCGTAAAGAGCGGCGGGAAACCAGCGCCAAGTGTCACTGAATAAAGCAGCAAAAACACGAGGCAGAAGCAAATGGCGTAAAACGTCATCTTCACAGCCCCCATCTGGAGGTTCACGCGATTCGCCATGACGATGTAAATGGCGTAAGTAAAAGACGAAATAAAGACCAACAGCCAGCCGATGGAACTTACAGAAAAGCCTCTATCGCCATTGTACAAAAGCGAGACGCCCACCATCGAAACTGCGATAGACGCTATCACGCTCTTTTTCATTTTTTCTTTGAAAAATAGCGACATGATGACCGCGACTTCAAGCGGATACAAGAAGAGGAGCGTTGAGGCAAGCCCCGCATCCATATACTTGAACGAGGCGTAATACGTAAGCGAACTCACCGCAAAGAGGAATCCGAACGCGACAAGCGCAAGGAACTCGCGGAACGAGATTTTAAAATGCGAGCCCTTCGCGAGAATCACAGTCAAAAGGAGAATCGCCGCCGTGAAAAAACGGTAAAAGAGGACCGTCTCCGGCGAGTAATTCTGGGCGTACAAATGCAAGGCGCCCAGCGGGTTCGTGCCGTAGCAAATCGCAGAAAGAATTGCAAAAATAAAACCTAAGCCAGTTTTTTTCACGCACGAAAATATAGCAAATGTATGGAAAAAGAGACCAAATTCAGCACACCGATTTTTAATTAAAAACCCTGCAAGCCGAGTGCTGCGGGAAAGTTTACTTTCACATAGCTGAGGCGAAGGGGTTTCTTGAAACTTTTGAGGAAATTCCGACACCATGTCGGAATAACGCAAGGAAGGCGGATGTAATCCGCCTTAATATTTTATAAGGAAATTATTCGAGCTTTACACAACGAACAGAGAGACCTTCTTGTTTTATACTCCAATCACTCTCAGAAATACCATCATCGTTGGTAATCGAAATAAGCCCCACATACGCTTTTTCGCTCGCCTTCTCTGTCGGGAAAAACCAAAATGCATATTCATTCAAATTTTCAAATTTTTTTTCTTCAGACCTATACCCCGCACCAACAAGGGAGAAACCTGTAGTATTGTAGCCGTTAAAGCGGTATCCAGAACGCAGTCCTGCAACACCATGTTCTTCATTACCTTCTGAAAACCTTACGATTCTATAATCATTATACGTAAACAAGCGCCAACCATCCGGACAAATGCCCTGATGGTTCGGCAATATCAATTCAGAACAACTTTCTGTATTGCATCGACTAGGCAGTTGCATCATTTCAGCCCACTGATAAAGGCCACCGAATTCATCACAATACGTTGTATCATTATTATAACAATAGCGTTCTATCGCGCCATCATCATTCTGGTCATCTTCGCCAAGAACCATCTTACCAACATTCAAATTTTCAGCCATGACAGTTATCGTTGTTGTCGTAAGATTGGTGTCTCTGCCAGTAATTGTGATATAATAATAGCTACGCCCATTACGAGGATCAACAAAAGTCTTATAACGATTTTCACCAATACGCCAATCCGCAGCAAGTGCATGCGAATGGTCAAACGGAACATACTCGCTGCTGGACGACTCAACCTTTTTATTCGAAGATGAAGAACTCGTCATAGCAGACGATGATCCGCCATCTTTTTTACTGGAAGATGAAGGGAGATTCCCGCTAGAGGCGGGAATGACAGAGGAAGAAGAGGAGACTGTTTTTACAGAAGAAGATGATTCCTTCTTGACAGAAGAAGAACTTTTCTGTTTGTCATTCTGGAGGCTCGAAGAGCCGATAGAAACCACAGAAGAACTGCTACTGGATCCTATCGCGTCGCTCCAGGATGACGAAGAGTCTTCATCGGAGGGCGCGGAAGTACCGCTGTCGCCGCCACAAGCGGCAAGGGCTATGGTAAGCAAAAGGACCATAATGGATCCTATCGCGCTTTGCGCTCCAGGATGACACATAGCTCTTACGAATTTTCTCATTCTATACTCCTTTCCACCCATATAACCAATAAAAAATACAGTACAACTCGTTTATGTAAGTCGTTTATCACGATTTACACAAACAAAAAAATATAGTAAATAGAAAAACTGTGTTATAGTTAATAGACATTCTCATCCGTCATCCTGACCCTATAAAGGGAAGAATCCTGTTATTTTTTTGTATCGCAATTTCAAAACTTAACAAGATCCTTCGACTACGATGCTACGCATCTCCGCTCAGGATGACAAACCATATGAACAACAAAGCAGCAAATACTAACGCCCATACCTCAGAGCCCCCGTAAGGGAGTGACCCCATAGCCATAGAATTCACTAGATCCTTCGACTACGATGCTACGCATCTTCGCTCAGGATGACAAAAAATTAGGTTACATGTAACAGGTCATAGGTAGTAGAAGGATGAGTATCATGCACTACGAGCATCGGCAACATGCGACGAAGCCGCGATTATTAACCTAAAGCCTATTACCTAAAACCTAATCCCTAATTTTAAATCGCAAATTTAGTTGCGTCGGCGAGCTGCACGCTAGCAATGCGGGAAATGCCCTTGATTTCCTGCGTCACGCCGTAAAGCATATCGGCTTCGGCCATGGTACGCTTGTTATGCGTCACCACGATGAACAAAGTCTGCTTGCTGAATTCGCGGAGGAGCGCCATGAAACGGCCCACGTTAGCGTCATCAAGCGGACCATCAACTTCGTCCAGCACGCAGTACGGAGACGGCTTTTCCATGTAAATTGCGAACAACAGCGCTGTTGCAGTCAGGGCGTGTTCACCACCAGAAAGCGCCTTGATACCGCGCATTTTCTTGCCGGTCGGGCGGACGTTGATTTCGATGTCGGCATCGAGAATGTCCATCGGCTTGCCCATTTCGTCCACGCGTTCCACAAGATTCATCTTCGTTTCGCCATTGAGGAACAGCTTACTGAACACGAACTGGAAGTTCTTCTGGATGCGTGCAAACGTATCCAGGTAGCGCTGGCGGGCAATGTCGTCAAGCTTTGTGATGGTGCGGTCGAGCGATGCACGGGCGCGATCGAGGTCATCGAACTGCTTTTCGACTTCTTCGAGGCGCTTCTTTTCGTCTTCGTAATCTTCCATCACGTTGACGTTGATCGGGCCCAGTTCCTTAATCTTACCGCGGAGTTCACGGATTTCGCGGTCGGCTTCGGGCTGCGTGTATTCTACACGTTCCACGTTTTCGGGATTGTCCAAATCGACAGTCCATTCGTTCGTGATGCGTTCGCGGAGGCGGTCAAGATTGTTCTGCAAGGATTCCTGACGACGGCCAACGTCATTCAGTTCCTTCATCTTTTCAATCATGTCGTCGCGGAGGCGGTTCACTTCGTCGCGCCAGCCTTCCAAATCGCCACTCACGAGGTCGTAGCGTTCACGAGCGAGGTCGCGGTTGCGTTCCAGTTCACGGAGCGCGTTGTCCTTGACTTGGGCTTCGTCGGCAAGCTTGTTGCAATCCGTCTCGAACTTTTCAATCGAAACTGTGTTCTTTTCGATCTCTTCGCGGCGGTTGCGAATCGTATTGTCCAAGAATTCCATCTGGTCGGCAATAGCGACCACGCGGTTCTGGTTCTGCTTTAAGCGAGAAGTCTTGTCTTGCGCGCTGCGTTCGAGTTCGCGGACATCTTCTTCTTTTTCGCGGAGCATCGTCTCGTTTTCACCGAGTTGATCCGAAATCGTCTGGTAACGTTCTTCGACCTTTTCGACTTCGGTTTCGGCTTCGGCAAGTTCCGCATCGCTGTTCTTGGACTGCGCCGCCGCTTCAATTCTGTTCTGCGCGTTCGTTACTTCGCCATTCAACTGGTTCAAGCGACGGGTGCAGTTTTCAACCGTATTCCGGTGAATGCGGATAGAAGCATCGCCACCACGCAGAGAATCGCGCTTTTCACGGATTTCATCGACCAAGGACGAAAGCATTTGCGCGTCTTCTTCGGTAAGTTCACGCAAGCGGTCCACATTTTCTTCGCCCGCCGAAATATCGCCTTGCACTTTTTCCAAAAGCGCTTCGGCATCTGCAATTTCGTTTTTGCGGGAGAGCGCGCCCGACGTCGAAACGCCAAACGACACAAGACCGCTTGTACGCACAATCGTATCGGCGGTGACAAAATTCAAGTTCTCGCCACGGTATTCCTTCGCCAAGTTCAGCGCAGTCTGCAAGGAATCTACAACAAAATAGCGCGAGAGGATTCCCGAAAGCCACGGAGAAACTTCGTCGTCCGTCTTCACAAAATCTTTGAGCGAACCGACAACACCCGGATTGTTCACCGGCTTGTCGTAAGCAGGGGCCGCACTCGAAACAAGCGACATGAGCACCTTGCCCACGTTTTCGCTCTTGAGGGCATCTACAATTTCATTCACGGCACTGTCGCCATTCACGACAACAGAATCAAGGATTTCACCGAGAGCGGCTTCGACGCTCGATGCGTATTCCGGTGTCGCCTCGATACGTTCCGAAACAAGACCGCCAATGAGGTTCGACTTGTTTTCCTTGAGGTAACGGTTTGCGTCCGAAGCTTCGTTCATCACGCTCTGGAGCACATCGATTCGAGACTGCAAGCGCGCTTCTTCGTTCTTCAAGCCCTGCAATTTCTGTTGCGCTTCGGTGAGTTCAGCGCGTTCCGACTCCAAGCGTTCTTCACGCGTGGCACGCTGTTCTTCGAGATTTTCGATTTCGCGATTTGTGTCCTCGATGCCCGCCTGGATTTCGGCGATGTTCGCTTCGGCATCGGACTTTTGCTTGTCGAGACCTTCGATTTCGGTCTGCCACTTCGCGATGTTCGACTGGAGCATGTTGACTTCGGCATCCATGCGTTCAAAGCGGCCGCGGAGGGAGTTCACGCGGTTCGTCGCCTGCAAACGTTCGTTCGAAAGCTCACGGGACTGCGTACGCAAGTCATCGACCTTGTCGCGCATGACCTGGAGCGTTTCGCGTTCACGTTCCAAAAGCGCATTCAGCTCGTCCATGTCGTTTTCGCTACCGAGAACGGCTATTTCTTCTTCGAGGCGAGCTTTTTCTTCGGAGAGTTCCTGCGACTTCTGTTCGCTGCGTTCAATTTCACTTTGCGCCTTGTCGTTAGAGGACTGGAGGCTCGACATGGAATCGCGCAAGCGGACGATATTGTTGTTCAAGTCGTTGAGGGCAATCGTCGCGGCCTGCACTTCGCGTTCCAAATCGCGGTAGGCGTTCTCGTCTTCGCTAATGGCAAGTTTCTTTTCTTCAATCTTCGCCTGGAGTTCGGTCGCCTTCGTCTTAGAAGATTCCACTTCGTGGTTCATGCGCTTGGTCGTCGTGTCAAGCGTGGCCAAGCCTTCCTTGTAATCTTCAAACTTGTCCAAACTGACAGACAAATCAAGTTCGCGGAGGCGCGTATTCAATTTCTTGTAAGCATTGACCTTTTCGGCCTGCGTTTCATAAAGACGGACAGAGCGGCGGACACTGCGCAAGTTGTCTTCGACACGTTCCATGTCCATCTGCACGCGTTCGAGCTGGCGGCGCGTTTCCTTGCGCTGCTGCTTGTACTTGCTCACGCCGGCGGCTTCTTCAAAAAGCACTCGGCGGTCATCCGCCTTGTCCGAAAGCACCGCCTTGATCATGTCGGCGTTCATCTGCGAATACGTACTGGAACCAAGACCCGAGTCAAAAAGCAAGGCGTGAACATCACGCAGACGGCATTCCTGGTTGTTGATGAGGTATTCGCCCGAACCATCGCGGTGCACACGGCGCGTCACAATGACTTCGGAATAATCAGAAGCAAGCGTGCCATCGCTGTTATCAATTACGATGGAAACTTCAGCAAGACTCATGGCGGCACGTTCTTCGGTACCGCTAAAAATCACGTCCTGCATCTTGCCCATACGGAGTGCGGCTGCTTTCTGTTCGCCAAGCACCCAACGGATGGCGTCCGTAATATTGGACTTGCCACAGCCGTTCGGCCCCACGACCGCCGTAAGACCCTTCGTCGGGAAGTTAATTTCTGTCCTCTGCGCGAAGGATTTAAAACCAAAAATCTTTAACTTAGTTATCTGCACTGTAGCGAAATGTAGTAATTATTAGGTTTTAGACGAAAGACGAAAGACGAAAGACGAAAGAAAAAAGTAAGATGTAGGGAATAGGCGGTAGGACAAATGCGTAAGATGAGCGTCGCGACAAAGCTTGCTTTGGCATGACCGAGTCGAGCATTGAACGCTAAGGCGTTCGTGACTGCGGTTATGCCATATCTGAATACAAGTATTCTGCTGCGTCATAACCTTGCGCACTATTGGTACTTGAACATAGTGAAAGTACAAGTAGACAGGGGAACTTAGTTGGCAGAACTTAGTCGGCAGAACTTAGAGAGAAGAGCAAAGTTCTAAGCTCTAAACTCTACTTCAACTTAAATGCCACGTTTCCATCTTCGTCTTGAGATACAATGAGGTGCTGGCTGCCGCCTTCAAAGTCTAGGGTTGTTTCAGAATATACCATATGAACATGCCCTTCCTGACTGCAACCATTATCATCTATTTCAAATACGTTCGGTTCGCCTTGTTTGGCTAAAGCATACACTCTAACGGGAGTGCTATAAGTTGCACAAACCTTACCTACACTTGCAAGCAACTTAGCATTCCACTTGTCAAAGCGAACTCTCACCTTAAACGTTCCAACCCAATCTTCTTCGACAACCTTGCTCTTTTCGCCCGGTTCAATCGCATCGCGAATCCACGGTTGCACAGACTTTCCATCTTCAGAAATAATATCGACTCCAAGAATCGTAACATCGGTCCTGTTTTCGACCTGAAGCCTGGTTGTCGTATCCGTAATCACATGACTCATGCAAGCCGTCAAACAAAGCACGACAAAGCAAAGGAATAAACGTAAATACTTCATTAGTTGCCTCCCTGGGTTGCATCGACTTTTTCGTAGCGGATTCCCTTCGCTTCAATCACCTTATTGCCCTGAGCATCAACCGTCGTATTCAACTTCTGTTGTTCCGAATATGCCTTCATGAATTTATGCAAGTCAACTTTTCTTTGAGAAGTTTCCATAGCGGTCGCCTTGGCAGCGCCTCGACCAAAGAACTTGCCGCCAATAGAGCCTAAATCCAGATGAATTTCGGCAATAAACGTACCCTTTGCACCAAACATATTATCATAATCAAAGGCCGAATTGTACCCCAAGCGGAGAATGATAAAGTCAATAGCGCCCCCCCAAAGCAATTCCCTAGAGCCGCCAATTTCATTACGACGCAAACACGAAGCCTCAAATCCAATCAATCGAGAAAAATTTGCCGGATAATATTTCAAAATAGCTGAATGAAAACCGCCCTTCGGAAAATCATACGACACATCTGCATAAAGCTGTTGCTCATAAAGATTTTGTTCTAAATTCAAACGAACAAAGTTATCATCATCGCCATTATTCTTACGACGATAAATCGTAGCACTCAAGTTCGGCAAATAAGTCTTGTATCCGCTCCCGACACCACCGTAAAGTTCACGAGATTCCAAATCCAACGAAAGTCGAAGCGTCTGGAACGTGTTGCGATAGAAACTTCCCTGGATGCTCACATTTTTATAGCGAGCATGTCCCCAGTAGAACAACAGCGAATCCGATTCATTCGGAAAAACTCTTTTACTCGCCAACTCCAGATTCTGGTGCTGCAAGCCCAATGCAAACGTAGCATCGTACTTTGTATTCGTGTACGAGAAACCCCACGTAAACGCCGAAGAAATGTGCGCAAAGTCGCCGTAATGCGGGAAGAAGAAAAAGTCCTGAGAATCCCAACCGGCGCGGTCAAACCACGTCAGAAATCCCAAATGAGACGTGGAATCCAGTACCCAGCTCCCGAAAATTCCATAATGGTGCCTAAAAGCAAAACCATCATGAACACCATACTTGCTCTTGAGCTGCAACTGTTCAGACGAAGGCGTATAAGTGTAGCCAATATCGATATAACCACCTCGCCCACCACGCATCACAAGCCCGATATCGCGAAGTTGGCGGTCTCGCATCACAAGACCACTCTGAGTCAAAGCCTCCGCAGGAATCGGGTCCGCAAAAGCAACACCCGCCATTATCGCTAGCAAAATGAATATCTTATTTAAACCATTTTTCATGGATAATAATATAGTAAAGGAAACATTTAGGTATGGGCTCGGGCCTTCGGCCCTTTGGGGTATGAGCGTAATGTAATAAGAAATACAAGTGGTTAGTGATTAGTGGTTGGTGGTTAGGATTGTAATAAGAACGTTCCTTTTACATTCCTGTTTACTAACCACTGCTTACTAATCACTGTTTACTGCGGCTTCGCCGCTAGAATTGGAAATAAAGGAACGGATTGTAGCTCTGGGTAAAGAGCGCAAGCGTTGCCAAAATAAACAAGCCCAGCGCAATGAGCGACTTTTTGAACGAAACGTCAACGCACCAGTCGTAACTGCGATATTTCCAGAACGAGAAAAGCCCTGCAAGCGCCATAAACACAATGCATGTCGGCGTGAAAATTTCAGCAGACAAAATAACATCAGAAGCAGCCGTTGCGCCAAGACCAAGCATATTCTTCCACATGCGAACAGCATCGCCAATGGAATCCGCACGGAAAAGCACCCAGCCAAAAAGCACTATTATCTGAGTCAAAAGAATTTGCACCACGCGAGGAGCCTTGTAGTACCAGGCGTTCTTGTTGTTCGCACGCTCGACAATCATGAAGAAGGCGTGATAAAGTCCCCAGCACACGAACGTCCAGTTCGCGCCATGCCAAACGCCACTCACGAACATCACGAGGAAAAGGTTGAAATACATGCGGCCTGTAGGCACGCGGTTTCCACCCAGCGGAATGTACAAGTAATCGCGGAACCAGCTCGTAAGGGAAATGTGCCAGCGCTTCCAGAAATCAGTAATGCTTACGGAGCGGTACGGGCCGTTGAAGTTGCGCGGAAAATGGAACCCGAGCATAAGTCCAAGGCCAATCGCCATATTAGAATAGGCCGAGAAGTCAAAGTAAATCTGGAACATGTAGGCAAGCGAGCCCCACCAGCTGTTGATGACGCCCGGAGCATCGGCCGCAAAAACGCGGTCAGCGATAATGCCCACCTGGTTTGCAAGGAAGATTTTTTCGACAAAACCAAAGCAGAAGAACAAAATACCGCGCACAAAGTTTTCGAGCGTATGCGTGCGGGTTTCAAGTTCTTCGGCAACCGTATTGTAACGCACAATCGGGCCTGCCACAAGCTGCGGGAAAAGCGCCACGTAGCATGCGAATGTCGCAAAATTCTTGACCGGAGGTGCCGTACCGCGCCACACGTCAATCGCGTAACTCATGGACTGGAACGAGTAGAACGAAATACCCACCGGCAAAAGGACCGTCATAATAGAGAACGGTTCACAGCCGAGCATGGTCGCAAAATCGTTCACGATTCCCATGCCGAACATGTAATACTTGAAGAACCCAAGTGCACCGAGGTTTACCGCAATCGCCGTACCGAGCGCAAAATTTCGCTGGAACTTGCTTGCGTCAGGCGCCGAGATGAACCGCCCCGCCACGTACACCACCAACGTGCAGCCGAACATGAGGAATACGAGCCACGGTTCGAGCCAGCCGTAAAAGACGTAACTGAAGATGGTGATGAACAAGTTCAAGAACGAGTGCTTGGCCCCGAGCTTGAAGAGAACAAAGTAGCCAACCAAAAACGTCGGCAAGAAATAAAACAAGAAGATTTGAGAGGAAAAAACCATGGGTTAGACGAGAGACGAAAGACGAGAGACGAGAGTAGGTTGCATTATTAAATAAAAACAATTTGTAGTTTGGCGACGATAGAAAAAACGAGACACGAAATTTCTATAACTCAGCGCAAAGCGCCATTATTACTCTTTCGTCTCTAGTCTGTAGGGCGAAGCCCGTTCTTTCGTCTAATTACTCATTCACTTCAATAGCCAAGTAGCGCGGGGATTCGTCGTCAAAGTATTCATCTTCAACAGCGCCATCCCAGTTGCCTTCGAGCGGGATAAGCTTGAGCGTGTATTTGGACTTGGCCTTGAATTCGCCAACGTTGCCCTTGGACTTGTCGGCCATCTTGTCCTTGACCTTGCCGCGAGCGATGAGCGGGTTATAAACGCCCACGAGAACTTCCTTGGCGTCGAGTTTGCCCGAGACCACCTTTGCAACCTTGTACTTAAATACATAGACATAGCTGTACAGGTCATTGCTCGGCATCTTGCCCGGAATTTCGGTCAAACGCCCTTCAATGGTGATCGGGTCAGCGGCGAACACAAAGGCGGCCGCAAGGAATAGAGAAAGTATGATTTTCTTAAGCATAAGATTAAAATAGTAAAAAAAATGCGGGATGCCCAATTAATGATAAGGAGAATCACACTAAATGGATTACGAGAAATAATGGATCCTATCGCTACGCTCCAGGATGACGTCCGCATCAAAACAATTATTTTTCATCTAAAAAGGTCATAAAACAGAAATTTAATCCAAAATTCACTAGCTTTTACTTTATCCAAAACTCAATTTTTAAAAATTTAACGAAAAATTTTCAATTTTCACATCAAAACAGGTCGTTTTAAAATAAAATTTCACTAAAAATTTCAAAAATTTCCACAAAACTAGGCTTTCACCTCTTGCCACCCTCAAAAAATACTCCTATATTTCAGCCCATCTAAATATTCATCTATTCTTTAAAAGACAGGATAAATTATGGCAAATAAGACCTTAAGTGGTGCCGAAGTGATTATCGAATGCCTCAAGCGTGAAGGCGTTGATACAATTTTCGGCTATCCCGGTGGATCGGCCATTCCGATGTTCGATGCCATCCTCGACTCCAGCATCAAAGTTGTGCTCAGCCGTCATGAACAGGGCGCAACCCACATGGCTGACGGTTATGCCCGCCAGACCGGTAAGGTCGGTGTAGCTCTTGTCACTAGCGGTCCGGGTGCAACGAACACGTTTACAGGTATTTATACAGCTCTCATGGATTCTAGCCCGATCGTCGTGCTCACGGCACAGACGACGACTCCGAACTTGGGCAAGGACGCTTTCCAGGAATGCGATACGAGCGGTATGACTTTTGCAACCGTCAAGCATTCTTACTTGGTGAAAGACACGAATGACCTCCCGCGCGTGATGAAGGAAGCTTTCCACATCGCACGTACAGGCCGTCCGGGTCCGGTGCTTATTGACCTCCCGAAGGACGTGACTGCAGGCCCCTGCACCGCTCCGTTCACGGATCAGATGGACCTTCCGGGTTACAAGATTCCGACCTACGCTTCTACAGAAAGCGTTGAAAAGGCCGCTGAATACCTCAAGAACTCCAAGAAGCCGCTTTTGCTCGTGGGCCATGGTGCCATGATTTCTGGCGCACACCGCCAGGTGAAGGAACTCGCCGAAAAGCTCGGCGCTCCGGTGACCTGCACGATGCTTGGCCTCGGCGCATTCCCGACCGACCACGAACTTTCTCTCGGCATGCTCGGCATGCACGGTACAATTTACGCCAACAAGGCTGTTCTCGAATGCGACTTGATCCTTTCGATCGGTAGCCGTTGGGACGACCGCATTACCGGTAAGCTCAGCGAATTCTGCAAGAACGCCGTGAAGATGCACATCGACATCGACCCTGCCGAAGAAGGCAAGGTGTTGCAGCCGGATGTGTTCATGTGCGGTGACGCCAAGCTCGTCTTGGAACAGCTTCTCCCGATGGTGAACAAGCTTGATACCGCCGACTGGATCAAGACTTGCCAGACTTGGAAGAAGCGCTATCCGCTTACCTACGCCAAGCAGGGCGGCCTCCGTATGCAGCACATCGTTGCTACCGTGAGCGAACTTACGCAGGGCAAGGCAATCGTCACGACAGACGTGGGCCAGCACCAGATGTGGGTTGCACAGTTCTTCCACATCAACTATCCGCGTCAGCTCCACTCCAGCGGTGGCGCAGGCACGATGGGCTTTGGTTTCCCGGCTGCTATCGGTGCCGCATTCGGCAACGAAACCGGTTGGCCGGTTTGCAGCTTCAGCGGTGACGGTGGTTTCCAGATGACCGAAGCAGAACTTGCAACGGCAGCCATCCACAAGCTCCCCATCAAGATTTTCGTGATGGACAACAAGTACCTCGGCATGGTGCGCCAGTGGCAGGAACTCTTCTACGACCACCGCTATTCCAGCGTGGACATGAAGGGCAACCCGGACTTCGTGAAGCTCGCTGAAGCTTACGGCATCCCGGGGCTGCGTATCAAGCGCCCGGCAGACGCCGAACGCGTGATCCAGAAGGCTTTGGACTACAACGACGGCCCGATTCTCATCCACTGCGAATGCGAAAAGGAAGACAACGTGTTCCCAATGATTCCGGCAGGCGCTCCGATCACAAGCATGATCACCGAACAGCCGAAGACGCAGCTCGAAAAACCCACCGGATCGACGTAATAGGAGAATTAGAAAATGAAAGATATTGCACATTCTATTAGCTTGTTAGTGGCAAACCGCCCGGGCGTGCTCGTGCGTATTGCACTCGTGTTCTCCCGCCGTGGCTACAACATCGATTCTCTCGTCGTCTCCCCCACGCTCGACCCGAACTTCAGCCGCATGAACATCATCGCTCACGGCAATCCCGAGATCTTGATGCAGATCATCAAGCAGCTCGAAAAGCTCGTGGACGTGGTTCAGGCAAAGGACCATACCGGTACGGACGCTGTGGAAAAGGAACTCGCCCTCATCAAGGTTCGTTGCACTGCAGAACAGCGCACCGAAATCTTGCAGCTTTGCGACCATTTCCATGCCAACACGGTGGATATGACGATGACGTCCATGATTATCCAGATTACGGGCAACAGCCAGAAGGTCGATACCCTCAAGAGCTTGTTGCAGAAGTTCGAAATCGTGGAATACATCCGCACGGGCAAGGTCATCATGCTCCGCGGTGAAGACAAGACTTAGCCTTTAGAACTTAGAGCTTAGATCTTAGAACTTAGAGAAATGCATTCGGGATTCCGGATGCATTTTTTATTGCATATTCTAAGTTCTACCAACTAAGTTCTACCAACTGCGACGAAGTCGCAACGTCTATATGCAACGGATGCAACAAAAACGTTCAGCGCCAATCACAAAAAAGGCCCCAAATTACACTTTATATTCCAAAACAAACTATATTAAGATGGTGTAAGGATGTAAGGAGGAAAATTTTTATGAAAATCGAGAAGAAGAAAGTTACCGGTAATTCACGTTTGTCGAGCGCCACCAAAGCTGGGGTCGCCTCGTTGCTTGGCATGTCCGCCATTTTGACGAGCGGGTGCTTAAGCGACGCCGAAAGCGGTCAAGTCATCGGCCCTGTTGAACCAGACAACAATAACCCAAACAGTAGCGACGATTCTGAAACCCCGGAAATACAGTCCAGTTCTTCTGTCGTCGATATTCCGCTGAGCCAAGAACGCCTCAGCAGCGAAGCCATCGAAGCGCTTTCGTCTTCATCTGTACAAACGCCGAGCAGTTCAGCAGAAGATGCTCTCAGCAGTTCATCCGGAAGCTCCAGCAGTACGATTGTGGAAAAGCCCCGCAGTTCATCGAGTGATACTGTAATCCCTCCATATCCTAGAATGTGCGAAACAATTGATTCCATGGGCGTAAACGTCATCATGTGCCATGACGACGAAGATTTCCCGCTAGTGAGCATGGTTTCCACATACGAAATGTTTGACAATGTATAAGATCCGCAAGTGTTAGGTGTAACCATGAAAATCGAGAAGAAAAAAGTCGTCAAAAGTTCAAAATTGAGCCATTTTGCCAAAACTACAGTCGCAGCCGCACTCGGAATTGCGGCATCCTTCAATGCTACCGCCTGCGATGACAGCGTGTCTGCAATTGGCGGAGACCACCCCAAGCAGCCCGAAACAAACCCCACATGCGGACAGGCTGCATGCGGAGAACAACACAGCAGTTCTAGCTATACCGACATTTCTTCAAGTGGCGAGCATCTCAGCAGCGAAGCTGTCAAAGCGCTTTCGTCGGCGTCGCAGCCCCGTAGCAGTTCCTCGATTGAGCCCCTATCCGGCTCCCCGATGATCATGTCCTCGTCATCCGTCGAAAAGCCAAGTAGCTCTTCGATGGAGCAGCCCCCAGAAGCGGGCATCCTCCCACCATACGAAGAATCTTCGTCAAGCGTTGCGCCATCAAGCAGCTCCATGGAAATACTCGAACCTCTCGCTGGCGATCCGATTGTCACAGAAAGCAGCTCGAGCGAAAGTACGCCTGGAATACAGTCCAGTAGTAGCGATATCAAAGTCCCTGTCCCACAAATTACACCTGTCATAGACACTCTCAACCCCCGTATCCACCTGTGCGAAGACCCAAACAATCCAGGTTGCCTTATAGAAAGCATGGTGACCACGTTTGAGCAAAGCGATATTCAAGTGTAATCAGAAAATTTCCCGCATGAACCTAGTCCTTTGCCTTACAGAACAATGTAATTTACGTTGTACCTACTGCTATTACAAGGAATCGCAAGCAGACCGCAAAACGGTCATGGACGATGCAACGCTTGAACAGGCGATTAAAATTGCACTCGACCGCACGATTTTCTTTAGGCAGTCGTACATGAACATCACGTTCTTTGGGGGGGAGCCGCTTTTGCGAAGGGACGCCATTTATAAAGGTGTCGAATTCGCAAAGGCGATTGTCGATGACGCGATGAACAAAGGCAAAATTTCAAAAAATTTCAGATTGCAATTTGCGGTCAATACAAACGGCACGCTGTTCGACGATGAATTCTTTGACCTTTGCGAACGCGAAAAATTCCGCATTTATCTTTCGCTCGACGGGCCAGAACACCACCACGATATCGCGCGCCGCACCGTCAACAATACGGGAAGTTTCAAGGCTATCGAAAAGCATATTCCGCGATTCGTGAAACTCGGCGCAGTCGCGTTAAGCACAGTCACGCGAGCGCACATCAGCACGCTTTTCGAAAGCGTCAAGTGGCTGCACGAACAGGGATTCCAAAGCCTCACTACAAGCGTCGATTTCGATGGCAAATGGAGCGGCGAAGATTTTGACAAGCTCGCCTTGCAATATCAGAAAATGGCAGATTACTGGAGAGAAAGCCGCGAAAAAGGCGACAAGTTCTTCCTCGGCACAATCCACGACAAAGTAAAAATAAGACTTATTAATTCGCGATACAGACTTTATTCGTGCCATGTGTACAATGGAGCAATCGGTGTTGCAACAAACGGGAATATGTTCCCTTGCACACGGTTTATTACTTCTAACCCAGACACCCACTATGTGCAGGGGAACGTCTTTACCGGCTTTGATGAAGCGGCATGCGACAAGATTCGTGAATTTTTGGACAACGACAAAAAAGAATGCGAGGGGTGCGACATCCGCTACCGTTGCTGCGCACACGAGTGCGCCTGCACGAGCTATTACACGACGGGGACAATAGAAGGAGTGTCACCCGAAGTGTGCACACACGAAAGAATGCTCGCAGAAATCTGCGATACATTGCTAGAAAAAATGGCGTAAAATAACAGGCTAAAATCCGAGGACAGCTTCGGAGATTTCGTTAGCTTCATCAGAACCGTCATCAGCGCGGTCGGCATTGAACTCGCCCCAACCTTCGCTCGTGCCGCAACCTACTCCAACGTCCATCGTAGACCACTTGAAGACGGCATACACGCGTTCAAAGCGTTCCAGGATTTCGGTCAGGACATCCTCGGGAGGTTCGCCTTCGACTAGGAAAGTTCCATCGATTGCATACAGCTCGGACTCCGGCAATTCCTCGAAGCGGCATTCGTATTCGTCCGTCATGTAGTCTTCGACGGAATACCATTCTCCGGAATCAACGCTCGGCAGTTCGGCCTCCGGGAAATGTTCCATGAATGCGCTCCACAACGCATCAAGATCCTCTTGGACTCCAATGAAACGGACTAAGATTCTGCAATCCATACAACCTCCTTTGCCTAAAATGTATAAAAAAAGTTAGTTACTAGTTAATAGTTACTAGTTAATAGATGGCAACGCAGACTTAAAAAGCGGAATTCAGGCAAGCGTTTATTATAGGAGATTCCCACCTAAAGGTGGTAGCGAGGCGAAGATGGATTTTTCAATTACTCAAGAGCCGAGCGGTTCTTATAAAACAGAAAAAAGAACTCACATAGTGAGTTCTTTTTTTCTGGAGGTGAGGGGAGTCGAACCCCTGTCCAAAATCACGTCCATGTACGTTCCTACAAGTGTTCCCTTCGTATTTAAGATCTCGTCTTATCCACGCCCAAGAAGGTCGGCGCGGAGTTTGACCAGCCTAGTAAATCTCGGGAGATGCCCCCAGGCATGACACTTCCCTATCCCATATTGCGTCCGGACGTACACCCCGATGGGAGCGGGATGAGGCCCGGCGTTGCCGTTAATTAGGCAGCGAGTGCGTAGTTTTCGTCAGCACTTATTTTTTTTCAGACTTTTTAACGAGTAGCCCTCGTCTGAGACCTCGACTTGCAACTAACACTTCGGTAACCCTGTCGAAACCAGAGCACCCCCGGTGCCTGCACCGGGGGTGCTCTGGTTGAGACCCGTCGATTAAACGCGACCCTAAGGAGCGTTTAAGCCTTTGAGAACGCCTTAGCGTTCGAAAGACCCGAAGGGTGAGAATAACGCGAGCAGCGTTATTCGAAGCAAACCAGAGCACATACCAGTGCTTTAGTGCTCTAAATATATAAAGTTCGAAGAAATTTGTAAAGTAACCCGCGAACTTACACATCCCCACCGCTGAAACCGAGGGATTCCTCGAGCCAGGTATCCGTGCGCTGCACAGCGACACGACTTTGGTAAGACTTGTGCCCGGCACGATGTTGCGCCCATTTCACAGCAAGAGCCGCAAGTGGCCCCGCATGGCGGAATAACGACTGCAATGTTCCCGGCAAATTCCGACGAAGTACATCATCTTCAAAACTAGCATAATGGCTTGCGCTACCTGGGTCTCCTTGGCGGGCAGAACGTCCAAATAGCTGGCGGTCTATTCGCGACGACATATTGCATTCTGTTGCAATGACATGCAGCCCACCAAGCTTACGGACTCCCGCAGGAATCTTGATGTCGGTCCCTCGCCCAGCCATATTTGTAGCAACGGTAATAGCTCCCGCCTTCCCAGCCTCAGCAATGATGTTCGCTTCATCATCACTACGCACCGCATTGATAATTTTGCAATGCAGTCCCGCCTTTGCAAGCATAATCCCAAAAGTTTCGCTTTCGTCAATATCCTTTGTGCCAATCAAAATCGGACGACCCAATTTGTGCACTCGAATAACTTCATCAACAATCGCCTTGCGTTTTTTTTCTTTCGTTGAATAAGTCTTGAGCCGATAAATTTTTCGTTTATTTTTACGATGATTTGGAATGCAGACTACAGGCGTTCCATAAACCATCCAAAATTCATTCGAGGCTTCCTTCCCCGTTCCAGTCATTCCCGAAAAATGTTTGTACAACCTAAAGAACCGCTGAAAGCTCATTCTCGCTTCAGTCTCCTTGAGACCACTCAGCTTGAGACCTTCCTTTTGCTCAATCATCTGGTGCAATCCGCCATTCCATGAGCGCATCGGCATTTTACGGCCTGTCGATTCATCGACAATGACGATTTTACCATCTTCAATAACATACTGACGGCCAAGAATAAACAACTCCTGCGCTATCAACGCCTGTCGCACAAGATCCTTTAAGAACGGAGCTCGACAGAATCCACCATCGCCTCCGCTCTTTTCGGCAAGTTCATCTTGAATCTCTTCAAGACGAGCATCCATATCGACCAAAAAACGCACCGTGCGGAGTTTGATATCGACTTTATAATCGACTTCGCGTACCAAACTTTTCGAAAGTTCAAACGCAATTTCGCAACTTCTGTTAAAGCCTTTGTTTTCTTTTTCGCGAGAGATAATCAAAGGCGTCACGGCCTCGTCAATGAGCACGTTATCTGCCTCATCCACAATTGCGGTATAAAGCCCACGTTGTACAAGCTTATCCGAAGTCGCTTGTTGCTGCAATGTAAAACTATCCAAAATTCTCTTTGCAAAATTTTGGCTTTTGCCCATTGCAATGCGGTCACGCAAAAAATCCGCAAGGACCTCTTTTGCCGTAGAATAAGTCACATCGGCTGCATAGCCATAACGCCTCTCGGGAGGTTTCATTGCCCCCGTCACCGCACCGACAGAAACACCACAGAAGTTATAGAGCCCACTCATAATCTGGGCATCACGAGAAGCCAAATAATCGTTAGCCGTAATCACATGGCACGGACGGCCGCTCCAGCCACGGACAACGCCACACATCGCCGCCGTTACGGTTTTACCTTCGCCTGTAGACATCTCTGCAATGTAACCGTTATAAAGTGCAAGCGTACCCGCCATCTGTTCCACATACGGGCGGTACCCTAAAACGCGGAACACAGATTCTTGCACAAGGGCAAATGCGTTTTCTAAAACATCGTCTTTCACGGGGCGCTTAAACTTTTCGCGCACATCTGCAAGTCGCTTTTTCAGTTCAGAAACTTCAAGTGCAGCAAAACTTTTTCCTAGAGCGTCTATGCGCCGAGCTGCATTCAAGAATTTACGGCGAATCGTCGGCCGTTCCTTGATTTTTCCGGACAAGCGAAGAACAAACGCATCTAGCCCTGTCGGGATTTTCTTGATGCGCTTGAGCGATGTCAATCTGTAATTATCCGTCAAGTTCATGATAGCAACTCTAGAGGCCTATAGTCTGTAATACTTTTGCAACGCCTGTCGTGCCTTGCGGATTCCCTGCAAAGCAAGCGGCTTTGTGCCTAGATCAAAACGGATTTTTCCAGAACGGCCATGCATCTTGAGCACATCGCCATCGCACCCTTTAAGACGCGTACGCACCAAATAAACAGGTTCCGCAGTCTGTTCTGAATTACCGTTTACCTTCGTTTCGATATCGCCACCACCATGCCAGCCAAGCGCATTTGACGGAAGCTTATCTTGTGCAGTCGGTATAATTTGCAGGCTATCCGTTGCTAATTCATCAAAGGCATTGCCGTTCAAGCGAACATTCGTCTTATGCGCAGTCCCCGAGAACAAGCGGGATACATCTTCTTGACTAACAACTGCAACAAAGTCAAACGAATTTGTATCTAAAAGAATTCCAATGGAATCGCCCTTCTTTACATGACGCCCTACGTAATTCTGCAAATCTTCGGTACTGAGCACGCCTTCCATACCCGCCACCAACGTCAACTTGCCTTGGCGTTCTTGCAAGTCGTTCAATCCCTGTGTCAGTACGTTCAGGCGAATCTTGATTGGGAGCATGTTTTCTGGAGATTGTTCCAACGCACGATAGTACATCTGCGAAGCTTCCTTGATTTCGGCCTGTTTTTCTTCGATTTTGTAGCTCAGTTCAGGATTTTCCAGAACCATAAGCGTATCACCCACATGAACATAATCATTCGAAACATGGTTCACGCCAACGACTACGCCACTTTCACCGATGGTGCTATTTTCGTAACGGGTCGCCTCGATAACCCCAGGAGCCGTAAACGAATCCGGGACCGGCAAGTAGAACAAAATTCCAATCAACGCCGACACGAAAAGCAATGTTGCGAAGACCGCACGGTTGCGTACTGTTGCTAACGCTGGACTTGCAAAAATATACTTGATGAACTTTCCAAAAGGAATCAATAGCATCGTGAGGCAAAGCAGAGTTCCCATTATAAACGACAAAATCAAATAATGTTCCGAAATTGCAATCACGAGTCCCGCAAACAAGAAGAACCTGTAAATAGCACTCGAAAAGCCGTAGAACGTATAAATAAATCGTTCGCTCCACGTTTCACAAATGCGTTCGGCATCTTGCTTGCGGAAGATGTAACGCTCCAGAAGGTACTTCAGGTGCATCACAGAATGCTGTTGCAAGTTGGGCATATCCAACAGGTCCGTCAAGATGTAGTAACCATCGAATCGCATCAACGGGTTGATATTGAAAAGAACCGTAGATACAGAACAGATGATAAATACATTATAGGCAAGAGCCTTGAGAATACCGCCACCAAGATTTGCCCACAGAATTAGTGCAACCGCAGCGATAAAGAACTCAAAAAGCATACCGCCCGCACCAACAAACATGCGTTGCCATTTTTTGCGAAACGACCAACTCGCCGTTGCATCCATGTACGGGAGCGGAGCCAAAAGCATGAACATAATGCCCACCGTGTGGACCTCACCCCCATACTTTTTCACAACCGCACTATGTCCAAATTCGTGGAGGAGTTTGACCACCACAGTACAGACATAGACCCAGCCGATATTTGACGGCGATAGGAAACCGTGCGTTTGGTCCTTTAGCGTATCGAAATTTTCAATGCCGTATTTTGCAGCAACTACAATTGTCGCAAGCCAAACAAAAAAGAACGGCACGCTCAGCAAAATGTTGATGAGCCACTTTAGCTTACGCAAAAGGAATTCAGGATCGAAAACAGGAACCTTCAAAAAGAAGATGTTCAAAAGCGTGGCTTTCACCTTCTTCTGGACATTCTTCTTGTTACGGTCAAACAACATCGTACCATCGTCCACGCCTTCGTACAAAAGCATGTTCGACTGGTACAGCTGCGAAAGCATTTCGATGACTTCGCCCTGGCTAGGCACGCTCTCGGCACCGCTATTCAAAAGTTCGTTCCAAACCTCGCCCACCGTTTTATGCGAACTCAGTTTAGAAATGAATTCGTACGCCCCTTGAGGCAAACGGTAATACTGATTGGTGAACGGCTCGTAAAGAACGTACCACAGAATGCCACGATAAACCTGTCGGTGAACATGCACGCTTGAACGGAGAGTTATTTTGCTCTCCGCAAGCCGGTACCACGATTCATGAAAAATTTTTCGCTGATGGTCGAGAATCATTACCCTACACCCAAGTAAAGATGCAACATACCCGTCGTCTTAGCCGTCAGATATATTTCATACGTGCCATTGGGGCCATTCGGATGATCCGGAAGATCCACTCTTAAACTATAGCAAGCATCGGTATGGCACCTTACAGCGCCATCCCAAGCCCAGTCGATTTCCGGGATACCGTTTCCATCAGCATTGTTTCCGAAAACAACAATGTTCGGAACCCAATCAGGATTGCCTTGCGGAATATCCGAGCAGACAAACTTGACTGTTTCACCAGCGGCCAACAAGAATACCTGAGAAGTCTGAGAGAATTCCAGAACAATCTCTTCCGAAGAAGTATTCTCGTTATTGTTATTCTGGTTTTGTTCCTCATTATTCGTCTGGTTTTCGTTACCGTTAGTGGTTTCGTTGCCATTAGTAGTTTCGTTACCACTATTGGTTTGATTTTCGTTATTGTTCGTGCTCTGGTTTTGAGTTTCTGTATTTTCCGGCTTTACATAAAGCGGTGCATCACTTGTTTCGCCTTCAAATACAAGGTCCTTACCAGATTCACCATCAATATCATCACGGCGCCCATTTTGTGTATTCTGCAAAGCAATACCGGCGAGGTTACCCTGATAGTACTTCTGTTCCATGGTCTGAACCTGCACACCATCATTATCGAGATATGCTTCGTTCGTTCCCTGGAAATACTGGTTATCCTCAAGAACAATTTCCACATCCGGGCGGAACACGCCAATCGGGTTATTATTTTCGAGCTTGAGCGAAGCATTATCACCCAAGATTACATCATCGCCAGCGCCAGTCCTGATGATATCAGCACCATCACCACCAACGACAACATCGCGGTCTATTCCTGTATGAATTTCATCATCTGTACGGACATTCTTTGCTGCATCAGCGGATACACTCACCGATGTTGCAGAAATCACACGGTTCCTGTAATCCGATAGATTTTCATTACCCGCAAAAGGAATATCGAGATCGAAATCAAGCATGGCATCATCACCAAAGACAAGGTCCTTGTCATGATCGCCACCAACTGCGATATCGCCTGTACGTTTTGCACCAGAAACAACCTGCACACCCGTAAACACCGGGATGTCATTGGGTTGCTGATTGCCGACTCCAGTTTGTACGCAATGAATTTGTACCGTATATTCAGCAGTCTTGATTCCACGGAATACCACGTAGTTGCCAATCATTGAAACACTCGGCGTTACACCAGAAACAAGCATGTCCGGAGTATAGCTCGTGCATGTGATTTCCTTGAAATCGCCTTCAAAGCTATTGCCCGCCCAATCGTTCAAATAGAACTTCTTATTATCGGAGCCGGTGATTTCAAAGACGTAATCATAAGCATCACCATGTTCAAGCTTACCACCCACATAGACATACACATCGCAGGGGCTGCTTTCAGAACCCGGCAAGTTATGCAACGACAGCGACAGCGTTTCAAGCTTTTGGCCCATCACAAGAGTCTTCATCATCTTGTTGTTGCCGGTATCAGCATCCATTGCAGGATCTTCCTGTTCGTTCGGATTGTTGTTACCCCATTGAGCTATGGAAGTGTAGTCGAATGTAATATCATTTTTGTCAGGAGCCGTTTCGTTACCATTGGCTCGGTCACGCATTTCATGATTGCGCAGATACACATTCTTCCAGTGATTATCGACAACAACACCAGCAGATTCGCCCTCTTCGAGGAGCATCGACTGATTCGTAGATTCTCTTACAAAGTTGAACGAAGTAACCGTAACGCCATCAATCGTCGTCTGAGCCTTTTCTTTTGCTCCAGCATTTATATCATCATGACCAATACCGCCAACGACAACATCGTTACCGTCACCAGTATTGATAATATCGTCGTAATTTGCAGTATAGTTCGTTGCAGCAATCGATTCCGCATGCGTCAGCGTCGAAGCCGTAGAATCCTTACTATCACGGTCAGTGAGCAAAATCTTGGCATTATCGCCAAACACGACATCGAAATCGTCAATTCCGTAGTACTCGTCGCCATAAGTCGTAATCTCATCGCTACCAGTACCGCCAACAACAATATCGTCACCGCCACTTGTTTTTATCGTGTCCTTGCTACCATAATCGATATCCGTAGAGGCTGCGACATCTTGCTTGTGGAGTTTACCACAAACTTGGATACCTGCAATACCTGCACGATCCTTACCATTCGTACCATTCAGCGGGTCCGTAATTTCGACATGGAAACGGTCACCACTCAAAGTATGAACAACACCATTAGCATCAGTAAACGACTTGAAGATAACACAGTTAGAAACAATCGCAGTCTCTACAGACTTACCCGTTGCAACAGTCCAAGAACCATTAAACGTATTATTATCTGGATCGTTGACATAGAAGCGGTCAAATTCCTTGCTCACCCAGTTACCATCTTCATCAAAAGTATCGATGAACAACGTAACCATACGAACACTATGTTCGGGCATGGAGTTTTCACGGACCATATCCAAATAGACAATCACATCGTATTCTGTGAAATACTGGTCAAGACCATCAATCTGCGTCAAGAGCGTATTGCGAGCGTTATTGCCGCTGATTTCAAGACCGCTCTTCATCAAGTTTACATCACCCGGATTCGAGCTAGTCACAAACTGAGACTGGTCATAGCCATGCAAGCGGATATTGACTCCATCAGATGTCTTAACGCGGTGAGATTCAGAGGCACCATAAGTCACGCTCACGGCACTTGCACGCGAACCATCGTCAAAGTAGACCAATTCCTTGTCATCATTGCCGTATGTACCAGCTTCTTGGCCAGACGGAGTCTTAATATTATTCCAATTGCCAACACGATGATTTTCACTTTCAGTTAGCACGCCAGCCTGTTCGTTAGCGCCAATACCCCATTGGGCAGGGCCCTGGAAATTGAAGCTAAGCGTAGCAGAATCACGAACTTCAGGAGCATTTTCGAACGTAAACACATCCTTAAGATCAGTGAACTTTTCGTGCAAATCATTTGCCAAGCCAGCATTTCCACGGAATGTCGCATAGCCGTTATCGCCAAACACGACATCTTCACCGTTACCAGACGTAATCTTGTCTTCACCAAGACCACCGAAGATAACGTTATCACCACCAGCTGTTATGATGATATCACCACCAGCAGACTTTGTTTCCTCATTTTCTTCGGCAACATTCTTGCCGGAGTTCGTCACAATGAGCGGGTTATGGTCATTGTCCATGATAACCAAGCCACCGTCACCAACGATAATGTCATTACCGTTTCCAGTAGTGATTTCGTCAACATCTGTACCACCAAGAATCGTATTCTTGCCGTCACCCGTAGTGATGATGTCATGGCCACCAAACGGTTCACTCTTCGTTTCGACCGTCAAGCAATTTTCACGAACCGTATAGACACCGGCATCACCAACGACAACGTTGTCTGCACCATCAATATCAATACGATCTCCATCGACACCACCCATAACGATATTTTTGTCACCATAAATATCGATATCATCGTTCAGGCGCTTACCTTCATCATTCGGCTTATCAGGATCAGCGTATTCAACTACAATTTTATCAGCAGTTGTTTCGACCTTGGTAAGACCAGCATTAACACTGGTATTATCCTTAACAACTTCAGGGTGCTTATCGTAATTAGCTATACCGCCATCACCGAGAACAACGTTATCGTTACCGAAGATATCAATATCATCATTCTTGAAGCCTCCCATAACAGTATTTTTACCGCCATGGATTTCAATGGTATCTGTACCACCAACTTCATTACTGGTAGTGCGGATTTCGAGAGAAACATCCTTCTTGAGATTGTACTTACCACCATCACCAAGAACTACGTTGTTATCGCTCTTCACGCTTTCCGAAGTACCGATAAATATTTCATCGCCTTCAGCACCGCCCATGACAACATTGCTACCACCATAGACATGGATTGTATCAACACCGCCAGTAGCATCGCTCGTCGTCTGGACAGTCGTTTCTGTAGGCTTATCAATATATTGGCCACCATCGCCAAGAATAATGTTATTGGTTCCACTATTCGGCTGACCAGCAATACCGATGTTAATCGTATCACCAACAGCACCACCCATAACAGTATTATAGCCACCATAGATATTAATGGTATCTACACCGCCAATACTATCATGCGTTGTCTCAATCTTCTTCGAATTGGAGCTTTGTCGTTCATACTTACCGCCATCACCAAGGACAACGTTATTGTTGCTGAGTACAATAGACTTGTCTTCTTCACCTTCCTTCTCTAGATTTCCACCAATATTGATTTTATCACCTTCTGCGCCGCCCATGACGGTATTATCACCGCCCCAAACATTGATGTTATCTACACCTCCTTCAGAATCATCCGTTGTCTGCACAGACTTGATAGATTCAGCAACATTCTTGTTATCATCGCGAACAGCAATACCGCCGTCACCAAGAACAATATTGTCAGCACCATAGATGTCAATGTCATCTCCAGCAGCACCACCCATTACGGTATTGTGACCGCCATAGATTTTAATTTCATCCTTGTCACCATAAATGACAACCTGACCATTTTTTTCTTCTCTTGATGTATGAACCGTTACTGTATTGGTTGGTTTATCATATTCATAGACACCACCATCGCCAAGAACAACGTTTGCGTTTCCAGTGGAATTTTCTTCAGAAACAGATTGTTCTGTTGCATCAGGATCCTTTTCATCCTCTGAACCAATGGTTATAGTATCATTGGCGGCACCACCCATGGCAACATTGCTATTACCCGAGATAGTGATTGTATCCTCAGCACCAACATCGTCACTCGTAGTCTTGACATGTTTCAGCTTAACAGAAGGCTTTTCCGAATCATTCCACTTAGCGGTCAAGCTTTCATTTGTAATATAAACAATTTCGCCGTTATCACCAAGGACAACATTGTTATCACCGCCAACAGAAATAGTATCCTCATCAGCACCGCCAATGACAATACTGTTTGTTCCGCCTGCAGTGATTTCGTCATGAGCACCTTCCTCATCCATTACAGATTTAATAGAGGTTGCACCACGGACAATGCCATCAGTCTGCTTTTGAAGTTCCTTTGTTTTTGGATCCTTGGATATTTTGGTACGAATAAGTTTGCCAGTCTTTACGTTATCTTCATCAACTTCTTCATAACCCAAATTCGTAACGACTTCACCCTTAGCATTCTTATACTGGATATTACCCTTATCGCCGAATGCAATCACGCCACGACCAACATTAATAACATCTTCGCCGTCACCACCAATGACAACCATGCCATCCTTATTTATAGCATCCTCGCCCAAATTCAATTCAGGATTCGGAGCATAAACGTGGTCATTTCCTTCTTCGGCATTAACGACAAGCAGACCATCAGTTTCATTCTTATAGCTGTCGACATTAATAGTATCGTCGCCCTTGCCCGTATTCACAACAGTAAAGGTCTGGAAACCGTCATTACGATAATGAGTCTTGTCAATATTGACATTATCTACACCAGAGCCAAGATTGTACTCGCCGAATTCAAAGTGATTGGCAACAATCTCACCCTTAAGTTCACCATGAGTAAACTTAGTAGATTGTTCATCAACAACACCATTTTGAGAGAACGAACTAAGAGCACTATTGGCATTCTTATCAGAATCTTGATTATTCACAAAGATTCGATCCGTATTATCAGCTTCCGAAGTAAAGAGATAATCCTTCGGGCCAGAGAACATCACATAGACTTCATTTCCATCAAAGCCTTCAACAACCTCATTTAACGTCAGGGTAACATTTCCACCCTTACTAGTATCAATTACGCCATCTTTACTTGGATTGATATCTTCAACACGGAGCCACTTAGATTCAAAATCACCCATTACAATCTTAATGGTATCATGTATTTTCAAGCCTCCAGCATTACTTCCATCAAACACAACTGTTTTTCCATCAATCTTTACGACTTTACCCATTCCACTTACATCGTAAGAATTCTTTTCATTGTGTTCGGAAGCGTTTACAATACTTTCGCCATCCTTAAAATGATGATTATACTCAAGAACCTCAGGATTGTCAAAGTCTGCCTTCATGGAAGTTCCTTCACCATAAGCATAGACAGAACCTTCGACATCACTAATAAGATTTGACTTTTCGTCTACAGTAGTCCAACCATATTCTTCCGCAATTTTATCAGATTTTGCAATAATGGTCAAAGTTTGTTTCTTTTGATTTTCGTTATTAAATTCGAGAACAATAGAATCAACAAACTCCTTTCCATTCCATATTCCGAGTTGAGTTGCCTTAGGCTTATCCTTTTCAGAAACAACTTCAGATGCATAAACCTTAACATATACAGTTTTTCCATCTGCAATTGGACCATCATAATTTACAGAATACGTTGTAGAATTCCACGTTGTGTTATCTTCATCAACATCTTTATTGACAGTCTTACCATCAACAACTTCTGTAGTTGTCTTTGTAAACTTTTCAGCCAATACATGAGAATAAGGAGTATTGTTATCAACAGCTTCAAACTTCAGTACACAATCCTGAGTGGATGGATTCTGCGAACCTAAACCAGCATTTTCCGGCAGTTTGGCATATTCTTTATTATCGGCATGTGAAATTTTCACAGTTCCATGTAACGAAATAAGGCGATTATTAGACTTATTAAAGAATACTAAGCCATCTCCATTCAAAGCATAATATATTTCAGCGTTTGGAGCACTAGCGTCCTTTGTATTCACAAGATCATTTTCATATTCAATCTTGATTGTATTTACGTCAAGATTATCATAAATCAAACGCAGTTTTGATCCATCCAATCGCATGGAATCAGAACGATAATTCACAAGCAACGTCTGTTTTTCAAAAGCTGTCAAATTGTTTAATTTAAGAATTCCATCAGCTACAGTATAATCAGCGTTTTCACCTTCAGCAAGAGTTCTACCATCTTCCTTTACAGAAACATAGATTACACCTTCATTCCAATCAAACTTTTCAGCAAATTCTCCAAGATGGATTTCGGCTTCTTGAACAATAAACTCATCCGTTCTTGTAAATAGTTTTTCATATTCATTTGCAGCATGCTTACCATCATCTACAACATTCACAGAAATTGTATTCACTGAACGAGTTAGTTTTTGGTTATTAAAGACACTTTCAACAGCAATAGAAGACATCACAGTTTCTTCAAGAACTTCATCAGAAAGGGCTTTAACACGAATCTTTACAGTTCGGCAATCTTCCTTCAATTTAATGTCTAGCTCTTTTTTATAAACAACGTTTGTCTCATCTTTAGCAATAAGGATACCCCTATCACCACGCTGCACGGCTGTCGACGAAAGCATAGGAACAGTCAAATGAACAGTAATTTCACCACCATTCAAATTACCGGAGTAACCAATATAGAAGACGCCTTCTTTACCTTCATCAATGGTTAAATTATCAAGATTAATGAAATTGTCAGACAAAGTATAGAATACAGTCGGCTCATTACTTGTATCCAGAATGGTGAATTTTTCATTATAAATAACGCCACCACGAACATCTACGTCAATAGCGTCTTTTTGATCCTTCGACAATTCATTAGAATCACTCGTTAATATCTTATAATTCAAATAATTCGTCTGTCCATCATTATCAGCGCTACGGAGCGTTTCAGACTGGTCAAGTCCACCAACAGATACTGTATCATTGCCATGACCTCCGTTAATAAGAGTAGTCTCACCCTCATTATTTCCAATAACATGGAATATATCATCTCCTGCGCCGGCATCAAAATTACTAGTCTCAACGCCAGCAACCTTAACACCAACAGAATTACTAAGCAAGCCTTCCTTAGAAATGATTACAGTATCGTCCCCAGTCGTACCGGCAATATTTAACTTATCATCACCAGCACCACCATCAACAGACATAGCCGCGCTGTAAATAGGTTCACCTTCAGTTTGACCATTTTCGGGCTTTTTAACGTAATTATAGATAGAGAATGTATCATTGCCTCTACCACCAGCCATACTCAAAAGACCGGCATTATGCAACGATGTAAACGAATCGTTTTCAACACCACCTTCAATGTTTAACGACGTACCAGCGGTAACACCATCGCTCAAGAATTTTTCTTTATCGGTCTGAATCGTATTAAATCCATCATCAAGAGCAATACCTTGCGTTCCAGCATCACGCTTGGAATTGTACAACTGGCCAATTTGGAAAGTATCCATTCCCGCACCGCCATCAACATTCGTTACCTTAGCCGTACCATCGATGGTAATTTTATCGTCACCACCATTGGCATTCAAGTTGACAATATCAATGCCATTAGTAAAGTTCACACGCTCAATATTTTCGTTACCAACTTCACCCGGAGTAAGATTATTTTCCGGCAACAGAGCCACAAAACCTAGAGACTCATCCTTGTTCATTCGCATGAGCAAGTTGTCATTATATTCCGTACCCTCGATGGTAAGTGTATCCGTATCAAATTCACCTGTACCAGTATCCGTGATATTAGCGTAGTTCGTTTCGCATTCACCCATCAAGTTGACAATTATTTGGTCACTTCCCCCCTGGCCATCAACAAAGTCCATACCCGGACCCGTCATAATCTTGTCATTGCCACCAGTGCTGAGACTTTCTGCATTTTTATAAATCTTGTCAAGAAGGCCAATATTTTCGCCAAAAGTAATCTGTTCACCGGCAAAAGCGGTACCCAATGTACCATAATCATTTATGCCCTTATCACCATACAAGCTATCATTACCAGCACCACCATCAATAATATCATTGTCTACGCCACCGTAGATAATATCATTATCAATGCCACCGCTAATGGTATCGTCACCACCATTACCATCAATGATATCATTACCAATACCACCTTCAATAACGTCGCCTGCACCAGCATCAGTTGCACTATCACCGAAAATTAGATCATCACCTTCTTCACCATAGATATAGTCTACACCTGTGCCAGTTGCAGAATCAAATTTAATCGAAACATTTTTATCATCATAATTTTTTGCACTGAATTCAAATTCCGACTTAGAAATCAAAGAATCTTTTTCAAATTGAGCGGTTCTAAATTCTTCACTGAAGAACTTCGTATTAAACAAATCACCAATTTCGACATCACTTGTAATCGTGTCACCGAAGATTATATCATGACCGGAACCACCGCGGATTGTATCCTTATCCGAACCGCCGAGAATTATATCATGACCACGTTCACCATAAATGACATCTTGCCCAGAACCGCCATCAATATGATCGTTGCCAGAACCGCCATAAATAACATCGTTATCAGCACCACCAAGAATTACATCGTGACCACCATCTGCACTGATGTCAGTACGGTCGATCTTTGTAATTTTATCATTTTCAAAAACAACTCGTCCACCATCACCAAAGAGATAGTCTTTACCAGCGCCACCATCGATTTTATCATCCCCCACACCACCGAATATAATATCGTTACCAGATCCGCCAACAATGGTATCATTACCGGCAATACCAGATTCTACACGTCCTTCATAATAATAGCCATCGCCAAACTTTATAAGTTTTTCTTTTTCTTCGTCGGTCGGTTTATACCCACCATCACCAAAGATGATATTCATGCCAGTTTTTGCACCAAAGATGGTGTCATTTCCAGCACCACCCCAAATGACAACAACATGATTATTCTTCATATCTAACCCGGACAAGTCAATGACATCGTCGCCATCACCGCCCATGATTTCAATATCAAAGTCAGCATTTCCAGTGAGCTTGATCTTATCGTTACCAGCACCGGCATCAATAATCAGTTTACCATCACCTTCAACAGTCTCGTACTTACTATCAGTCCACTTTACTTTTTTGCCGTCCAAAGTAAGTTCAAGTTTTTCATCGCCATCTGTAAGCGTCGGATTCAAATCATTAGTCGAGATTCTATCACTTGCATTCGGGCCAACGTGAGCAACAACATCGCCCTTTTCTGTTCTCGATGCCATCACAGGGACTGTAGAATGCTTATAGTCGAACTTGAAGAGCGTTATGTCACCCGTAATATTCCACTTCTTGGTATAGAAGAGCAAATCAACGTATGCATACAGCTTTGCAGTAATCTTTCCGTTAACATCGAACAAGCCAAACAAGCCATCTTCCTTGATAATTTGGCCCATTTCGCTAAGGCGAACCTTTCCATCCTGATTCGGGTCATAAAGGTTAAAGCCCACATTAATACCAACACCGCCGCCAACACCGGCAGAAATACCAGCATTTAATTCAGCAGACGCCGTAAGACCGCCGTAGAACGAAAGTTCATTGATATCAACACCCTTCTCGTCCTTATCAGCCACATAGAAGCCATTGAGCAATCTACCATAATCCTTGTAATCACTCTTGACCCACTGGCGAATTCCAAGCGTATCATACCCAAAGCCAAGCTGAATAGATGCACTGAAATTAACCCCTATACGAGCACCCAGCGGGCCCCAAATACGTACAAACGTACTCCAGTCAAAGTTAAAACAGAGTTCAGGCATTCTGTATGTAACAAGATCAATGTCTTCACCCAACAAAAGCTTAAAGATGTCAGATGGTTTATTCCAAATAAACGTCCATGAACCAGAGCCCTCCATATTTAGGCCCTGTTTTTTTAGCTCCTTATTGGCTTTTTCTTCAATATCCCCCCCCTTAAGAGACCCTGCATACGTCTTCATTTTATTTTCATCGAATGCAGAATTCGATGTTTGTCCATCTAAAAATCCCTTCGCAAATTCACGATCTTCCTTTTTCAATAAATCATTATCAACAAGCGCAAAATCCCCCAAATTAATAGACAAGCCCTTACCGTTAATTGCTGAAATTGTCTTAGAAACAGCAATCAAATCCTTAATGGCGTAAATCATCCTATCATCAAACTTGCCCTTACTGTATTTCTTAGCAAGGTCAAGCGGAGTCATCTTGATTCCCAAATCCTTAAGCACCGGGAACGGAGTAGTCAAGAAATCAATGAGCGGTTCAAGCGGTTCAATCACCTTTTGAATCTTGGAGATGATTGGCCCAAGTACACCACCAATAAAGGAGCCCATATCAAGGGAAAGACCATAAAATCCGAGTTTTTTTATAGCAGAATCATCATCATTAGATGAATCCAAACTCCATTCAAATTCAAATCGGCCGCAAATATTCGGGAATTTCGGAGTATCGCGATCCAAATCCTTGGTAATGCCAACTGTAATACCTGCAACAATGTTTACACTAGCGCTATAATCAAAATCAATTTTTGTAAACGCGTTAGAAACAGAAACAGAGCCATATCCTCTGCTAGAAACTATTTTTTTAGAAACAGAGCCTTCATTTCCAACAGAACTATTTAATTCTTGAATTTGCGTATCAGTTAACTTTGTTGGCAATTTTCCATCTTCAGCCTTCAATTTAGGCCCCGAACCAGAATCTGCATTATATACCGTCTTAAATCCACTTAGATTTTTATTTAAATCGACACCAAAATCAAGTTCGATTGCGGCTTGACGATTATCCTCCCCGGTGGTAACTAACTTAAGTCCAAGCCCAGCCAAAGAGCCTTCAATTTCGCCATTCAAAGAGGCGTAGGCTTTAACAGTAAGTTCATCACCATCGCCAAAGATAAAATAGAAGCCTTTTTCTCTAGAAATGCCAAAACCAAATTCAAGCGCCCACGAAAGAGAAAGATCCAAGCCTGCATTAGAAGAAAGTCCAAGTCCAGGCAAGCCTAAATCAAAATCAATCGATTTACCATAATTGTACTTACCGCCCAAATTGAAGAACCATTCTGCAGATTCATCATCACTACGGTACCATGTACCCTTACCACCATTTCCTGACTGAATCCATTTATTATCGTTCTGATTATTCCAATTAAAGTAATAGTCATCTTTATCATCAATATTGACATTAAGCAGATAATCATTCAACAACAAGTTCATCTTCTTGGCAACCATTTCTGCAGTAAGCCCAGTCGATTCATAGACAAACTTCGAGAATGGATCCAAAACCTTATCTCTCAACACGCTTAAGAAGTCTACACCAGAACTCAGCGCAGAACCCAACACAGGAACAGACTTAAGTTTGCTACCCATATTGCTATTCATGCCACTTTCGAGCATTTCGAACAGGTTGTTCAACCCAGCAACAGCAAGCTTAATTTTACTAAACCAATCCAAGTTTGCAAAGTTTGCAAGCTTACTTATTTCTTCATATGCTTTAGAAAAATCAACTATAAGTTTTTTATCTAAATCTTTACGAGCGTCATCGGTTTCCCGACCAGTCCTTATTCCAACGCCAAAAGCATCTTCACTCGACGGTTTCAAATCATACAAAGAATCACCAATTTTGGTATTTTGAGGATCTGCTAAATAGGATGTTAAATAAGCTTCAATAGTATCCTTAACATTATCTCTTGCAGTTATGAAATCATTATATTCATTAAATACAACTTTTTTACCATTTTCTAAATACTTGCCTATAAACACATCACCAAGCGACATGTTACATGCATAAACAGGAAGTTTACCAAAAATGGCTACAGGAAGTGTATAATCAATCTTGAAACCATCATCACCACTAGAAATTTTAACATCACTACCATTGGGCTTTACTGTTCCCAACAAACCAACCTGAGCATAGATAAACGCCGCATTATCCTTTGATCCCACAGAAATCAAGTTACTCAATAAGCTTTGATCCCCAGCATTGATTCCCAAATCAAACCTGAGTTTATCACCCGAAATAGCAACATTGGCGCCAAATGCAATACCATCCTTTAAAGACAGGTCAAAGCCCTTCGAAAAATCAAGCGTTGCAGAAAGGTTAAACCAGAAATCACCAGAAACATCTAAATCAGCATTACCACTAATTCCACTAGTCGAACCTCCAAAATCAAATCGATGGCGCACTTTAAATGCTTTCTGAATATCAAAGCGGAATTCTAATTCCTTAAACTTATTTGACTCATACACAGGAACCAATTCAAATAGTTTACTATTTGTGTTATGTGGAGCAAGACCAAATTTATCATCAGCAAGATACGTATTTAACAAGTCACCAAACTTTTGAATCGATGTAATCTTTTCAGCACGCAGCTTAGCAATCACTTCACGTAAATCACTTGCTACGCTGACCAAATCCTTTACAGATTTGTTGATAACAGGAATTTTGACATTTGTATTGTCGGTAATGCTCTCAATACGCTTGATAACATTTTCAAGAATTACAAAAAGTTTTTCAATTGAAAATTCTTTAAAGCTATTTAGAATATCATTAAAATCAGCTTCAAATTTAAAATCGGCATCAAGTCGATAATAATCTCTTATTTTATTATTCTTATCCGATTCTTGCTGATCTACCGGTAATTTTCCATTATCAGCTTTTTCTCGAGATGACAAATCTTGCGGTTTAACAAGTTCTACAGATGCATTAAAGAGCTTTAGCCCCTCACCAAACACATCTGCATAAGCATTCATAGCAAAGCTACCACTCCCCTCAAGTGTAGCACCCACTTCATATCCAAAAACTTCAGGTTTATCAGAATTCGTCTGACTTTCATCTTTTTTCGTCAATGTAAATGAAGCATCTATTGCAGCATTACCATCAGCAATCACATCTACGCCAAGGAATCCAAGTGTTGCAGAAGCATTTGCCACATATTTTGCAGATTTCCAATCACTGTCTTTAATATTCTGCGAATTATTTGATCCCAACGGAGTTGTAGTAACCTGAATAGACGTCACTTTATTCGTTTTCGAATCAACATTTACTTTAATGATTCTGTAATATTTAGCACCTGGATTTTCACCAATTCTCAAGAAGCCATCGGCATTGTAAGCATTCTTATCATTTTCATTTATGTATAATGTTACACAACCATTTCCATTTTTCACTCTATCAACATTGATTGGTGTTTCCATTGCAAAAGACAATTTTGCTTGCAACTTTATTTCTTCTAATTTAATCGCATTCGTCCAATCAATGCCCACCAAGGAGTTTCCAACAAGTTTATAAGTACCATTTACATCCTTAGCACATTGACCAGAAGTAAAACCAAGCCATTCAAGAGCCTTACTCGTTCCAACAGCTTTAATCGTAAATGCTTCATTTTTTCCGTCTTTTCTATAAATCTCAAAATGGTCACCAACAAGTTCTATTTCAAACTTTTCTTTAACTTCTTTATTATCTTTAGGATCTTTACTCTCATTTATGGCTTTCAAGAGATTGGCAATAGTTGATTCTTGTTGATTTGAGGATGTACCGTCATCTAAATTCAAAGTTTTCACGCACTCTTGGAAATCAATTTCTACATCGCCAATAGTGAAATCACTTCGTTTTTTATCTAAAGAAATAACACTACTTTCATTATTATAAATTTTTATTTCAACACTATCAGTTGCGGTAAAAACAATACATCCATCAACAACAGATACGGAACTGATATTTTTCAAATCATCATAACCAGTATCTTTCTCATAACATTCTAAAGTATTTTTTATCGTATCAGCAAGATTTGCTACCGTCAAACATTTTTCTACATTAAGATAAATTTTATTTCGACCGACATCAATTTGCAAAATTCGGTCACTCATTTCTACAGCATATGTATCATCATTACTCTGTAAAGAAAGAATCCAATATTTCTTCGTTTCAGTTTTATCATCACTTAATATTACTGTTTTCTCAACTTTTTCGACTACGTAAGTAACTTTCCCATTCAAAGAACTAGGTATTGCAGATAAAGAACTATTTTTTGCAGACACTGCAGCAGACTCTGATTCATACAAAACATCTTTATCAAATTTGACAAATTCTGCCTTCAGAGGATCTTTACCTTTTTCGTAGACAAAAGCGCCTTGTAATCCTACCGTATTCATCGATGGTGTGATATTTCCAGAAATACGCATATAAGTACATGCCTTACTATCGTCACACAAAAGGTAATGTAGAATTTTTACTTTACCCTTTTCATCAGCCGAATAGCCCTGAATCAATCTAGGATCACATCCAAATACAATCTCAGTTCCATTTACATCAACAACATACAAACCAAAGGTGTTCATAATGGAACGACCATTTGCAAGTTTTGTACCTAATTCAGCAATATCATTTAATAAATCATTTTTATTATACGTATCTTTTTGCAGGGATAAATATTCATTAATTTGATTTTTCAAATCCGAGCCATTACTTACTATAAATCCAGCTTTGGAAAGTTCATTTAGAACATCTTTCTTTATAGTAATGGACTCATAAGCTTTAGAATTATCAGATGTAATATAATAAATTTCCCATTTACCATCTTTTTCTGAGCATTTATACATAGTTTGCAAATTGGAACCCGTAAGTTTCAATTCTGCAAAGGCATCGCCACCTGATGATTTCGTTATAATATTTTCACACGAACCATCTTCCTTATGCAATTTAAATTTATCATAAACAACACCCTTCTCTATATTAAACTCTTTTTTTGAAGTGATATAAAGTTGCCCATCTGACGTGTAGTAAGCTGACGCAAAATCAGATTTCTTACCATTTCCATTAACAACATTATAAGTTGTTGTTTCAGATAGTTCGTTCCCAGCATTAACTATAATCGTCCCAAGTTTATAATCATCGTCAGAAGCATTTTTATTTGGGTCAACAAGGTTTATATACAAATCGGTATCAAATGTACGAGATGCCCCGACTTCATAGGTTACATAATAGTCATTTTGTTTAACAGTTATTTCATCACGACCGTCTTTCATCTTCGTCGTCAAACCAATCTCAGACAACTCAGAATCTTTATTAATTTTTTTAGGTCTAAAATCAATCAAAAGTTCAAACGATATTTCAGCATCAGCCGTGACCAAAATATTTCCATTAGTAGCAACATTAGCTAAAGCATTGCTTAAAGCCTTTGCAAAATTAAGACCAAAATAATGCTCTAATTTGAAGGGCAAATTAAATGTAAGCTTTGCAATTTTAGCGTCTCCATTTGTCGAAATGCCATTATCATCAAAAACAATTTTTTCAAGTTGACCCTCTGCTGAGCCTTCCTTAAAATATTCTGCAGCACATATTGCAATTTTAGAATTCGTATCCTTGTCTATAAAATCATTATCATCATTAAAGAAATGTTTCCATGAATCATTAAATTTTTCAACAAAACCAACAACATCATCAAAATTCTGTACATACTGGCCATCTACACATTTAGTAAGGCCATATTTTGTATCACCAGATTCATCACCATAGACAACTTGTTCAACCTTTTCAACAATATCGACAACCTTTTCTATCGACCCATCAAGGAAATCAAGTTTCGTCTTGCTTTCAACAAGATTACGCAAAGCCGACTGGAATGTAACCAGTACCGTATGTACTTGAGTAATTAAATTACTTCCAGAGAATGAAGCAAAGCGTTGTATTTCATCAGGTAACGTCCATTCATTAGTTTCGAAATTATAGCTAAAAGAACCTTCATCTAAAGATACGATAGTACATCCACCCGCTTTAAGATTTAATTCATCATAAGACAAACTAATCGTTGGTGACGTAATTAAACTATCGCCACCCGGAGTAATATCTACACTAAAGTCTAAAGACCCGTTCTTAAAATCAGCCTTGAAAAGTCCAAGATTAATTCCATTTTTATCATTTAATCCAGCAGACAATTTCAATTTTATTTTATCAAAATTGCAATCATCAAAAATAATCCAACCATCGTCAGTCACATAAATATCTAACAATACATATACGCTAAAGTCAACTTTAAACTTATCAAACTTAAATAAACCTAAATCAATAGTCTTATCATACTGTAGATTACCCGGTGTAATTTTAAATACAACCTGATTAAAGCCATTTACCAAATATTGTTGAGTAAAGCTGTCAGAATCCAATAATGATGCAAATTTAACTTCATCATACTTGCCTTCATTGGGAGTATCTCCATTATTGACAATTTGCATTCCTACTTTACCTAAAGGAATCTTTTTACAGATATTTTTCAATCCCTTTTGAATACTATTGAGATCAACCTCATATTTGCCATCTTCGAAATCATCAGCAATTGCCCAATCCAAGAAATTTTGAGAAATTTTGCTATACTCATCAACAACATTGAGAATATCTTCTACATTAATGCTTCCAACTCCATTTAAAGAGAATTTAAGCTCTTCAAGGAACGGAATGTCAATATTATCCAAAAAATCCAAATCAAAGCCCATCGGCAAATAAATATCATCAATAAATTCATCAGTTATTACATTTACATCAGTTCCACTTTCTGTTATAGAAATTTTCAAGCAATCTTCAGCAACACGAACAGCCAAATCCTCAGCACCCGTTGCATCTTCAGCCGTTGCAGCAGCTGTTATTCCAGGCAATTCAAAAACAAAAGACTTAAAACTTGTGTCAAAGGAATCACCATTCTTATCAACTTTCACATTTACAGATACTATCGTATTGATTGCCGTATCTTTAAAAGATAATGAATCAAACTCTACATCCTGCGTAGCCTTTTTAAGACAGAACTCAATTTCAAACGAATCACCATCAAGAGCAACCACACTCAAATCGTTGGTATCAGCCTTAAGATCATCCCATTTTTTCATCAAATCATAAGATTTTTGTCCATTCTTAATATTCAAACTAGAAAGGAAACTATTAACAGCAGTCTTTTTCAAAGAATTTAGACTAGAATTCAATGTTTCAAGTTTTTTATTAACTTCTTCTATATTTAACTGAAGAACAGTTCCATTCAAAGACACCTTACCTTGCAAGGCGAGCATCACATTCGTTCTTATTTCATCGACAATTTTGAGAATATCATAAGCACTATAACTAGTCGAACCCAACTTCAGTTTTCCAACATAAGGGATATCGAACTTTTCATCGATATGAAGTTTTTCACTCAATGAGAAAGCATCAAGGCCAACAGAAGAAGCAACATTTTTTAATTCTACTGGTTCAACCCATTTTCCATTGGCTAACTCAAATTTTCCAGATGCAAGAGAATGAACGACTATATTATTTTCATTTAAAACGTCTAAAGAGTCATAAGACAAATCACACTTGATGTTCTGAGACTCATTCGAGGTTATAGAAAGAGTCATATCCAATTTACTGTTTTTAAGAGTGGCAGTATATAAGCCATCTACAACCTTAATAGATTTATCATCAGTATAATTTTTTGCAACATTCAGTTCAAGGCCGCCAAACTTAGCGTTCTTTAAATAAACAATATTATCTTCAACTACTTTTTCAATGCTAACTTTTAGCGAGCCGGTTGTTACATCAACTTGGCCTAAGTCAACACCATCAATTTTTAAATTATCAATGGAGCAACTCTTTAAAGACAATGCAAGGCTATAAACATTACCACTCACAGTAACTGCAAGAGAATCTCCAAAAATCTTTGGGGTAATGTTATTTTCATTTAAAGCCTTCTTATATGCAGCTTCAACTTGTTGTTGCAAATTAGATACAGAACTATTATTTGCAACAACACTATACAAAGTCTCAACCACGCAATTCCAACAATTTTCGACTTCATCAGCAATAAGATTAAGGCTATAATCGTTGCCACCTATTTTAAGTTTCAGTTCACCAATTTCTGAGACCTTAGCCTTTTTAAATGATGAAAGGTCACTTTCAATGGACGCAGAATCACTCAACGAGATTTCAATATCCGAGATATTGTTATTCCATGCTGAGCCATTCCAAACTTCTTTTACATTTTTTTCACTAAAGCTAAAAGGCAAACCTTGTGGAACAGACTTATCCAAATCGATGTCAAAAGCAACAGAATCCAAAGCTACATCATAATCAACAACACCGGCAGCATTCGATATTGTTACTTTTACCGCAATCAAAGTCTCCGCATCTAGATTCTTAATTGACTGAGAATGGATTTGCAATTCATCAACTTTAGATGTTTGATGAGTAAATATAAAGGTATATACATTGCCCGTCATTCTAGAATAGACATTCGAAGAAGCTCCACCCCAAACATCTACACCTTTAAACGTTCCGTTTACAAGATTCGCTTCCCCCTGAACAACCTTAACATTCGAGAACAGCCCATTTACATCACCTTTTTTGCCTACTATAAGATTTTCAAACGTACTTTTCAATAATCTTGTATCAAGCGTATAAGAAGCGGCATCACCAACGCCATCGACAGTAACCGAAGTTGTCAAAGATTTATAAACATCGTCCCAAACTTTTGAAACGTCTTTGATATTTTCACTAAGTTTCGAAGCACTATTTTTTAAAGCGGAAACATTTGCTAAAGCGGATACAGCATTACCAAACTCAGGTGCTTTGGTCTTAAATTTAAATCCGTCTTCACGCCATCCTTCAGATGTAAGCGAGACAACAAATCCCGAAGCATCAATTTCAAACGGCAAACCTTCAACGGAATTTTTCGGTTTAACCGTATTATCAAAAGAAGTCAACGAAAATCCACCAACACTCGCTTTACCCAAATCATCTACATCAACGTAAAAGCCGATGCTAATTTCGGAATCAACAGTCACCGTGGGCAGTGTATAGCCATAAACATCAATACCATTCAAAATTCCCTGTTTCGTTTTAAAAGTCACAGAGAAATTATTTCTTCCTTTATTTATATTAATGACTTTATCTTTACCAGAATCATCATCAAGCGCATTAAATGCAGAGTCTGTTTCCGCCACCAATCCAATTTCAACACTGCTAAACAATTCTTTTACAGATTCCCCTGCATACGCAATAAATGAACTCTTCAAATCATTGATTTTTACATCATAGGCATCGCCAGCAACAACCGGAATATTATCATTAATGGCAAGAGACAAATTCTTTCTTAAGGATTCAACCTTAGACGCAATTTCAGAAACAGACAAAGATTCTTTTCCAAAATCTATCTTTTTATCGGCAATGTAAGGCACCTTGCCTGCTTTACGAACCATAGCGCTTACAGAGGCAGTGTTATCACCAGAAAGAGACAACACCTGTTCAACCTTTTCAGAAAGGAGCCACTTGTTATTGCTATAGGAATATTCAAATTTTCCACTATTTTCTTGCAAAACAACAGATGCGCCTGACTTCAATTCAATTTTAGAATACCCAAGTACAGCTGCACAATTTTTTATTTTCAGCTGATTATTGACATTTTCAACAGAAGCATTTAAACTAAAATTTCCGCCTTGCAAAGCTGCGCTAAGACCACCAATCTGAACAGCATCTACACTCTTAGACGGAACATCTACATCAAATTTTTTCAAAGAAGCTTTTTCAAAAGAAACTTTTCCATTCGTCACATTTAAAACGACATCGATAACAAAGGATGTTTTCATCTCGACATCGTTTAAATCAAAAAGATCCAAGTCAATTGTATCCAGAGTTCCCGACTTGAGATTAATCTTCAAAGCAAGATTATTTTCACCCTCAACAAGATTCAATTCCGAGGCATTGCCATCAACACCAACGCTCTCAAAAATTTTGGCCAGCCCTGTATATTCTTTAGCTATAGCAGAATTAATCAAATTTTTGAAATCAGACAAATTCAACTTAGATTCTTCAATATTGCTTAAAATCGCCCCAGGGATATATTTCCAAAGTACATCCATTTCAGATGCAATTTTAGGAACAGTATATTCGCCAGAACCAACAGGAATTTTCAAACTTTCAAAAATAGGAAGGTTCGCAGCGGCAAGCCCCCTAAGAACATTTTTCATCAAAAATTGATCTTTTATCTTAAATTCAGGGATTTTAGCATTAAACTCATTATTTACAGTTGATAGCTTCAGGAATTCGCCTTCAGCAACAACAAATGGTAAACCTTTTGAATCTTCAAACAGAAACTCCAAGTCAATTTTTGTAGGCTCCGAATCATTATACGACAATTTTAAATCAGGAGAAGTTTCATCTTGCAAATTCTGTTCCACTAGAGTAAGATCCATATACTTAGCCTTAAGGCCGAGATTCTGAATAGTGGCTTCAAGTTTTGCAATTACCGGTGTTTCAACAGAAAAATCTGTATCATCATCAAGATAATACTCATTTTCATTTTTATTCAAATCAATTGTTACTTTTATTTCAGCAGATGATGTAAGCGTTGGCTGACCTTCAATCTTGATTTCGCCCAAAGATTTCAAGTCGAAGCCCATATTATTTACAGTCTTTTCATTGGACAAATCAAGAGTAATAACAAGCTTATCGCCATCAACACCAAAGGAAATACCTTCATACGAACCATTTGCTGGATCATTTAGAAAACAGTCAACATAAGTTGATACAAATTCAGACAACGATATGTTTTCAGAGGCACCGGATGCATTTTGAATAGCGCCCTTAAGAACATCAGCAACCTTGTTAGCAATAGTAGTCTTAAACAAATCTCCAGATTCACTAAATAAAGCAATAGGAGATTCTATGTTATCCAAGACTCCCAAATTGGACACATCAAATTCGGCAACAGAACCGACAGTCGTATAAACGTTGTCTGCTACAGTAGACGCAATCGATTCAAACTGACTTGCGTATTCCTCAATTTTATCGACATCAAACCCCGCAGACGCATCCATCATCAAGCGCGGTTCAAGAGTTTCGATCTTAAAGTTCTTTTTTGAACTTTTTCTCGAACGAACCGCCTTTCTAGAGACATTTTTAGAGTTTTTGACGTTTTTACGGGAGTTGTTGTTCATTTTGGACATAAGGATTGCCTTTGGCATACCAACGTACGCCGATTTTTAATTAAACTTTTGGTAAGGAAATTCCGACACCATGTCGGAATAACGCAAGGAAGGCGGATGTAATCCGCCTTAATATTTTATAAGGAAAACTATTCGAGCTTTACGCAGCGGACAGAGAGTCCTTCTTGTTTTATACTCCAATCACTCTCAGAAATACCATCATCGTTGGTAATCGAAATAAGCCCCACATACGCTTTTTCGCTAGCCTTCTCTGTCGGGAAAAACCAAAATGCATATTCATTCAAATTTTCAAATTTTTTTTCTTCAGACCTATACCCCGCACCAACAAGGGAGAAACCTGTAGTATTGTAGCCGTTAAAGCGGTATCCAGAACGCAGTCCTGCAACACCATGTTCTTCATTACCTTCAGAAAACCTTACGATTCTATAATCATTATACGTAAACAAGCGCCAACCTTCAGGGCATATTCCTTGGTGATTTTTCTGAATTAAATCAGCACAACTTTCGGTATTACAGCGGCTCGGCAGTTGCATCATCTCCGCCCACTGGTAAAGTCCGCCAAATTCATCACATTTTGTAGTATCGTTATTATAGCAGTAGCGTTCTATTTCAGAATCGTCATTCTGCTCGTTTTCACCAAGAACCATCTTACCAATATTTAAATTTTCTGCCATTACGGTTATCGTTGATGTTGTAAGATTGGTATCTCTGCCAGTAATTGTGATATAATAATAGCTACGTCCATTACGAGGATCAACAAAAGTCTTATAACGATTTTCACCAATACGCCAATCCGCAGCAAGTGCATGCGAATGATCAAACGGAACATACTCGCTACTGCTAGACTCTTTTTTACTTGAACTCGATGCAGGAGCGACAGAAGATGACGAGACAATCTTTTGGCTAGAACTAGACTCAACTTTTTTGCTAGAAGAGGATTGCTTACTGCTACTGCTCAGAGCAACGGAAGAAGAAGAAACAGTCTTGACAGAAGATGAGGAAGAAGTAGCCTTCGCCGATGACGAAGAGGAAACCTTCGAGGAACTGCTACTTGTCATGCCGGACTCCGTTCCGGCATCGCCTTTTTTACTGCTACTTGAAGGGCGATTCGCGCTTGAAGCGGGAATGACTGAAGAGGAAGAAGATGTCTTCGTCACACTTGATGAAGACTGCTTCTTGACCGAGGAAGAAGATTCATCCTTTTGAACGCTGCTGGAAGAATCTTTTTCTTCGCTATTGGGTGACGTACCGCTGTCGCCGCCACAAGCGATAAGGGCTATGGACAAGAAAAGAGCTAGCAGAGATTGCTTCGCAATGCTCGCAATGACGCTATTCATTCCAAATTTTCTCATTCTGTACTCCTTTTTCAGCAGCAAGCGCAAAACAAGCACATGCCGCAGACCTCTTCCATATACCCAATAAATATTAGAAATTTATTATTAACCACCTCAAGAGGTCCTAAGACCATAGGCCACAGAACCCGTTTGAGGTGTAAGAATTAACCCTTATTGACTTCAGGGATACCGATTTCGATTTTTCCGTACTTGGTTTCGTATGCCTTGAGGGTTGCACCAAGCATAATCGCAAGGCGTTTTGCTGTAAACGGAGTCATCACCACGCGTTCAGCAAGGTCAACATCGACCTTTTCCTGATTCATTTTCCAAGCGCGGTTTACGCCCAAGAGCACCATAACTTCTTCACGACCGGCAACAACATTAGTCGCATTAACATAAAGGCTATTCATGTTCGAGTCGTTCCATACGACTTCTGGTTCGTTAGAAACAACTTTTTTTTCTTCGGACATTTTAATCTCCAAATTTTAATACATTACAACTCGTTTATGTAAGTCGCTTACAGTCAACAAATTACGTTATTTTAAAACTACAAAATTCCTTCATTTTTGCGAAATTTCGTTTAAAATAAGCAATATTGCCAACTTTTTCACGCTTCACACAAACAATAGAATATAGTATAAATTATCAAAAATCAAGTACAGACAAGACAAATAACTTATTACAATTAACATACATATGCAATTTTCAAACAATTTCTCATTACTTTTTTCTTACCGAACAACATTTTCCTTGACAACAGAATAATCCTATTCTATTTTCGCCTCGTTTTAGGACAAAAGAAATCTTGGAGAATACAATCAAATTATTCACACAAATTCAACATTCACCATACAAAATATTATCTTTCACAACAAGCACTTTATCATGAAAGCACTTCTAACCATTTTATCAATCTTTTTCATTGCAGCCTGTTCCGACGTTGACATAGGCGGTTATACAGAATCAATTCTAAAGCAAGCAGGCCCATCCAACGCCAGCGTATCTCAGGGAAATAAAAATCCGCAATCACTGAAAAAACAAGTTTCCACATTAGGTGAAGACTTTTCCGACTTAAGCGAAGACGAGCTGAGGGACAAGCTAATGAACACCAACCCGTGGACATTGGCTTTAGCAAGAAATGGTGCAGATCCAGAATCTAGCAGTAGCACGAGCGACGGGAGTAGCAGTAGTGGAAGTTTATTAGATGGAGCATTGGATTTGCCTCATAATCCACAAGATGGTGATATAATACCATATGAATGGCAGATGATAGCACCATCATTTACCGAATCGTCAACTCATAAATACGGATTTGATAGAGATCCCGAAGGCAAAGACTCTATTATTTACATATCCGGCGAAATAGGAGAAAGCATTTCTTTCATCCCTCATTTAGCAGATGAACTATACGATGATTATTTTTTGTTAGCAGAGAATGATCGAAAAAATTATGGTTTGCTCAGTGGAAAGGCGGCTGACATAGAAATCACATCAGACAAATCTGGTGGAGAATACACTCTTTATGGATGTATTACAAAAGGTAAAAAACACACTTGCATAAATCAGCATAATAAAAAACCTAATTTATTACGTATTAATGTAAAACCATACAACATGATTACAAAAAATGTTCTTTATGTAGAATATAATGGCGAGAACCTTTCTTGTGCTGACGAAAAAATAAAAATTTTAGAACAAATCCAAGACGAACAACAAAACAACGGCTGCGATTACAACAAATGCAAAAATACATTTACAAGATGTTGCATGGAAAAATACCTAAATAAAGTATTCAACCAAGCAGTTGTTAACATTAACCTTATTTGGGAAAGAGCATGTCGATACAATCAAACAAAAGCCTTAAAAACTTTTATAGATATGAATGATCGTGAAAAATATGCAAATAACAAAGTGAAAAGTCCATATGCTTCGCTACTAGAATCAGCAATAGTTATCCTTGAAAAAGAACTTGCTAAAACAACAAACGAAACTTTAAAAGAAAAATCTGCATATTGGAATGTTATATTCGCAATAAATAAAATTGAAAAACGTTGGAAACTTGAAGCGTGTAACAAAAATAAAAAAAATGAAAACAACCCAGAAAAGCTTTATGATTTGTCCTATTGTTCAGGATTTTACCCACAAACAGAACCCAAAGGAGTGCAATTTTTCTTAGAAGACGAATGTAAAGGAACAGAAGAAGAAATTGCTATCAAAGTAAAGCAGAGCCGAGAGAATGGAGATATCAAGCACCATTATTATATTGACAAAGACAACGGTGTTTTTAATTCGTGCCATGTGTTAAAATTAAAAGATGGTTATACAATAATTCCTCCTGGCGGACCAAGTGAACGAACACTAGCATCAAGTGTCTCGTTCACTCCTATAGGAGAAAGTCCTTTCGCAGGATTTTTACCAAAAGCAAGTATCATCTTCGTTTCTAGAAAAGCTGATTCGTCAAGTTATTTCACTACAGCTCATGAATTAGGACATTCATTGGGTCTAACTGATGTACATGAGTCTAAAATTTTTAAAGTTATACAAAAAGACGATAGTGATAATCCTCAAAAAAGTTTTATAAATTTTGATACAAAAAATGATAATGAACTAGACTTCAAGAAATATCAAAACTACTATGCAAGTTCCGAGACAAATTTAATGTCATGGGTAACTCGAGGCGGAAGCGGAACAAGACTAAGATATAGGCCAGTACCGATAGCCTGTACTGGAGGCACACGATTTTTCGAAGAAAAAGAACTAAATGAAGAAGGCAAATATGATTATAAAGGAATGTTTGGAGGAATAGAACGACTAACTGGAGGGAATGAGCCCAACCAATGGGAATGTATTCGCGGTGAATGTTTTAACGAAAATGCTTTAGATAAATACGCAACAAACGAAAGAAAAGAATACTTCGATTCAGAAGGTTTATTAGGAACTACAGGTAAATGCAGGGAAACAGACACAGGTGAGAATCCCAAAATACAAATTACAGATAAAAATAATTTCAACGAAATGAATAATAAGAGTATTGAAAAAATTACTATTAAAGTATTAGATGGTAAACCATAAAATTAAGGATTTATAATGAAGAAACTTCTTATTCTAACAGCAGCATGCTTTGCTTTATCAAATGCGCAGCAATACAAAATATACGACATGAACGGCAAAAATCTCGGGACTTACAATGGAGAAGTAAGCAAGCAAACTCTAATTCTCTTTGCTAAAAATAATCATGGTTCTGTTTTAGTAAAAAAAAACAATTCAAAAGAAAATAAATTCTATAGTACTAAAACATTAAAAAACCTAACATTAGCCCAAATCAACCAAGCAACGCAAAACATAGAGTTAAGTTACGATTCTCTGAATGAAGAAAAATGGATTGAAGTTGAAAAGAACGAAATCGTCAAAATCTGCCAATCAAATCGGGTTTTCGCCTGGGAAACTTCGTTAAATTCAAGGATTATTAACGATTCATGCCTAGCATTTCAAGCACCAACGCTTAACGGCGTCGAATCTATTAGTGTTTATTTATCAGATTCAAATTCTGCGCAAAAAATTAATCTAGCTGTAGGCATGAAATATTTAAATTTCAAGAATGAAGAAGTCTTGTTAGGATATAATAGTTATGATGAAGAATCCCTAAAATTAAGCAGAAATTGCGTAACAGAAAAGGGAACTATAGATTGCACGCCACAAAATGAAGATCCGGAAAGGATTGTTAAGGTAACCGGAACATATTTAGTCGATAAATACCCCATAACAAATTGTGAATTTATTCAAGCTACATGGGATAACATACCGAATAAATCTCCACATTTAAATCTATCAATAAAAAATCGACATGATGAATGGATATCAAGAAAAAAAAATAGTATACATAACGGAAAATGCGACGTTCATGACACAGCTGCAAGCACAGTCACGCTATATCAAGCAATAAAATACGCAAATGCACGCAGCAACCGTGAAGGACTAAAGCCCTATTATACATTTGCACAAACAAGTACAAACAAAGAAGACATTCAGCCTAACGGTTATGTCATCCTAGGTCTAGATTTTGAATGGCCCAGCATAAGCAACGATGAAGGCTTCATCCAAGTTTCAGAAGACCATTCATCTAACGGTTATAGACTCCCATATTATGATGAATGGATGATGTTGGCTCGCGGAGGAAGTAAAGAGGTTGTATCACCTTGGGGAGACCCATCGAAAGACACGACTTTAACACTAGACGATATGATGAAATATGGCACATTCACAACAACAAAACCACATAGCGAAAAAGAAATTCACCATTCTGAACCAGTAGGACAAAAACAACCCAATGGATATGGTCTATACGACATGTTCGGTTTAGTTGGAGAACACGTCCTTATGAAGTATGAAATTTGGTCTAATTTTTACAACCCTTCATGTAGAAAAGGTGGTGAATATCGAGTCAAATTAGAAGATGACGATTATTCTCTAAGTACCTATTGGAAACATATTAGTTTTGGACATTTTCGAGCTGGCCATTGGGGGGCTTTTGATGGTTTCCGCCTAATCCGCAATATTGGCAACGACGCCAAATGGGAAAACATAGAATCAGGAACAAAGTAAAAACACATTTCTGAACATTATCAAGGGTTTGTTCAATGAATCCATTCCTTTTTCATTTTATAAAATCAAAGACATATAATTCATCATTTCTATTTCTGTTATCTTTGACAGCTAGTGCATCTTTTGCCGTAGATATTCCACATTCGGATTGGAAATATACCCCATTCAACGAATTAGTAGCAAGCACAAACCATTCAGATAATTCAACTTTTCAGAATAATCAAAAAAATTCAGACTATATAGTTATCGCAGATACTATCGACATCTCCGACAAATCTATGATTTTAGGAGATGTTTTCACCACAAGATTCCAATTGGGCGCAGACTCCAAGATTTACGGCAATGTTGACGTGTCAAACGGATGCTCATTACGAGCAAAATCTCACATTACTGGCGATTTACGCTACGGCGTCCCCTGCAATTCAGAAACCGGCGCGACAGCGGCATCGACAAAACAAGTCGCCCTGAAAAAACCGTCCGTAGCCTCCCCCGCCATCGTATTCGGCGATTCAGCAAAGGCCGTAAGCATCAGCAAATCCGAAACGCTCCCGCCAGGCGAATACGGCACACTTAACGCCAAAAAACGAGCCAAGATAAAATTCTCTTCCGGTTCATATAAATTCCAAAGTATCCACACGGATCCTAACGTCCAGTTATCCTTCGATCTGACAGCCGGCCCCATTACAATCGATGTCGCGAGCGATGTTCATTTCGGCAACAAATGCCAATTCGCTATAAACGGAGGGAATCCGAGCGAAATCACATGGAACATCGCCGGAAAATCCATCAAAATGGGCACCGACGGGCTTTATTTCGGCACAATCGTTGCCCCGAATGCGTCCGTCAGCATAGAATTGCGTTCTCACTTGGTCGGTAGCGTTTACGCAAACAAGCTTACTGTTGCTCCAAAATCGACCATTTCACGAGAACCCCGTGCAGAAGAAATCTCGCACAACGAAGAACATTTCGGTCCATTCTTCGAGCCCAATACATACCGTTACCGCTCCGTGCTACCGACAACAGCAAAATCTGTTGAAATGTACGTTTATGCCAAGGATGCCAAGGTAAAAATCAACGGAAAAGAATCGGCAAAGATTGATCTCGGCGCATCTTCGGTGACAGTAAACATCGAAATTTCCCGCGATAAGATTACGGGATTCCCTAACGAAGCGTTCCGCAGCAATTACACAATCAACTTCGAGAAAAACGATAATTACCGCATTTATTGGGACCCGCAATCGCCATGTTCGCAAGGCTGCGACGGAGCAACGGCAGCAACGGCAACCGGCGATTTCGCCACAGTTCTCGAAATGGCACAAAAGACAGGCCGCGAAATCAACATCGTTCGCGGAACATGGAACGTAGCTGACAATTATAGCGACGGAGTTGTTCCTTGGAAAGTAGGTTTTGAGTTAGTCGGCTATACAGGCGATATTTGGCAATTAAAATCCGAAAACGACATGCCGCTCATTGAACTTGGCAAATCCGCCCACATCGAAATCGAAGGCCGTTCGCCACGCAGCTTAACAGGCTTGCGAATCGCAAACGGATTCAACAAAACAAATGGCGGTGCAATTTTCGCCCAAAGCCAAAAACTTACGATAAAGAACGCCATCATTTCCGATGCTAAATCAAACGCCGAGGGAGGCGCGATTTACACAAGCGACTCATTGTATCTTGAAAACATCCGATTCTCAGGGAACTCAGCCCTTGGCGATGGCGGTGCCGTTGCAAGCAATGGCGAAGTAAAAATGCAAAACATCGTTTACACGGGCAATAAATCAGCAAAAAACGGCGGCGCAGTAAAACTCGCCGGTAGCGGAGCATACATAGGCAATGCAATTTTCCACGATAACCGAACTGTTATAAAAGGCGGTGCAATAATCAACGAAGCCAACAGGCTCGACATATGGAACTCCACGTTTTTCGCCAACATCGCAAAAGCAGTGAATCCAGCCATTGGCGGTAAAGCAAACGGCACCATCGGCAACAGCATTTTCTGGAAAAACTTCACCCCAAGTTGCGAACCCGGCAAATGCGCCAACGAAGTTATCGAAGGATTCACAGCCACTCACTCATCATTTTCAAGACCATATGGCGGCAACCACAATTATACAGGCGACCCGAAATTCATGGACGAGAAGAATCCCGCAGGAAGCAACAAATTCATGGGTTATGACGCTGGCATAAACCTTTCCTTCGATTCACCTTTACGTAAAGCAGGCAAAAAAGATGACAAAATGCCCAAAGCAGATGTCATGGGTAGTGAACGCGATGAAACAGAACTTGCTTTGGGAGCATACGGGATACTGAACTTGGCAGCAACGGACTTTTTCATTGGCGAACTTGATGAAAATAACAAAGTAGTTCCTGCAAGCCCGATGATACCACTGATGGATACAATACCAACAGCATGGTTCAGATCATACCTTGCATATAGCAAATTAGCAAGAGTCATCAAGGTCAAGGTTATGAAGCACCCAATGACCAAGGTGGATTCAGCCAAAGTGCAATTCACACTCATGAAAAAAGACAAGACATCTTACGGATTTAAACCTGTAGATATCATGTTCTACAGAAACGGCGAAGAAGACGGCAAGTATGTATTCCAAACAATGATTGATTCTTTAGGTAAAGCCATTCTATTTTCGAAAACAGAAGAAGACATCGGAAATTACGAAGACGCCGTTATACTTTGCATAAAAGACGGATCAGATCGATTTAACTACAAGATATTAGAACATTAAAGGTGCAACATGAAAAAGCTACTTGTTATTTTATCCATCATATTTATCGAAGCTTGTTCCGATGGCGATATCGGGGGGTATACGGAATCTATTATAAAAGGAGCAAAAGCTTCAGAAGCTTATTCCGCACATGCACAAGATAAGCCAGCCACACTAAACAAGTACGTATCGCCACTAGACGAAGATCTTTCTGGCTTAGACGAAGAGGAACTGAGAGAAAAGCTGATGAATAGCTATCCGAGACCAAAGGCAGAAGGAAATCCTGAACCGGAATCAAGTAGTAGCGACCGCATATTGGTTAACGAATATGACATGCCGCTTAATCCATACGATGGCGAAGTAAAACCTTTTAAATGGAAAGAGTCAACGCCTTATTTTACGGAAGCTCCCAATTATAAATATGGATTTGATCAAGATCCCACAGGAAAAGACCCTTATGTCTATATTTCCGTAAAAGAAGACGATAACGTTTCAATTCAACTTCATTTTACGAAGGACGCATATGATGGTTTTTGTTTAGTCCATCAAAATGAGGACAAATCCTATGATTATGCAAAAATTCTGACAAATAGCAAAACGCATATAATTTATTCCGAAGAATTAAAAAAAATGAAAGAATTCAAGTTAATTGGAGCTAAAGGACATCATGCAATGTTATGTCCAAAATTGAAAGAACCCATTAAAACAGTAAGCATTTTACCTTACAAGATGATTACAAAACATATAAAATATATAGAATTTAATGGTGAGAAATGTACAACATCTTCAACCACACCAGAACAATCAACCATATGTGAGAATCACGATAATGAAACTTATTATCAAACAAATTGCAAAGACAAATTTACAAAATGTTGCACCGAACATTATTTCAATAAAATTTTTGGTCAAGCCGTAGTCAATGTTGATATTCAAAACACTTCTGAATGCAAATACATCAAGCATCTATCTCAGAAATCTACATCCTACATATCGGAAAATGGTTTATTAAATCTTTATATGACAACACCATCTAAAATAAGTCTCCTTTATAAGGAATTAATATATGTAGCCAAATTAGAAAACGAACAAACTGGGATAAAAACAATTACGGAAGAGGGACCAAATAAAGGAAAAAAAGAAATTTCTTTTGATGAACCAAGTTGGCATACAGTATTCGCAATAAATAAAGTTCGAAAAAAATGGGAATTGTGGAAATGCGCACATTATGCACAAAAGCACAAATCTACAGATTTTTTAAATTACTGTCCTGGATTAAACCCTGAAAAAGATCCTCCAAATACAAAATATTTTTTCCAATTAGGTTCACAAAAGGCTGTTTCTGCAGAAATAGTACTTGCAAAATACTGGGAAAATGGCCAATATACATATGGTTACAAGCTCTATGTAGATAAAGATGAAAAGCTAATCAATTTCGACGATATTAAAGACAAGAATAAAGAGGCGTATTTATATACAGAAGATGCCAATCCATCTATTTTTTTGAGCAATGCAGTTCAAATTGAAGATAATCCGAAATTATGGTTTACAACAGAAGCCTTAAGTCATCCACTTTATGGAGAAAAAAACGAAATGTATGAACAATATTTGCCTTATGGAAGTATTATTTTCTCACCAAGAAGAAATGGGATAGAAACCTACTATTTGCTAATGCATGAATTAGGGCACTCATTTGGGCTCACTGATGTAGTTCTAACCGACATTTATGAAATCAAAGAGGAACCTTTATCAAGTTCTTCATCAACAACATCTAGCAATTCGTCAACAAGAACATATCCTAACAGATACGGTAGTTATGAAACAAACCTAATGGCATGGCTAGATCCATCAGGGAAAAAATTAAGATATAGGCCGATTCCTGTCGTATGTACAGCAGGGCAGCACGTTTATACACAAAAAAGAACCGAAAATGAAAAAAATTATGTTGACGGAAATATGTATGGATATATAGAATTACCTATTAAGTATAGTGACGATGCTAAAAAATATGACAAAGACAAAGAACACCTTGGATATGAAAAAAATCAGTGGGAATGTATTCGAAATTGTTTTATAGACAATGAGTTTTCGACTCCTGAACGAAGAATTTATTGGTATGAAGAAGGAACTACACCAAGACCAAATCCAACTACATTTACTGATATAGACTATTGCAATGGAAACATCAAAGAACTTAGAAGTTATGGTGGCAAAAATATATACATGAGTGAAAACGAATTCAAAACTGACACATCTGAATACTGGAATAGGGTTATTTTAAATAGATCGTCAAGTAGTTCTACAAGTAATTAAAGGATTTTAAAAATGAAAAAAATATTATTTTTATTAATCACATGTTTCTCGATGTCTAATGCTTATCAATATATTGTATATGATATGAATGGTAAAAACAGAGGAACATTCAATGGAGTCGTAAACAAGCAAACTCTAGTCAAATTAGCCAGAGAGAACCATGGTTCCGTATTAGTTAAAAAAAATATTTCGAAAAATAACGACCTAATAAAAAATCGGAATAAAAAAAATTTTGACTTAGCCTTAATAAAACAAAGTCCAAGGAACTTTGTTTTGAACATAGACTCATTAAATTCAGAAACTTGGCTTGAAATCGAAAAAAACGAAATCGTCAAAATCTGCATTGACAATCCAGTTCTCGCATGGGAAACTTCATTAAATTCAAGTATTTTTAATGATTCTTGCCTTGCATTCCAAGCACCAATACTTGTAGGCGTTGAAAAAATAAAAGTATTCTTCCCTGAGCCCAATGTTTCCCATAATATCAATTTAGCCGTCGGGATGAAGTTTCTCAATTTAAAAAATGAAGAAGTTGTATTAGGATATAACGAAGAAAGCGAAAATTTTTATAGGAAAGTAGGCTTTCCAAGATATTATGATATGGAAAGATTTGCAACTGTTAAAGGAACATTTTTGGTTGATAAATATCCTGTAACAAACTGTGATTATCTGCAAATGATGTGGGACAGCATACCAAGAGAAGCAACACTTGATGCTCCATTTATACAAGAAGTTCATAAAGACTGGATTTCGAGAAAAAAAAACATCATACACAATGAAGAATGTGAAGTTCACGACACTGCAGCCCCCCAAATTTCGCTCTATCAAGCAATGAAATACGCAAACGCACGCAGTATCCGCGATGGATTAAAACCATATTATTACTTTTCGAAAGCCGAAGCAAAATTTGAAAGTATTATACCGAATGGCTACATCATCGTTTATTGGGATTTCAAAGATATAAATAGCAGACATTTAAAAGTCTCTATTGACAAAACATCAGATGGCTACAGGCTTCCATATTTAGATGAATGGATGATGTTCGCTCGTGGAGGAGATAAAAAAAACAAAGCTCCTTGGGGAGATCCTGCAACAGTCTCATTAGAAGAAGCATCGAAATATGCCATATTTACAACAGACTTAAAATCCGATAACGAAACTGAACCTGTAGGGCAATTGCGTCCTAATGGATATGGACTTTATGACATATTCGGATTGGTTGAAGAACGCGTTTTACTGAAAGGAATACTTTTTGGCAATTTTGGATTTCCAAGTTGTCTAAAAGGAGGTGTATATACAATAAAGGATACAGTTGGAGAATTCAGTTCAGCTCGCCCATATTGGAGAGAACTCAATTATGGATATTTTGGAACAGGAACATCCGGTCTTTCAGGTTTTCGATTAATTAGAAACATTGGCAATAACGCTTCAGTAGAAAACATCAAATATAAGGTTGAAGACTACTGGTTTGATTAGAAACATCGGCAACAACGCCAAGTGGACCGAAGTCAAATCCAATTCAAACGAATAACCCTTTTATACTACTATCACCGCACAAAATGAGGCCCATAGGCCTCATTTTTTTGCATCATCCGAGATCTTTCGATTTCGCCCTTGCGGGCTACACTCAAGATGACATTATTGCGTACAATCAGCAAAAATGACAAATAACAGATTTCACCAAACCCCGCATTACTTTACTTTTTTCTTACCGCACAAAATATCCTTGACAAGTGATTAATCCAATTCTATTTTGGCTCCGTTTTGGGATAAAATAGCCGTGGAGGTACATGATGAGCATATCTCGTTCATTCATCAACAACCATTTATTCTTATTCTTCTCGTCCTGCGTTATTTTAGGATGTTCTGTAACCGATTCTACAGATAGCGCTTATTCTAAATGGGATTTTTCGGGCTCTGTCGTTGATGCTACAGACAACAAGGGTCTCAACAAGGCTACTATAACATACCAAGACGCATCCGGCAATATCACCGAAACGGAGACCGATAAGAACGGCTATTTTTATATTGAAGAGCTCCCCTACGGCACTCGTTCATTCACATTCAGCTACAAAAAAATATCCGGAAAAGACACGCTTTACTATTCTCCCAAATCGGTAAGCATAACCTCTACAAGCGAATCCTCGCACATGGAAGGGGTTGTCGCCGGCAATTCGTCTATCGTGCGCCTGTCGCCGATAAATGCCTCGTTCAAGGGTGAATTGTACATCTACGACGAAGATGCAGACAAAAAAATACCGGTTTCTGGCGCCAAATTGAACATAATTCACCAGAATGCTGATTTTATCAACATTTTCCCCGAAAGTTTCTCTTCAAAAACCGATTCCACCGGAAAATTTACGTTTAAAAAGATTCCTGCCGATACCGGTTTTATTCTACAAGTAAGCCCTTATACCCATAATAACTTACGCTACACCGCAAACGATATTGTTCTACCCAAACTTAAATCTAATTTTGAAATTGACTTAGGCCGATACATTCTCAATCAAGACACAATAATCAAGCCAAAGACCCCGATTAAGGCATCCAACGTCATGGACATCAACATGAACGGCTATAACGGGATTTCTACATTGGCAACGCCTTACTATGTTTTCAGCGAAAGCATTACCGATAAAAATTTATCCGTATCTGTAAAGGCGGACACAGCAACATTCTATGTAAAGCCAACTCTTTCTGGCGACACGCTGTTTTTAAAGCACGACCTCGCCTTCCCTGCCGAGACAAAGATTCTCGTCAACATAACGGCTTACAAGAAAAAGTCCGGAAACCGCATAGCTCTTGAACTTGCTGGCGATTCCGCATTCACAACCGATCGTGGATTGTACGCGGTTACAAGCAACGCATGGCCGAGCAACAAAAATTTCAAGTCTACGTTCGGGACAAAAGATACCATCTGGGTAAAGTTCAGCGAAAAACTCGACGAAAATACAGAACGTATCCAATGGAGTTATGTCAACGGAATGGCCCGTTCCATTTACGCAAACGGCTACTATGCCAACGCAAAATCCTGGATTAAGCAAGATACGTTGTTCGTCCAGATGTTAGAAAAGATTCTCGATTCCCGAGTCCAGGGCGACTCTGTAGGCATGAACGTGACCGTTTACGCCAAGAACGAGATGTACCTTAAAGGCTTTACGCTCCGCACAGAACTCAAGGTACCGCCAACATCATCGTCTAGCGCAGCATCTTCTTCAAGCACCGCAGTTTCCAGTTCTTCTGCCAAATAACATATAGCGCAAAATGATCCGTAAATTTTCAACAATCATTTCGTTAGCAATTGCAGTTCACGCAGCAACATTCGATGGCGTAACAGAGCCCATCGCCCAGGCAAAAATCGGATTCACCGTATCCGGTAAAGTCGACAGTATTTGGGTAAAAGAAGGCGCAATTGTCCACAAGGGCGACACGTTGATGAACCTCGTAAAAACCGAAGAGGAATTACGCGTAAGCATCACGAAAATTGCGGCAGAAGACAATTCCAACGTAGCGTCCGCCAAAGCAAAGATGGACACCTACGAAAAGGATATGCAGGTCACCAAAAAGCTTTTTGAGACATCTACTTCTATCAGCGCCGAACAGGTCTGGGAAAAAGAGATGAACTACAAGGTCACAAAAGCCGAATGGGAAGCCGCAAGGATTGCCAAAGCGAAGGATTCTCTCGAATACAGCATGGCACGCGCACAGTTGCAAAAGCAATACCTTATAGCGCCCTTTGATGGCGAAATTGTAGCCATTTCTAAGAATCCAAGCGAAAGTGTCGAAGCGCTGGAGCCTATCATCGAGATAGCCGATGTGCGCACCTGCCGCATGACAGCCTACATCATTGTAAGCAAGGCCAGTTCGCTCAAGGTCGGGCAAGATGTAAGTCTGCAGCTCAACAGCGGCAAGATTCGCAACAAGAAAGGCAAAATCGAATTTATCTCCCCCGTTGTTGATAAAGCAAGCCTTTTGCGAACCATCAAGGTTGTTTTTGACAATTCTGACAAGTCCGTAGAACCGGGCGTTACAGGAAAGATTTTTGTCAAATGATTAGGCAAAATATAATAGCCTTGTTTTTTTTAGCGGTTCTTTCGTATGCACAAGATTCGCTTTTTATCGATTTTTACAAGGCTATCGATATCATCATCGAGAACAACATTGATATTCAAGAAGCCAAATACAATTGGATTGCACAAAGCGAAGCTGCAAGCGGCACCTATGGCGAATTCGAGCCACACTTGACCGCACGTGCGTTCAAAGAACGAGGCGACGCCCCCAACACGCTATTTTCCGAAACCCGCAACGAATACAAGGTTGGCGTTCAAGGCAAAGCCCCAACCGGAACCGAATACAACATCGGTTTTAACCAGACGAGTTACACGCACAGCGAATACACTTCGGAACTTTATTTTGGCGGAGAACTCCGCCAGCATTTGCTTAAAGAGGGACCGTTATTTTTTGCATCCATGAGTAACCAGCGCACGGCAAAGCTTCAAAGGGAACAGGCCTACCAAAAGTATCGCGAAGCGCTTAGCGAAGTACTCGAAAACTACTGTGAAGCTTACTGGAACTACTACTATTCGCAACAAACTCTTATTTTCGCTGAAAAATCGGCTTCGGTCGCAAGTAAAATTGTCGAAGACGCCCGCAAACGTCATGAACTCGGAATGCTTTCGCAGCTCGATTACCAAAAAGCTGTCGCCGAATTTTCGGACCGCGAAGCAGCCCGTTTAGAGGCGATGGACAATCTCCGCAATGCGCGTCTCACGCTCTTGCTCATTCTCTCTTCGCAAGAACTCGTCCGTGACGCCCGCCCAATTGCAATCAAGCCCAACACGGAACTCGATTCTATAGCCATCCTCGATTCCCTTACGTTCTTGGATTCCATCAGCATTTTACATCCCGCTTACTTGGCGCAAAGCACCGAAGTCGAGCTCCGCAACGTGAGTTTGAGCAAAAGCAAGAATAAGTTTTTGCCGTCTGTCGATGTTATCGGGAACTATGGTATACGAGGCCGCGACAAAAATGCCGACCACGCCCTGAAAAAATTCAAGAGCAAGTCACAACGGCAAAGCGTTCTTGGCTACGGCATTGAAATAGATATTCCTTTATTTGCAAACCTAGAAGAGCGTCACCAGATTGCAGCCGAAAAGGCAAGTATCCGTTCGGCACGCACAAGGCTCGCATTGATCCAGGGCAAGCTTTACGAAGAATACCGCATTTTACAGCAAAGGGCCAAGGAGCTCCGCAATCAATGGATGCTGAGCAAAACGGCTGTAGCCTATCACGAAAATGAGCTCCAAGAAGAGTTCAAGAAAATGGAACTTGGCAAGAGCAATTACCACCTGATTTTCGACATGGAAGACGATTTACGTCAAGCACAACAGCGCCATTTGGAATGTATGAAGCAGCTCAGGATTATCGACATTCGCCTAGTACGCGCCACCGGTAAACTGCTACTGCAAAACGGCCTAGAATCTTGGGAAGACGGAAAGATTATACTCCGCAAGGATTTGCTCTGTGACTAGCGCTCAAATTAAATTGGACCCAAACGATATGGTGAAGGCGTTGCAGAGCGCCTTGAAAAAGACCAATGCAAAAATTGGCCAATTGACAACTGTTTTCGACATCGTCCAAAAAGTTCTCGAAAAAGAAAAATTCAAACAAGCAGCCCTCACTCTCGTAAGCGAAATTGCAGACCGTCATCACGCCGAACGCGTAAGCTTTGGATGGCTCAAGCACGACTACATCCAGCTCAAGGCCATAAGCCACACGGACCATTTCGAAAAAAAGATGCAAATTGTACGAGATCTCGAAGGCGCCATGGAAGAGGCATACGAACAAGACGCATCGATTCTCTACCCGCCACCCGAAAACAACCTGCTTGCAACGCGCATGCACGAAGCATACAGCCAAACATACAACGCACGCTATATGCTTTCTGTACCGGTTCGTCACGGCGACGACATCATCGGGATTATCACCTGTGAACGCAAAGGATTAGCCTTTAGCGACGAAGAAGCAACACAAATCCACCTGGCCTCGAACCTCTGCAGCGCACGACTTTTAGAGCTATACCAAAAAAGTAGCTGGTTTGGCGCAAGGATAGCCCGTAGCATACGCAAAGGGCTAGGCAAGCTTTTAGGTTACGAACACACCTGGGCCAAGTTCTTTACGATAGTAGGGATTGCGTTTGTCCTTTTCGCAACTTTGTACCCGCTAGAATATAAGGTAAGCTCCCCCGCCATTTTAAAGACCGACAAGATTATTTATTTAACGGCCCCGTTCGATGGTTATATCGACAGTGTCTATGTAAAGCCAGGCGATGTCGTGTACAAAGGGCAAGAGATTCTCCGCCTTGATCAAGAAGAGCTGAAGCTCGAAGAAGCGGATTTGCTAGCCCAAGAACAGGACAATCGCCGAGAGATTCAAAAAGCGCAGGCCAGCCGAGAACTCGCCGAGATGCGAATCCAGCAGGCAAAACTCGCTCAGACGCTTGCAAAGCTAAAAATTGTACGTTACAAGCTCTCCAAGGCCGTAATTCGCGCCACCGCCGATAGCGCCATCATTGTCGAAGGTGACTTGCAAAAGAAAATCGGGGCTCCGGTCAATCAAGGTGCAGAACTTTTCCAAATGGCATCCATCGAGAACATTTACGTCGAAGTGGATGTCAGTGAACTCGAAATTGGGAACATTCCACAAGACGGTGAAGGACTGCTCGCCATCAAGAGCCGTCCCGATTACGTTTACCGATTCAAGACGGAACGCATAAGCCCAACCGCCACAGTCAAGGACCAAGAAAACACCTTCCCCGTTCGCGGAGAATTTGTATACAAAGTTCCAGGTTGGTTCCGTCCTGGCATGACTGGCATTGCAAAAATTTTCGCAGGACAAAAGACGCTCTGGTGGATTCTCTCGCACCAGGCCATCGATTACCTGAGACTCAAACTTTGGTGGTAACCTTTAAAACTTGACTTTATAGATTTGCGGCCAGAGTTTGCCGGTAATCCAGAAGTTCTTGCCATCGTAGGCGATGCCATTCAAAACATCGACACCGGGGAATCGGTCGCGAATCTCCCCCGCTTTTTTTGCAAAGTCGATATAGCGCAGCACCTTCCCGCTAGGGAGTTCAATTTCGGCAATCAAATCCGTCTGCCAGATATTTGCGTATAAAACATTTCCGACAACTTCTAGTTCGTTCAGTAGTTTTATGGAATAGCGACCATCAGTCACTTTAATGATTCCCGACACCGCAAAGCCGCCCGGCGCAATTTGCAAAAGTTCATCGGAGCCATTACTCATCAAGAGTTGGTCACGCCAAAGCGTAAGCCCCCAACCTTCGGTCGGGATGCGGAACTCACCCTTCTTTTTAAACGGCTTGCGCGAGTAGATAAAGGCCTTATGCGATTTCCAAGTGAGGTAATAAACTTCATCGCCAAGCACTACGGAACCTTCGCCAAAATAGCGTTCCTCGATGCGGGCAGAATCCAAAATTTTTCCGTCGAGCGTGCGGCGGTACAGTCCAGATTTTCCGTACAGCCCTGTCGTTTCAATCATGTCCTTGCCGTCAAACGAGAGTCCCTGCGTAAAATGCGACTGTTCGTGCGGAACAGAATCGAGAATCGTAGGCTCAACGCGAGGAGCTTCGGCGTAAGCAGACGAGAGAACAAAAGCGAAAAGCAAGAGAGCGGAAAATTTCATATTTCAAAAAATACAAAAATCAAGTCACACAGCTTTTACTAAATTTGGGCGCATGGGTGAAATCAGAACTCCTGCCAAAGTGAAAATCATCGTCGGCATTCTTGCCAAAGATGCCAAGTCCGTAGAGGCGGTCCGCGGAGTGCTCAAGTCGCGTTTCGGCGAAGAAGACCTGAACCTGAAACCGTTCCCGTTCACGTTCACCAACTACTACAAAGAAGAAATTGGCGAAGCACCGGTACGCGCGTTCTTTAGCTACGAGAATCTCGTGGACCGCGAAACGATTGTCGACATCAAGCTTTGGACAAACGATATTGAACTCGAAATTGCAAAGGAAAACGGGACTCCGGGGCTGCGCCCTGTAAATCTCGATCCGGGCTACATGACGCTTGGGCAGTTCTTTTTGGCAACGACCAAGGACCAGCGCCAGCGCGTTTATATGCAGCGCGGGATTTTCGTGGAGCCAACGTTATACTTCCAGGATGGGCATTTCCACGCTTTTGACTGGACGTATCGCGACTACCAGAGTGAAAATTACATCAAGTATCTCGAAGAGGTGCGCAAGCGCCTCGCCTACCAAATGACGACGGGAAAACCGTATAGTCAAAGAATAAACAAAAAGCGAGATTAATTCCGGCGACCGAGCCTAAAACCTATTACCTAACCCCTATAACCTAAAAATGAAAGCTGGTATTTTTACAATTCTTCTTCTCTGCTGTTCCAATATCTTTATGACGTTCGCTTGGTACGGCAACCTCAAGCTCAAAGAAATGCACATCAGCACCGACTGGCCGCTGATTCTCGTGATTCTCGCCTCGTGGGGCATCGCGCTCCTAGAGTACAGTTTCATGATTCCCGCGAACAACATCGGGAGCCGCATCAACGGCGGGCCCTTCAGCCTGATGCAGCTGAAAATCATCCAGGAAGCGATTTCGCTTACGGTGTTCACAACGATTGCGGTCACGGTATTCCATACAGAAACGCTCCAGTGGAATCACATCGTCGCGTTTTTGCTCATTATCGCGGCTGTTTTCTTTGCGTTTTTAAAATAACTTATTCGGAGATGCCCTCTCGGAACGGAGTCCGGGATGACAGCTTAGCATGTATGACAAGAAAAAAGTCCGCGCATCTCGAAGATGGCGGACATTTTTTGTGTTCTTTGTAGAGTTCCTTATTCAGCGGAGCTGGAAGAAGATTCGTCCTTGTAGACGTACGGGCAGAGCTTTTCAGCATCGGTAAGCCCATTGCTGTACACCGTAAGTGAGCCCACAGGATCAGACCATTCCGACACATCCGTGTTTTTGTTCAAGTCTTTCCAAATAGTACGCACCTGACCAAACGAACTACAAAGTTTTTCCTTGTCTGTAAACTTCATTGTCACTGAAGTCTTATCCACGGTAATCGTATCCATTTTCTCTGGAGCAGAGCCTCCCCAACGGAATTCATACTTCAGGGATTCCGTATAGCTAGAAGAGACCATCGCCTCATTCGGGAAGTTCTTATCCACCACAAGCATCATTTCGAAGCCACCTGCAACCTTGTAAACAGACGCCTTTAACGTCGGTGTTACAAAATTGTATTCCGTACTATACTTCGTCTCGGTGGTCACTTCAACAGGGTCGGTCCATTCTGACTTTTTGTCCCCGTTTTTAGCGGAAACTCGGAACGACATTCCACGGAATTTGGCACCATCCAAATTAAACAACTTAACATCCACCGCGGATTCTCCGAGGTCCTTCCAGCCTACCGGATTTTTCATATCCAGAGACTGCACCATAAATCCCGATTCATTACAGGTACTAGTCCTCTTGTAATCCCACGAAAGTCGCCACACGCTCGGAGCAATTCGCATAGCCTTAAGATTCGTCGGAGCGGCCGGCACGCAACTGCTCTTGCCCCCACCCGAAGGCGTTCCTGTAGAAGCCGTTTTCACAACGGCATCCGGCATCTTGATTTTTTCGGAATACGTAGAGACCTTGCCTTCGTAAACGGCGGCCACGCGAATGTACTTGCCCGCAGCTGCAGTATCAATAACCGTTTCGAGGGCAGTCCTATCGTCGATTGTCAAGAATTTTTCCCAGGCATTCTTGGTTTCGATAAAGCGCTGCAACACATAGCTATCCTTATCGCCAGAATAGTTCCAGGAGACAAGCCATAGGTTTTGGCCAAGCGTATCGGTTATCTCAAAATTGGTCGGGACGCCGAGGTTTGCATCGGTCGCAGTAGACACGGACGTCGAACCATTCTCGTTGATCTGCAAGCGGTTGCTGCCGTCGGACCTACCGCAATCATCAATTGCAATCACGCGATAATACTTGCCAACCTTGCTCTTGCCATGAAGCTTATACAAAGTCACTTCAGCATTCGTAGTACCCTCGCTCTTCCAATCCGTATTCGTAGCATCCAGATCCAGATATTCAATTCTAAAGCCCGTTTCAGGACGCTCAGAATTTCGGGAATATTCCCACGAAAACGTCCAAGACGTATCGCTATCGTTAGCGACATTAAACTTTGTCGGAGTCGCAAGCGATTCCTTCACCGTTTTGCAAACACTAACATCCACGGACGAAGACGAACTGGACTCTTTCGATGAACTTGTGAATTCAAAATAATCATCTTCCGGCGAAGACGAGTTTGTACATGCGCTCATAGAAGCGACGAACGCCATCGATGCAGTCAATTTGAAAAGTCTCAAATTTTTCATAAAATACTCCATCTAGAAAATTTCTTTTTACATATAAATATATCTATTTTCTGACAAAAAACATACAAAAACCGCATTTTTATATAAAATGCGGCTTAGAATGTGCGAAAAGACACGAAAAAGCGAGATTTTCAGCGAAAAACGACTACCTTAGAGTCCAAATTTAAAACATCACCCTGTACGGAATTAGCTTGTCGAAACGGCGGCCCTTAAGGTCGTGATAACCATTTTGGGGCATTTCACCACTGCGAAGAATGCGATTTGCGCCGGAATTCGGTCGGAAATTACCAGGAATCGACACCTTCAACGTGTCCGCAGCCTTGCCGAACCTAATGTTCCCGACGAGAGTTTCGCCACCGAGACCTTCCGCCGTAAGGTAAAAGTCCTGTACGCCTTTGAGCTTCGGCAAATTCGAACATTGCACGTCAGTCCACTTGGAATCGCCAGCCGTGGGCAATTCGCACTTGGAAATCACATCGCCTTTTTTGCTTTCGGTGCGGAGCGAGAGAGTACCGCCAGCGCTATTTTTCACCTGAATGCTGACGCCTACACCAACGATGGAGTCGGTAACCACGTTCTCGAAAATCGCGTAGCCGCCGTCCTTAATTGCAAGCTCATCATCTTCGGTCAAACGCACGCGGATACCGTTATCAAAGCCATTGCCGGGAATGGTATCGCGGATGATGCGTAAAAAGTCAAGGCGGTCAAGTTCAGCGTAATGCTTGCCCTTCGTAATCTCGATGAAGTTCGAGCCGCGCTTGAGCTTTGTCGGGATGTACACCACAGATTTTTCAGGGAATTCACTCCAAGCACCAGTCAACGGCAACTGCACTTCTTGCGTCTTGCCATTGATGTCCACGAAATGCGAACTGCCGTTTGCACCGTCCTCAGTCCAGTTGTTGTCGTAACGGTAACGGATAAGGTAATCGCCCGCCTGCGGGATAATCATCGGCAAGCGAATCTTGCTGTCATCGTAGTTGATGTAAGCGACAAATTCGCCGTTCGAAGCCTTGGAGCTACTCGAGATATCCACATGCGTGAGGATGCCGTGTTCCGCTTCGGCGCTCAGGTAACGGCCCATAAACGGCTGCCCCAGTTCTGGCCAGTTGTCTTCGGTCCACACGATATCACGCACTTGTATGTAAGAATTACCGCCATCATTTTTATCGTAATAGTGATTCACAAAGCGTTGACGGTTCACGTCTTCGAATGCTTCACCGCCCGCGGGCCCGTAGTAGCGCCCATAACGGCTGAGGAGAATCGTACCGCCGCCATTCAAGAGAGCCTTGCCGCTGCGGTCCACATAACCGCCATCAATGCGGTTGGAACGCCCGACAGTCGTCTTGTAAGAGTTGTTTTCGAGATCAGCGCCTTTTTTGCAGCAGTTGTCCCAAGCGGTAAAGAGGAAATATTTTCCGTTGTGTTCAATAAGGCTTGCACCTTCGACGCCTGCGCCACCGCGGTTCGCGATGTTCTGCATTTTTGCGCCGTCTTTCACCTTGCCCGTTTTTTCGTCCAGTTCGAGAATGTGGATACCCGTCCCCCACGAACCAAACGCCATCCAGACTTTTCCGTCAAGATCTTTGAGCACCGCCGCGTCAATCGCGTTGTACGAATCACTCTTGACCGTGTGAATAACCTCGCCCTGGTCCGTCCAGCCGTAGCCTGGCTTTGTCGGGTCAATTTCCTTACTTGACATAAAGCCCATACCCGACGAGCGGATGCCCATTTCGGAACCGCAATAGTACATGCGGTATTCGCCACCGACATAGTGAATATCCGGCGCCCAGATGTCAATCATGTTCGGAGCGTATTTATAAAGCCACTTCGAAAATTCAGGCATGGCGGGGTCGCCATTTTTCCAGTTCAACGCGTCTTCGGAAAACTGCATAAGCATGTGGTTGTCCGTTGTCGCAAGCGCATAGCCGTCTTCGTAACGGATGATGTCCGGATCATGGCCCGCCCAACGGGTTTCCTTGGCGTACCAATCGGCCGCAAAAACCTGCCCCGCCATCAGTGCAGAAAGTGCAAAAAACACGTTGACTTTTCTCATAACGCCTCACTTTTCCACACAGCCTAAGTAAATATAATTTTTTTTGTTCAAAGGGGGATGCCCCACTCTCCTGCCATCAAGCGATATTGACAAACACTTTTTAATTATATATATTAAATTTCGTTAATTGAGGTGCAAGATGCTTTTGAAATTCCTGAAATCAAAATTTGGGCCGGGGAAACCGATATTCACTGAGGACGCCGAATCACTCGGACTTTCGGCTGGCAATCTGCGTCAACAATTCAAAAAACTGGTAGACGCAGGTGAACTTTCGCGATTTGAGCCAGGAGTCTATTTTTTACCGGATCCCAACCACGAATATTATCCCATATCATCTAACATGGTCGCGGAATACAAGTACATCACCAATGGCGACGAGATTTATGGATATTATTCGGGTTACACCTTCGCAAATCAGCTTGGGCTTTGTCTGCAGGTGCCGTATAAAGAAGAAATCGTAACGAACAACACCACCGCCATCGCACGCGAAGTAAAAGTCGGAGAAATTCCATTTTATATTCGCCGAGCCAAGGTTGAGGTCACCAAGGACAACCGCAACGTTCTTCAACTTTTGGATTTACTGAAGGATGTCGAAGAATATACCGACTACTGTTGCGAGGAAGAAGCTCCCGACATAATCCGCAAGCATATCTTGCGCAACAAGATTCTCCGTGCCGACGTAGATAAGTACATCGAGAACTTCCCTCTAAAAACATACAAGTATATCTACGATTTGAGGCTTTACGATGTATTTGCATGAAAATAGAGAAAGGTTCTTAAATGTTTTGGAAACAGTAAGCAGGATATCCGGAATCCAAGCAGATCTAGTTGAAAAAGACTACTATGTTTCCCTTATCCTTAAAGAAATTGCAACTTCGTCAGATAAGGCCGTTTTCAAGGGAGGCACTTCGCTTTCCAAGGCGCTTAAGGTCATCAACCGTTTCTCAGAAGATATCGACATTTCCTTTTCGGAACATATCGGGACATCGCGTCGAAAGAAACTCAAATACAACATAATCGCCCCTATCGCTAAGAAATTGGGCCTTGTCATCACGAATCTTGACAAGACGCAAAGCGATCGCGACATAAACAACTACATATTCGAATACAAGCCGCTCTGCAAATCCAACGCACATATCGTCCCTGCGGTTAAGGTTGAAACAAGCCTAGTTACGGCGGTCTTTCCATTCGAAGCGATGCCAATAGGGAATTACATCGCCGACTATGCAAAAGATATATCTTTGAGCGATTACGGACTTGAACCGTTCATGATGAATGTTCAGGCTCTAGAGCGAACTTTAATTGATAAGGTGTTCGCCATTTGTGACTACTATCTTACTGGGAAGCCTCGTCGTCTATCGCGACACATTTACGACATTCACAAGATACTTTCATTGATTAAATTTGACGAACAATTCAAAGAACTTCTTCAAAAGGTTCGCGAAATACGTTGCTCTTTAGACATCTGCCCTTCGGCAAAACCTGGGATAAGCATCAATTTACTCTTAAAAGAAATCTGCGATAAGAACTTTTTTAAGCAGGATTACGAAGGGGTGACTCAGTTCTTTATTTTTGACAATATAAAATACAAGGAGGCAAAAACCTCCTTGCAAAAAATAATTGAATCTGGTGTTTTTGCAGAACGGTTCTAGAACATCACACGATACGGGATTTGCTTGTCGAAACTGCGGCCCTTGAGGTCATGGAAGCCTTTGCGAGCTGGAGCCATGTTGCCCGAGCGAGCGGCACGCGAAGCAATTCCGGTCGTTCCTTCCGAACTACTGGAGCTTTCGGGCAATGCTTCGCTAGAGCTTGATTCCGGCAAGGGGGCACTCTTGAAGAGAATATTTCCGACAATGGCTTCGCCCGAAACACCAGACGCAGTCAAGTAAAAGTCCTTGATGCCCGTTTTGCTTTTGAGCGTTCCGCAGTTTACTTCAGACCAGCCATTGGCTGCAGCCTTAGCCGTTGAAAGGTCGCACTCAGCAAGGACGGTTCCGTTCTTTGCGCCATCGCGAATGGCGAGCTTGCCTGCGGTTGCATTTCTCACTTGGATGGAAACTTCGTCACTCTTGATGGAATCCGTCACGACATTTTCGAAAATCGCGTAGCCGCCGTCCTTGATTGCAAATTCATCTTTGTCCGTAAGGCGCACGCGAATGCCGTTGTCAAAGCCGTTCGCCGGAATCGTATCGCGAATCACGCGCAAGAAGTCGATACGGTCAAGTTCCGAGAAGAATCCGTTCGGTTGCGGTTCAATTTCGATGAAGTTGCCACCGCGTTTGAGCGTTGCAGGAATCATCACAATAGACTTCTCCGGGAACGTGCCCCAAGAACCTGTCGGCGGGAGCGTCACGGTTTGCGACTTGCCATTGACGGTGACTTTGTGCGTAGCATCGCCTTCACCACCGTTAGCATAGCGGTAACGTAACAGATACTCGCCCGCCTGCATGATGTTCATCGGCAAACGAATCTTGGAGCCCGCCGTATTGATGTAAGCGAGATATTCGCCGTTCGAAGCCGTATTGCTGCGCGTAATTGCGAGGTCACCCGAGACTGCACGCGTCAAAGCGCCGTGTTCGACTTCGGCGCTCAAATAACGTCCGAGGAAGGGCTGTCCCATCTCAGCCCAGTTATCGTCCGTGAAGACAACATCGCGGATGTGAATGTGATTGTACTTATCGCCATTCAAATCGTAATAGTGATGCACAAAGCGCACGCGGTTCAAGTCTTGGAAAGCTTCGCCGCCGCCCGGACCGACGTAGCGTCCGTAGCGTTCCATAAGGATTGTGCCACCGCCATTCGCCATATCGTAGCCAGCGCGATCTTTGTACGGACCGGTTACTTTATCAGCACGACCATAAGCGGTCTTATACGTTGTCTGTTCAATGGTCGGACCTTGCTGACAGCACTTGTCCCAAGCCGTAAAGAGGAAATACTTGCCCCCGTGTTCAATGAGACTCGGTCCTTCTTCGGCACCACCGCTTGCCTTGCTTGTACGGCGAGCAATGTTATAGACAGTCTTGTCATCGCTCGCCTGATAGCCCGTCTTTGCATTCAACTTAATCAACTGGATTCCAAGACCGAACGAACCAAATGCCATCCAGTAATTGCCATCGGTATCGCGAACAACGTCTGCGTCAATGGCATTAAACTTGTCGGTTCCATCTTTGGTATGGAAAACATGGCCATGGTCCTTCCAGCCATAGCCCGTTGTGCCCGGCACAATAGATGTGGTCGCCTGATAACCGATAGCCGAGTTGCGCTTACCGAATTCCGACACGCAATAGTAAACGCGGTATTCGCCGTTCATGTAAAAGATATCCGGAGCCCAAATTCCCTCGGTTTTTGGAGCGTACGTATAGGCCCACTTCGGAACACCACCCACTGTTGCCCTGTGATCGCGCCAAGTGTAGGCATCTTCGGATGTCCACAGTTGCAAGTTGTTGTTCGTGCTCATGAGGGCGTAACCGTCCTCAAAGCGAATCATGCTCGGGTCATGACCCGGCTGCAAGTTGTCCTTGGCGTACCAATCGGCAGCCGACACAGCGGAGACGCCAAAGGCGCCAATTGTCGCGAGAGTCGCAAGTTTCGCGCCGCTCACAAGATTTGCAAAATTCAAAACCTTCATTTCCATACTCCTTAAAAATTCACTGGATCCTTCGACTCCACTACGTTTCGCTCAGGATGACACAGTAGCATTACCTTACCATAACCATTGCGGTGGTACGGCCGTTGCGGACAAAGTACATTCCTGAGCAGACGGAACGCACACTGATTTCACGACCATAACCACGACGCACAACAACACCATTTACATCAAGCAAAGCCCAAGACGCATCGGCACCCAAATGAATCACGCGAGCAGAGGCATCGTAGTAAATCTGTTGCAAAGTCAGTGTTTTCAACGCATCCATTGAACCTCGCGAGCCATGCGCAATTCCCGTCGTCCCGCCATTGCCGGAATCCGGCGGCGTTTCAACATTTGACGAATCCTTCGGAGGTTCAACCTTCGGCAGTTCCGCTTTTGCGAATTGCACTTTCTGGTTATCCGTTCCTGTGCGAACCCACGTGATGACCGGCATCCCGACTTCCTTCGAGATGTTCAGCACATCGCCCAAGTAATCGCTGTCGTAATCGGTAAACAAGAAATAGCCTTTTTTCGCAGAGGCGTTCTCGATGCGGATTTCACAAGATGTTTCAGAAGTCTTGACCGTATCCAACAAAGTCTTGGGCGGGCAATAGTAGCGGCCCGTCGCAAAATTTTTGAGCGTGTAATAACGCGCCGAATCGCCATGTGCAAGCACCCAAAGCTGTGTTTTGTTCTTTTCGTCCGCAGTCTGCTGCACCACAACGCCATCGTTATCTTCGAGAGCCAAATTGCTATGCGAGACCGTCAAGCGGTAACCGCCCTCTTCGAGAAGCGCATTGTTGACCGGATCCACGCCATCCGTATGTTTGATTTTCTGGATTAAGCCATTGCGGTCGTAATAGAGATAGTCGATGTTCACGGAACGGCGGTACGTCCAGCCGCCCGGAGAATTCGCACCGTGATACATGAAATACCAGTGTCCGAGATACTTGAAAATCGCCTGGTGGTTCGTCTCGGAATTTTCCATTTTGTCGTTGATAACGCCTTTTGGCGTCCACGGTCCGTTCAGGCTCGGCGCCATGGAATAATTCGTCGTCGAGGGATAACCCGATGCGTAACTGAAGTAATAATTGCCACGGAAATAATGCATCCACGGCGCTTCAAAGAAGTCCTTGATTTTGATATCTTCGGGCGTGCCCGCAAGTTCAATCATGTTTTCCTTGAGCTTCACGCGGCGGCCTGCATTCCACGAGCCCCAATACATCCAGATATCGTCGCCATTGTAAAAAATCGCGGGGTCGATGTTCAATTTCACGTCATTCGGCGTATTGTCGGTAATTAGTGCCTGCCCAATGGCGTCTTTCCACGGTCCCGACGGATGATCCGCGACGGCAACGCCAATCGCAAATCCTTCACTTCCATTTTCCTTGATGGTCCCGTGATGGACGGCCACGTACCAGTAAAACTTGCCATTTCGGTATTCGCAGTGGCCTGCAAAAGCGCTCGCATTCGCCCATTTGAACGTTTTGACACTCAAAACAGCGCCGTAATCATGATAATGTTCCATATCATCGGTCACGAGCACGTGCCAGTCGTTCATGATGAAGGCTTTATTGTTATTGCCCTGCGGCCCCTGTTCATCGTGGCCCGCAAAAATAAAGAGCGAGTCGTTATGCACGAGGGCTGCGGCATCCGCAGAATAAAAGTCCGTCGTCAATGGATTTGCGGCAAAAGCCGATTGCGCGCCAAATACGCCAAAAAGGCCAAAAACGGCCCATCCCAACGTCGCAAAAAGACCAGAACATTTCGTTCTCATAAACATCTCCAAATCCACACCAAGCAACGTTCTAAATATATACTAAAAATTATTAAAAGTCCACATATTTATTTATGACATCAAGTATTTTTAGAAAATAATCCACAAATAACCTACATTTTCATGAATTAAATGTCTACAGTTTAAATTAAACGCGGACAAAATGGTCATGCCAGACAAAGCTAGTCCTGAACATAGCCGAAAGAATTAGGCACAACCTTCTCGTTTATGATAAAAAGGAGATTCCCACCTAAAGGTGGCCATGCGCACTAAGGAACAAAGTTCCAAGTGCTGTCCG